>CAINDP010000273.1 GCA_903847405.1 uncultured Myxococcales bacterium | reverse complement strand
GGCGCAGTTGCAGGTCGGCGACGTGGGCAGCGGGCATTCCTCGCGGGCCAGGAAGAAGTTCTGGGCCGCGCGGCAGCAGTACACCAGGGCGCAGTGCTCCAGGTGCTCCACCAGCCGGTTGGCGGGCATCGCCTTGCGCAGGGCCTTCGCGGCCTTCCGGATCTGCGGCAGGTGGAACTGCGTCGGGTCCTGGCGGTTCGACGTGTCCACGCGCAGGGCCGTGGTGACCAGCCGGCCGCGCAGCCAGCCCAGGGGCGCGTAGGCGAACAGCGGCAGCGTCGGCGCGCCTTCCTCCTTCACGTAGGCCGGCAGGGCCAGGCGCAGCCAGGCGGGGCTGGCGAAGGCCGAGGCGCCGTTGAAGCCGCGCAGGATTTCGGGGCCCCCGGTTTCCATGTTCCAGCCATAGGGCGACCGGCCGGGCAGCATCCACACGTCGCTGCCCGGGGGCAGCGTCACCAGTTCGTCCTCGCGCGGCGGCCGGACGCGCAGGCCGTCGAACACCGTCATGCCGTAGAACGGGTGGTCGTACAGTTCCCCCCGATCGTCGCAGTAGACCATGCGCGGTCCCGTCATCGTTCTTCCTCTGTTGCCTTGGACGCCACCACGGCGGCTTCGCCCGACACCGCGGCCAGCAGGATCCCCGTGGCCACGCCGACGTTCAGCGATTCGAACCCGCCCGGCGAGGGGATCGTCACGTGCATCTGGCAGGCCTCGCCGACCAGGCGCCGCAGCCCCTCGCCCTCCGACCCCAGCACCAGGATCAGCGGCCGCGCGGACACCAGCGCCGACGGCGCCACCCCGCCCTTCGCCACGGCGCCCACCACGGTCCAGCCGGCATCCGCGCAGGCCCGCAGCCACCGCGTCAGGTTGGTCACCTGCGCCACGGGCATGCGCGCCGCGGCGCCGGCCGACGCTTTCACCACGACCGGCGTCACGCCGACCGCCCGATCCTTCGGGATCACGACGCCCTTGACGCCGTAGAAGGCCGCCGTGCGCAGGATCGACCCCAGGTTGTGGGGATCCTGCACCGAATCCAGCGCCACCAGCACCGACGTGGGATCGGACACGCACGACTCGGCCAGTTCGTCGCCGTCCACGTACTCGTGGGGCTTCACCCGGGCCGCGACGCCCTGGAACAGGCGCCCCCGGGACAGGTCGCGGAACGCTTCCGCCGGCAGCACCCGCACCGGAATGCCGGCCGCCCCAGCCAGATCCATGGCCTTCCGGGTACCGGCACCGGCGCCGCCGTCCACCAGCAGTTCCCGGACGCGCGACGGGGCCTCGGCCAGGTACGATTCGACGGGATGCAGGCCGTAGACGAGGTCGTCGATGGACGGGCCGTCATCGCGGTGGGACGAACGATTGGGCGGGCCGTCCCGTCGCTGTGGGCGATCCATCGGGCGCATGGGACGGGAGTCCCGGCGGGGTCCAGCCATCAAGCACCTCTAAATACAGGGGAGAAGCCCGGATCAGGCGAGGCCCCGGATGGCCCGGATGGCCGCCACCGGATCGGCGGCGTGCGTCACCGGGCGCCCGATGACCAGGATGTCGGCACCGTCGGCCAGGGCCCCGCGCGGAGTGCCCGTTCGCGCCTGGTCGTCCATCGCGCCATCCACGGGACGGATGCCGGGGGTGACCAGCTTGAACTCCCGCGGCACCCGGGCGCGCGTTGCGGCGACCTCGCGAGGCGACAGCACCACGCCGTCCAGCCCGGCAGCAACGGCCAGGTCCGTCAGGCGCGCCACGGACTCCTCGGGGGAGGATCCCGGACAGACGCGCGCCCATTCGTCCGCAGAAAGGGACGTCAGCACGGTCACCGCGACCACGGCCAGCCCGTTGCGCCGCCCTTCGGCCGCGGCGGCCAGCATCGACGGGCCGCCCGCCGCATGGACGGTCAGCAGGCCGACGCCCAGGTCCGACGCGGCCGAAACAGCGCCCTTCACCTGGGCCGGGATGTCGTGCAGTTTCAGGTCCAGGAACACGTGGCCACCCGCCGACGCGACGGCTTCCACCGCCCGCAGGCCGGCGCCGGCGAACAGGGTCACGCCCACCTTGAACCACCCGACGTAGGGCGCCAGCAGGCGCGCCGTGGCGGCGGCCTGGTCCGGATCGGCGGTGTCCAGGGCGATGCAGATGCGATCGGCGGGAATCGGCAGAAGGTCGGACGAGGTCATTTCCACAGCCCCCTCAACTTGCGCATGGCGGTCGACACGACCTCGGTCAGTTCCCGGTGGTACTCCTGGGGCTCCACCAGGTAGACCTCGACCGCGGCCGAGGCGTCGTCGGTGCCGAACACGCGGACCATTTCCTCCAGGAACAGTTCCATGCGGGCCCGCACCGGCACCACGGCCGACGGCGAACCCGGCAGGGACGTCACGAAGGAGCCTGCGCGCAGTTTGTGCAGCGAGTCGGCGATGAACCAGGACGCTTCCCGGGCCCGGGCCGGCGAAAAATCGGCCGTGCGGCCCAGCCCGTAGGCGCAGACGCGGACGGACGGCAGGCGGCCGTATGCCGGGAACAGCACCGCCTCGCGGAAGCGCCCGGCCATCTGGTTCGACAGCATCATCCCGGACAGGCGGCCGCTGAGGCGCCAGTCCAGCAGGCCGGCCAGCCCGCGGGGGGGCCGCTCGTCCTCGAAGAGCGTGACGACGAACGTTTCGGCCGCCACGTGGTCGATCTGGTGGAGGTCGGGCTTGACGAACTGGATCTTCATGCCCGGAATCGCCCCTGCACAGGCCGTCGCGCCACCGCGGGCCGCGACCGCGCGCCTATTTCTTCTGCCCGGGTCGGAGGGTCGACCCGATCTTGTCCAGCACGCCGTTGACGAACGCGCTGGAATCCTCGGAACCGTATCGCTTGGACAGTTCGATCGCCTCGTTCAGGACGACCTTCATCGGCGTGTCGGTGACTTCCATCAACTCGAAGGTCGCCAACCGGAGGATGTTCCGATCGACGGTCGCCATCCGGTCGATGCGCCAGTTCAAGGAGGCCTTGCGGATCAGTTCGTCCACTTCCTCCAGGCGTCGCACCACGCCCTCGACCAGGACGTTCGAAAAATCCTGCGTGGCGACTTCTTCCTGGGGACGGTCGGTCCAGAAGGCGGATGTCCCCGCATGGCTCAGCGAGCGGTGGAATTCCCACATGTACAAGAGCTGAAGCGCGCATTCCCGCGCCCGCCGCCGGGTTCCCATCGCTGCACCCTCGCCCCCCGCCCCAGCGGCGGTGGCATGCCGGGACGATTCACATCGCCTTGAGCAGGTTGGCCATCTCGATCGCGCCCATGGCAGCGTCCCATCCCTTGTTGCCGGCCTTGGTGCCGGCACGCTCGATGGCCTGCTCCAGGTTGTCCGTCGTCAGAACCCCGAACGACACGGGAACGCCGGTTTCCATGCTGGCCATGGCCAGTCCCTTGGCGGCTTCGCCGGCGACGTAGTCGAAGTGCGGCGTCGAACCGCGGACCACGCAACCCAGGGCGATCACGGCGTCGTACTTGCCCGAGGACGCAACCTTCTTGGCCGCCAGGGGCATTTCGAACGCGCCGGGAACGCGGAACACGTCCACGGCGGCGGCGTCCGCGCCGTGGCGAGCCAGGGCGTCCAGCGCCCCCTCTTCCAGGCGACCCGTGATGAAGTGGTTGAACCGGCTGACCACCAGCGCGAACCGAAGCCCGGTCGCGTTCATCTGGCCTTCGACCACCCGTCCCATCGTACCCCTCTCCATGCAGGACTCGCCCCGTGGGCGGCCCCGAAGATACTCCACGCGCCGCGCAATCGCAAGCCGTAACGGGCGCCTCCGTCGTCTACTTGGCCCCTCGTGCACGCACGCCTGATAATCGCAGCGCGGTTCGTTACCGGTGAATGGAACTTGGAGACCACCTCGGTCCTCGTCGTGGTGGGCCTGGCGGCCGGCACGCTGGCGCTGGGCTACGCCGGACTGCGTGCGCTGGCGGCGTCCCGGACGCGTCGGACCGCGCCCGCCCCCGCCAACCGGCCGGCCACGCCCGGTGCTCCCGCCTCCGGCGATGCCCACGGACCGACCAGCGTCGCACCATTGATCAGCGCCGGCCGCCTGCAGGAGGCCATGGACCTTCTGCTGCGCCAGAGCGACCACAAGGGCGCCGCCCGCGTCGCCATGCGCATGCAGAAATATGCCCGGGCCGCGGAGCTGTTCGAGCGGGCGGGCGATCTGGAATCGGCAGCCAACGCCCTGCTGCGCGTCCCGGACCTGCGCAGGGCCGCCGAGGTGTTTTCGCGCGCCGGCAATCACGAGCGGTCCGCGGAACTGCTGACCCAGGTGGGGGACATGTGGGGCGCCGCCGAGGAGATGGTCGCCTCCGGCCGCTTCGACCACGCCGCCCGGATCTACCGGCACCTGGGCCGCGACAGCGAAGCCCACCGCCTTTCGGCCCGGGCCCTGCGCAAGGACGGCCGCTACCCGCAGGCCGCGGAGGCGTTCGAGGCGGCCCGGGATCCCATGAACGCCGCCGAGTGCTGGGCCCAGGCGAACATGCCTCGCGAGGCGGCCCAGGCGTACCAGCGCGCCGGTCGCCCCGAACTGGGCGCGGGCCTGCTGGAAAAGGCCGGCCTGGGCAGCGAGGCCGCAGCGCTGTACGAGGAGGCCGGGGATCACGCCCACGCCGCCCAGTTGTACGCCCGCATCCAGGACCCCGAAAAGGAAATCCAGGCCCTCGCGGCCGCGGGCCACTTCCTGGAGGCGGGCCGCCTGGCCTACCAGTTGGGACACCGGGAAAAGGCGGAAGAAATCCTGAAGATGTCCACGTCGGCGGATCGGGGCTTCGCCCGAGCGTGCTACCTGCTGGGACGAATCCTCAGCGAGCAGGGCCGGACCGGCGAGGCGGTGCGCTACTACGCCCACTTCGTGGAACGCGTCACCCCCACCGAGCAGACCCGCCAGGCCTTCGAGCACCTGATCGGCTTCTTCGTCCGCGAACAGGCCCTGGACCCCGCCCTCAAGACCCTCAAGCGCCTGGAGGGCGAAAACCTGCTGACGGACCCCATGCGCTTTGAACTGCAGCACCTGGAGGATGCCCGTCGGATCTCGGAGGCGCATCCCACGCCGCAGCCCGGATCCCCCCGCGCCGACGTCATCCCCCCCGGCCTGCCGGAACGCTATACCGTCATGCGGCGCCTGGGCGAGGGCGGCACGGCCATCGTGTACCTGGCCCGGGACTCCCTGCTGGAGCGCGACGTCGTCCTGAAGTTCCTGTCGAACCCGAACCTCCCCGACGACATCGCCGAGGAGTACTTCCTGCGCGAGGCCCGCATCGTGGCAGGCCTGTCCCACCCCGCCATCGTGCAGGTGTACGACGTGGGCCACGTGTCCGCGCGCCACTACATGGTGATGGAGTTCATCGACGGCGATCCCCTGGACCGGGTCCTGGATCGCGCCCACGACCACCTGATGCCCCTGGAACGCGTGGCGTCGATGGCGACCACCCTGGCCGACGCCCTGGCCTATGCCCACGCCCGCAAGGTCATCCACCGGGACATCAAGCCCGGCAACGTCATGGTCCTGCCCGACGGCCAGGTGAAGTTGATGGACTTCGGCATGGCCAAGGCCCTCGAGATCCACCGGGACCGGTCGCTGTATATCTGCGGTACGCCGGACTACATGTCCCCGGAGCAGGAAGCCGGGTACGACCTCACCCCCGGGACGGACATCTACTCGTTCGGGCTGCTGCTGATGGAGTGCCTCCTGGGTCCCCTCCCGTCCGGATCGACGGCCCAGGGCGCCCGGCAGGCCCGCCTGAAGCGCCTGGAGCAGGCGGGCCTGGCGCCGGAGGTGCGCGCCGTCTTCGTGTCGTGCCTGGAACTGGATGTCGAGGTGCGCCCGCCGTCGGCCCTGGACGTGGCGACCGTGCTGCGGCACGCGGCGGCGGTGGCTCGTGGCGAACTTCCGTCCGTGCAGCCGGAGCCGAAACAGGAAGACCTGTTCGGCGAACCCCAGCCGGCGGATCCGGGAAACCAGCCCGAGTTCTGATCCCGTCAGGGCAGCGCGGGCAACGCCTCGTCGCGGAATTCCATCGACTTGCCGAAGGGTCCCACCCGGCCGCGGATCGCGATCACGCCGGGCCGGGACCGGGACATCGCGACGATCGCGGCGCTGCCCCGGGTGATGCCGCTGATCCCGGAAAAGGATCCCTTCTGCAGGACGCCCGCAATCACGCGGTCGAACCGCACCGTGTTCTCCTCGTCGAACTTCCGGGAAAACATCGACTGCAGGGTCAGCGTCAGTGCGCCGGAGGCCGGGTCGTGACGGAAATCCACGACGTTCGCCGGCACGAGGGTCTCGGGCAGGTCGTTGTCCCGGAACAGCCGCCGGACCTCGGCCACGGGATCGCCCCCCGCGGGCGCCGACGCCAGGGAAGGCGAGGCCATCGCGACGGGCTTCCGCGCGGACAGGGCCTTGCTCTGGTCCTGGAAACCCATCTCCTGCAGCCCCTTCTTGCGCGCCGGCTCGGGCGCAGGATCCTTCTGCAGGGCGTCCCGGACCTTCTTCGCCTCGGCCGCCTTGGCGGGCTCCTTCTCGATGAACACCTGGGCTCCTGCGGAGTCGGATGCATTGATGGTAGGGGAGGCCGGTGTGCCGGGTCAACCGGGGGCGGGGGTCAGGGAACGAACGACGCCAGCAGGTCCGGGCGGGTTTCCAGCAGGACGTCCATGCGCTCGATCAGGTCGTGCATCTGGGACAGGGTCCCGACGGTGAAGCGGACCCAGCCCGCAAAGCCTTCCATCCGGCTGCGATCCCGGACGAACACCCCGACGGACTCCAGCGCACCCACCAGCCCTTGCGGATCGCGCACACGCACGAGCACGTAGTTGGCCTGGGTCACGCGGACCTCGGCGCCGCGTCGGCGCAGTTCATGGCCCAGCAGATCCCGGCCCGCGCGCACCTGGGCGACGTAGGCCTCGCGGCTGTCCACGTCGGCCAGGGCCGCCACCGCGCCCACCTGGGCCAGGGCGTTCACGCTCTTGGGGTTGTAGAGCTTGCGGAGGTTTTCCATGATGACCGGGCCGGTCATCAGGTAGCCCACCCGCAGGCCGGCGATGCCGAAGCACTTCGAGAACGTCCGCGTCACCACCAGGTTCGGGCACGCGGCGACCAGCGGCGCCGACGTGACGCCGCAGAACTCGTAGTAGGCCTCGTCCACCAGGAACAGCGTCGCCGGGAACGCGCGGCAGAGGGCCGCGATGTCCGCCGGAGGCGTCACGGTGCCGGTCGGGTTGTTCGGGCTGGGGATGTAGACCAGCTTGGTGTCGTCCCGGAGGGTGTCGAGGATCGTGGCCGTCGGCACGGCGTAGGGATCCTCGGGCAGCGCCAGGCGGGGTTGGACGCCGCGGGCCTTCACGTAGATCAGGAAATGGCCGTACGTCGGCCACACCACGACCACGTCGTCGCCCGGCTCCAGGTAGGTCCGGCACACCAGGTCCAGGGCGTCGTCCGATCCGTTCGTCACCAGGATCGAGTCCGGGCGGACGCCGGTGTAGGTCGACAGGGCGGCACGCACCTTCGGGG
The DNA here is from genome assembly GCA_903847405.1 of uncultured Myxococcales bacterium. GTDB lineage: Bacteria > Myxococcota_A > UBA9042 > DTJE01 > DTJE01 > CAIZWN01. The sequence continues at coordinate 7,449 of CAINDP010000273.1, read as the reverse complement.
CGCCCAGTTCGGGGTACCAGTTCAGGTGATGGCCGTTCGACAGGAAGCCGGTGATCGCCTCGATGACGCGGGGCGACGGAGGAATCGACGATTCGTTCCAGTCCAGTTTCAGCGGAACCGTACCCTTCGGGAGGGACTTGATGGCCGAGAGCGAGGACACGGCGTCGTAGGGCGCGAGCCTCTCCACGTCCCTGGCGGGGCGCGGCATCTCCATGACCAGCTTGCGCGACCGGGCTCGCAGTCCTTCCTGGATCACAGGTTCCCTCCGCGTTGACACCCCCGGGCGCGGCGAACCACACCCAGGCGCAGTCAATCAAGCAAGGCTTGTGCCACAACCTCGACGATCTGTCAATTCCGTGACACTTCGGCGACATGCGCGGGAAAAGCAGGATCATGCGGGCGCGAAATGGCAAACGAAGTGGATGAAGCCTACTCCAAACCCGGCGGAAGGCCCCGCCGAGGAGGTATTGAAAGGCCCGAGGCGCCCGCGTGCTCGGGCGGCTCCAGGAACGCGCGCCTGTGCCTTGGATCCACCCGGGGTTGACGCCTCCCCCCCGGTTGCCCGATGCTTGCACCACAAAGGCTTTCGATTCGTTTTCTTGGCCGTTTCTTTGACCTGTCCGTACACCCCGTTTACGATTGCGCGGAGAGGAAAGTTCCTTTCGCCCGGAGGTCGTGATGTCACGCTCTCGCGTTGCGGGGCTGTTGCTGCTGTGCTTCCTGACTCTTCCCGTCGTCGTGACGGGACAGGGCAGCGGCTCCAACCCCATCGCTGGGATCAGTGTTACCGAGGAAGCCAACGAGACCGTGGTCACGATCACGGCCTCGCGCACACCGACGTTCAGCGTATTCAAGCTGGAAGACCCGGTGCGCCTCTTCGTTGACGTGAACCAAGGCGATGTGTCCAAGGTTTCCGATCCGGTCCTGGTGGACAACGGCGTCCTCGATCAGGTCGGCACCCTCCAGTTCAGGTCGTCCGGGGTCCCGGTCGGCCGGATCATCCTGGGGATGCGTCTGGACGCGGCGTACGACGTACGCACCATCGACAACGGCATCGTGATCCGCATCGACGCGGCAGGCCGCAGGGCCAGCACGGCGGAAGCCGGCGCCCTCGCCACGCAGGTGACCGGCGTCCGCGAAGAACTGAAGCGCGAGCAGGCCCTGCTGCGCCAGTTGAAGGACGCCCGGGAACGCGACCAGTCGCTGCGCGAAAAGGAAGAAGCCAGCCGCATGGAGGCCGAGCGCCTTCGGGCCGAAGCCCAGCGGTTGCAGGAACAGGCGCAGCGTGACGCAGCCCAGGCCGACCAGGCCGCCCGCGAGGCATCTGCTCGCGCCGCCGCTGCCGAGCGCTCGCTGCAGGCCCTCAATGCCGAAACCGTCCGGACCCAGGCTCGCCAGGCCCAGGCCGAAAAGGACCTGAAGGCCCTGTCCGAGCGGAAGGCGACCGAATCGACGACCGAGTCCAGGCGCCTGGAAGCGCAGCGGGCCGACGCCACGGCGAAGATCGCCGAGGCCGAGCGCAAGCTGCAGTCCCTGCGCGAGGAAACCGCGAAGGCCGAGGCCCAGCGCAGTTCCCTGGTCCAGGCCGGGCAGGTCGAATCCGACCGGCTGAACGCCCTGCGCAGGGAGCAGGACGCCCTGCGCGCCCAGACCGCCACGGCCGAAGCCCAGCGGAAGGCCCTCGACGGCGAGACCGCCCGCGCGCTGGCCCGCCGGGAACAGGTCGAGCAGGAACTGAAGGCTCTGACCGAGCGCAAGTCCACCCAGATGTCCGCCGAGGCCAAGGCCGACGTGGCACGCCTCCAGGCCCAGCGCACGGAAGCGGATCGCCAGGCCCGCGAGGCGTCGGCGAAGTCGGTCGAAGCGGAACGGAAGCTGGCCGCCCTGCGGGACGAAACCGCGAAGGTGGAGGCCCAGCGCAGTTCCCTGGCGGCAGCCCGGCAGCAGGAAGTCGACCGGCTGAACGCCCTCCGCAAGGAACAGGACACCCTGCGCGCCCAGACCGCGACGGCCGAAGCCCAGCGGAAGACCCTCGAGGACGAAACCGCCCGGGCGCTGGCCCGCCGGGAACAGGTCGAGCAGGAACTGAAGTCGCTGACCGAGCGCAAGACGACGCAGTTGTCTGCCGAAGCCAAGGCCGACGTGGCACGCCTGGAAGCCCAGCGGGTCGAAGCGGATCGCCAGGCGCGTGACGCGTCGGCGAAGGTGGCGGCGGCCGAGCAGAAACTGGCCGCGCTGCGGGACGAAACGACGAAGGCCGAGGGGCGCCAGAAGGCCCTCGAGGACGAAACCGCCAAGACCGAATCCCAGCGGGCCACCCTGGCCGACGCCCGGCGCCTGGAAGCCGAGCGGCTGGAAGTCCTGCGCAAGGAGCAGCAGGCCCTGAAGGCCGGCGCTGCGGCCCTGGCCGAGCGGAACGCTGCCGACGAGGAAGCGGCCCGACAGGCGACGATCCGGCGCGTGGCCGAGGAGCAGGCGGCGGATCGCGCGCGCCTGGCCCGGGAAGCGGCCGAGGCGGCGCTGACGGCGGAACAGGATCGACTGGCTGCAGTCCGCACGGCCCGGGAAGCCGAAGAGGCCAACCAGAAGGCCCAGAAGGAAGTGGCGGCCCGCGAAAACGAGAACCTCGCCCTGGCCCGCGCCGCGCGCCAGAACGAAGAGAAGCTGCAGGCCGAACTGAAGGTCGCGAAGGTTTCCAAGGAAAGCGCGGCCCAGGCCAAGGTCGTGGAACTGGAGCGCATCCTGGCCGAGCAGCGGGAAAAGACCGCGGCGGGCGCGAAGGCGCGTGACGAGGCCCTCCGGACGGCCCAGCAGTCCGCGAAGGCGACCGGAACGGAACTGGCGACCGCACAGGCCAAGGCGAAGTCCCTGGAAATGCGCCTGGCCGAACTGCAGGGCGAACGGGAGACCCTGGCCAAGCGCGCGAAGACGGCCGAGGACGAGGCGCGGAAGGCCGCGACCCGCAGTGAGCAGGCGTCCGCGACGCTGGACAGGAAGGAACTGGCCCGTCGCCAGGCCGACGAGACCGGCGCCCAGTTGAAGGCGAAGCGCGAGGAACTGACCCGTCTGGAAGCCCGGGCGAAGTCCCAGACGGCCGATCTGGTTGCCGTGTCCAGCCGGAAGGAAAAGGAATCCGCCGACCTGTCCGCCATCGAGGCGCAGCGGCTGCAGGCCGCCGCGGCCTACGACGAGACGGCGCGGAAGCTGGCGGACGAAGAGCGCCGCCTGGCCGACATCACCAAGGAGCGGGCGCTGGCCGAGCAGGCCGCCGCCGAGGCACGCCAGCAGGTGATGGATCTGCAGGCCCGACGCCAGGCCGAACTGTCCTCCCTCCGCAAGGAGCTGGCGACGGCGCGGGTCCAGGACCAGGGCGTCGAAACCACGAAGACCGAAGCCCTGGCCCGCGAAGTCGCGGCACGGGAAACCGAACTGGCGGCGCGCCGGGCCGAACTGGCCGAACTGCGGGCCGACGTCGAGGCCGCACGGGCCGAAAGCGCCTCGAAGGACGCGACGATCCGCGAGATGACGACCGAAATGACCCGGGCCCGCGGCGAAGTCGCCAAGGCCCAGGAAACGGCCTCCTCGAAGGAAAAGGAAGTGGCCGGGCTGAGGGCCGCGCTGAACGCCGAAAAGGCGGGACGCGCCGACCGCAGCGAGGTTTCGCGGCTGCAGACCGCGCTGGCGGACAAGGAGCGCTCGCTGGCGACCGTGCGGACGGACCTGGCGAACCGCCTGGCCCTGGCGGACGATCTGGCCCGTCGGCGTGCCGACGAGGTCGAGCGCCTGGGCTCCGAGCTGCAGCGCCTGAAGAGCGAGCGTCGCGACGGCGAGTCCACCGAAGTGGCCCGCATGCGGGAACGCCTGCAGAACCGCGAAGCCGAGATGCAGGTCCTGCGGAAGGCCTACGACGAAGCACGTGTCGCCGCCAAGAAGGACACCAAGGTCGAAAGCCGCGCGGCCAGCCTGAAGGCGAAGGTCGAGCAGCAGCAGGACGAACTGAAGGCCCTGCGGGCCGAGGTCCAGAAGGAAACCGCAGGCAGCAAGGCGGGCCTGCGGGAACGTGATGCCCGCATCGCCGAACTGGCGCAGCAGATCGACGCACTGAAGGCCTCGGGCGCCGCGAAGGAGTCCCAGGAAGTCGGGCGGCTGAAGGACCTCGTGGCTCGCCGCGAGGCGGAACTGGCCGCGGCCCGGGCAAGGGAAACCGAGTCCCGGAAGACCACCGTCGCCACCCAGGCGCAGAAGTCGGAGCAGAAGCGGTTGCGCGGCGACCTGGAAGAGGCGCAGGCCTCCCTGGATCGGGCGCGGGCCGACATGAGCGGCGCCAAGGCGAAGGAGCGCGAGGCGCTGGACCGCGAAGCGAAGGCCGCGTCGCGCATCGACGACCTGCTGGCGGCCCAGGCGAAGGCCGACCGCGATCTGCAGGGCGTGCGGGCCGAGGCCTCGGAGCTGGCGCGCCAGTTGACGACGCGGGAAGCCGAAGTGGCTCGCCTGCAGAACGAACTGGACCAGTCCCGGAAGGCCCCGCCGGCCAGGACCGTCGCCCAGGAGGCGCCGGCCCGGAAGGCGATCATCCGCTCGATCGACTTCAAGTCCACGCGTACCGGCCCGACCCTGGTCCTGGGGATCGAGGGCACCCCGGAATACGACGTCACGCCCGGCACGAACCAGTGGGTGATGACGATCCGGAACGCCACGCTGCCGAAGGACCTGGAACGCCGCATGGACGTCACGGCCTTCGAGTCGCGGGTTTCCATGGTCAGCGCGTTCGTCGCCGAGGACGGATCTGTTCGGATCGTCGCCCAACTGGCCAAGCCCGTCGGCCAGCAGGTCCAGGTCGCCGATGGGCGCCTGGCGTGGACCTTCGCGGGACAGAGCTCCGACCAGATGATGGCCGGCGCCGCGACCCCGCCGGCCACCGCCCGCGCGACGCCCCCGTCCAAGATGGTCGCCCGCGCGATCCCGCCGTCGTCACCCCCCGCCGGGTACACCCCGACGTTCGCCCCGGCGACGTCCGCTCCCGCCTCCATGGCCGCCCCCTCCCCCGGCACGGTTGCCTCGGGGTCCGGCGACGGCGCACGGGAGTACCTGAAGCCGGCCATGGTGCCCAAGAAGAAGAAGTACCGCGGCAAGCGCATCAACCTGACGGTCAAGGACGCCGACATCCACAACGTCCTGACGTTCCTGGCCCGCGAAGGCAAGGTCAACGTCGTCATCAGCGAGGCCGTGCAGGGCAAGGTCACCTTCCACCTGGAAGACGTGCCATGGGACCTGGCGCTGGACACCGTGCTGAAGACCAAGGGCCTGGACTACGTCATCGAGCAGGGCATCTACCGGGTGGCCCCGATCGACGTGATCCAGAAGGAGTACGAAGCCCAGGTCGAAAAGCAGAAGAAGGTCCAGGAACTGAAGCCGATCGTCGTCCGGTTGATCCCGATCAACTACGGCGAAGGGTCGGAAATGCTGTCCCGCGTCCGCAGCGTGCTGTCGCCCAAGGGTGCGGCGGACGTCGACGCGCGGACCAACACGCTGATCATCAAGGACACCGAGGAGTACCTGGAGGCGGCCGAGGACCTGGTGCGGCGCCTGGACCAGCAGACGGCGCAGATCCTCATCGAGGCGCGCATCGTCGAGGCCCGGACGACCTTCTCCGAGGACATCGGTATCCAGTGGGGCGGCAAGTTCGCCATGGCCTCGGCCTACGGCAACGAAACCGGCCTGGTGTTCCCCAGCAGCGTCGGCCTCCAGGGCGGCGCCGAGCCGGCGTCCCCCACGGGCGGCATCTCGGTCACGAACCCGCACTGGGCGGTCAACCTTCCCGCAGCGGTCGGTCAGGGAGCAGGCGGTGCATTGGGCCTGCAGCTCGGCTCGATCGGCGGCGCCGCGAACCTGACCCTGCGCCTGTCCGCCGCAGAGTCCACGGGCGACGTGAAGATCATCTCGTCCCCGCGCATCTCGACCCTGGACAACCGGCGCGCCACGATTTCCCAGGGCGTGTCGATCCCGATCAGCGTCGTGTCGGCCTCGGGCGTCAACACCCAGTTCTTCTCGGCCGAACTTCGCCTGGACGTCGTTCCCCACGTGACCCGCGACGGCCACATCAACATGAAGCTGGACATTTCCAAGAACGAGCCGGACTTCGGCAACGTCGCGGCCAACGGAAACCCGACGATCCAGAAGAAGGAAGCCCGGACCGAACTGCTGATCCGCGACGGCGACACCACGGTCATCGGCGGCATCTACACCCGCACGACGTCCAAGTCCTACAAGAAGATCCCGCTGCTGGGCGACATCCCGATCCTCGGGTGGCTGTTCAAGTCCCGCGCGCAGCAGGACAATCGTTCCGAATTGTTGATCTTCATCACGCCGAAGGTCGTGAACAGGGAGGTGGCGCTGTGAAGAAGCGAATCCTCAATCCGCTGCGGATTGGAGCCCTTGCGGCCCTGCTGGCGGTCGTGCCCGGAGTCGTGAACTGCGACCACGAAAGCCCGCAGGCGCTGTACATCATGGACGTGATGGCCAGGACCCCCGGCAGTTGCACGCTGAAGCCCAACCAGAGCGTTTCCACCGTCCTGATGGCCGGCAAGATGGACCTGATGCTCACGAACACGTACCTGCTGTTTCCGCACGTGCGAAACATGATGGAGTCCATCAACACGATCACCGGGGAAGGCACCACGTCGCCGCAGCCCGAAGTCCACATCATCAGCGTCAAGCGGGCGAAGGTCTACGTGGACATGGGCGAGTTCACGCCCAGCGCCACGCCCATCGTTACGGGCCTGCTCGGGGACAAGAAGGCCGCCCTGGCCCTCGGCTTCAAGTACGGGACCGAAGGCGTGGAATGGATCGTCAACGCCAGCATGGAACCGAGGACCGAAAGCGTCGTGATGTTCCAGGCCATCCCGCCGGAACTGGGGAACCTCCTGTACACCAAGATGCTGAAACTGACCGAAACCGTCGACAGCCCGGCCGTCTGGATCACCGTCTACGTGTCGGTCATCGGCGAGACCCTGGACGGGCACGTCATCCAGTCGAACGAGTTCGCGTTCCCGATCGAGCTGTGCATGGGCTGCCTGGTGTCACCGTTCTGCAGCGAAACGCCCACGGTCGGCCCTTGCGATCCGGGCCAGGACGCCATGATCGACGGGTCGCTCTGCCGGTACGCATCGATCCACCCCACCCAGTGCCCCTCCTGCCCCTAGGACCTGCACCCACCCGACAGCCATCCCCCATCCGGACACCCCAGGCGAATGCCTGAAACCATCCCTTGATGCTGCTACGAAGGACAAGCTGCGGCGAGGGGGGGGGTACGGGAAGGCGGTTTCTACTTCGGCTCGGGCATGTTGCCGCAGTTCAGCACTTCGGTCATCGAGCGAACCTTCCATGCGCACACCGAGAACGCCATGTCCCCGGCGTCGCAGCGACGCTGGCACAGGCTGCGGATCGGGT
>CAINDP010000272.1 GCA_903847405.1 uncultured Myxococcales bacterium | reverse complement strand
CGGGACTTCGAAATCGCCCGCTACCAGGAACTGGGCGCGATCCACGTCCGGAACGACTTCCGCTGGGACAACGTCGAACCCGTGCAGGGCCAGCAGGACTGGAGCCGGGTGACGGGCGGGGTCGACGCGGTTGTCACGGCCGGCGGGGACATGCTGGCGATCATCGACTACGGCGTGGTCTGGGCCGAAACCAACGCCGGCGGAACCAGCAGCATCGACCCGGCGCTCTTCGGCGCCTATGCGGGTTCGATGGCCGCCCGCCTGTGTCCGCAGGTCAAACTGTACGAGGTCTGGAACGAACCCAACCTGAAGGGCTTCTGGTCCCCGGAACCGGATCCGGCCCATTTCGCGCTGTTCCTGAAGGCCGCCCACGATGCGGTCATGGCCGAGTGTCCGGACGCGACGATCGTCCTGGGAGGGCAGGGCGCCACCGACTCGTCCCTGGGCTGGGCCTTCCTGAAGGACGTGGGGACCGCGATGCCCGAGGTCTGCCAGTTCTTCGACGTGCTGGCGATCCACCCCTACACGTTCGTCCAGGCCTGGTCCCCCGAGCGGGACTTCCGGGACGTCGTCGGGTACGCGTATCCCGGCCAGTCGGCGATGACGCAGTACGGGCGCGACCGCCTGGTCGACTGGGGCTGTCCCGACCGGCCGGTGTGGTTCACGGAAATGGGCTGGCCGTCCTACGAGATTTCCGAGGCCGACCAGGGCCGCTGGCTGGCGCGCAGCATCCTGCTGTCCGCCCGGGACGACGTGGACCGGTACTACATCTACACGTTCTGGGATGGCGAGGCGACCACGACGGGCACGCGGCCCCACGAAAACTACTTCGGGCTGTTCGGCCCCCCCGGGCCGCCGCCGGACCAGCGCCGTGCGAAGCCCTCGTGGAAGGCGGTGCTGGGCATGACCGCGGCCGTCGGGGACGGGCGGTTCGCCGGCGACCTGTCCGCGAACCTCGGACTGCCGAACGACGTGTACGTGCTGGCCTTCGGCACCCCGGAAGGCAACGTGGTGCTGGCGTGCTGGGACGGTCGCGATCAGCCGGACGATGGCCCCGACGGTCCCGACCTGGGGGGACCGGACACCACCTTCGCGCTGCTGCTGCACCTGCCGCCGGACGTGGCCTCCGTCGAGGTGCTGGACCAGGAAACCAACGTCGTCGTCCCGGCCGCCGCGACGGGCCCGGTGTCGCTGACGCTGACGCCCGCGGTCCAGTACGTTGTGGTGAAGACGGGGGCCGCGATCGTGAAGTGAGTTCGGGGCATGCCTAGAACGGCTTCATCCTGCTCATCACGAACTTCGGCCGGAACAGCCAGATCAGGGTCGGCAGCAGCAGCAGGGATCCGACCATCGACATGGTCATCCAGAACACCAGCAGCAGCCCCATGTCGGCCTGGAAGCGCAGGAAACTGAACGTCCAGAACACGACGCCCGCGACCATCGTCATGGCGGTGACCACGACCGCCTTGCCCGAGGTCGCCATCGCGATGATGATGGCCTCGGCCAGGTCGCCCCGGGCCCGGACCTCCTCCTCGATGCGGCTGACCACATACAGCCCGTAGTCGACGCCCAGACCCACGCCCAGTGCGACGATCGGCACCGTGTTGACGTCCAGGCCGATGCCCCGCAGGCCCATCAGCGCATAGGTCAGGTAGTTGGACACCACCAGCGGGATCATGAAGAACAGGCCTGCCAGGATCGATCGGTAGGAAATGGCGCACACCAGGAAGACCACGAAGAACGCCATCAGCGTCACCAGGGCCTCGGTGCGCATCACGACCTCGTTGACGGCCGACAGCAGGCCCGCGAAACCGCCCGCCAGGCGGAAGCGCGCACCGGGCTCGACCCGCGGGCACTCCTCCTTGTCCGCGGCAGCGTTCCCGGTCCCGTCGACGGGAGCCCCTTCCTCGCTGGCAGCGGGGGCCTTCTGCTCGCAGGCCGTGGCGGCGGCAAGGGCGGCCGGATCGGCCATCTTCATGGGATTCGCCTCGACGAACTCCCGCAGCTTCGCGACGACCTTCCGCAGGGTTTCGCCCTTGTGATCCTTCAGGTAGATCGCGATGTTCGCGTTGCGGCTGTCCGGCGTGACGAAGCGCGCCAGGTCCCCGGGTTCGCTGGCGCCGTAGATCATCTCGAGGAAGAAGCCCGATTCCCGGCCGTCGATGGGCGTCAACTCCCACCGGGGGTCGCCGCCGTGCATGGCCCGGACGATGGGCGGGATCAGATCGCCGATGGAGGACGTGCCGCCGACCTCGGGCAGCAGGGACATCTCGCGCTGGAGCATGGCCATCTTGCTCAGAACGTCCGGGCTCTTGATGGCGTTCCAGGCCTGGCCCTCGACGATGACGTTCAGGATGTCGGTGTTCCCGAACTTCTTCCCGATGGCCTCGGTGTCCAGGTTGTACTGCGAGTCCGGCCACAGCATGGGCGTGCCGGGGTACACGTCGCCGATCTGCACGGTCCGGGCGGCCAGGAAGCCGCCGATGCCCAGCACCACGGTTCCGACCAGGATGGTCCACTTCTTCGGCCCGATGCTGAAGCGGCCCACGGCGGCCAGGAAGCGCGCCAGGGGGCCCCACTCGGCCGAGGGCAGACGCTTCGGAGGGGGCAGGTACGACAGGAGTACCGGGTTGAAGATCAGGTCCGTCGCCACGATGCTGAGGCCCCAGAACGCGCCCATGACCGCCAGTTTCTGCATCAGCGGGATGGGCGTGAACAGGACGGCCAGCATGGCCAGGACATCGGCCAGGATGCCCACGAAGCCCGGCTCCCAGAGGCCCGCGAGGGTCCGCTCGGCCGCGATTCGCGTGTCGTTCGTGACGACGTACTCCTCGTTGTAGCGCTCGATCAACTGGACCGAGTGCGACAGGGCCCGTGCGCTGATGATGAAGGGCACGACCAGGATGAGGGGGTCGAAGTTGTAGCCCAGCATGCCCATGAAGCCCAGGGCCCAGATGGCGCTGAGGACCGCCGTCAGCGTTGGGATCAGCACGCCCCGCATGTCGCGGAAGTTGATGGCCAGCAGCAGGATCATCGCGACGATCGTGGCGATGAACAGCCACGTCAACTGGCTGTAGTGTTCCAGGACATAGCCCAGCATCACCGGCCGCCCGATGATGTGGACCTTCGTGTTGCCGTCCTCGACCTTCTTGCCGATCTCGTGGAGGCGCTGGTACACCTCCTTGACGTCCATCTGGTCCTCGAAGAAGCCGGCGACGATCAGGGCCGCCTTGTCGTCCCGGGAGATCAGCGACCCGTGGATGCGGGGGTTCGTCTGGACCAGATCCTTCAGGGCCTGGATGCCCTCGGGCGTCTTCGGAATCTCGGGCCACATGATGGGCGACGCCTGGAACCCGGCCGACGCGTCCACCGTGATGTTCTTGACCTTGCGCTGGGCCAGGGACAGGACCTGGTAGTTGTTGATCCCGGGCAGCATCTCCAGTTCCTTGGTGATGCTGCGGATCTTCTCGAGGGTCCCGGTCTGGAAGATGTCCCCTTCGGACACCTCGATGTCCATGATGACCGCGTTGGCGCCGCCGAAGACGTCCTGGAACTCCTTGTAGGTTTCGACGAATTCGTGGTTCTCGGGGAACAGGTCGATCAACTGGCTGGCGATACGAACCTTGGGGATCTGGGTCGCGAAGAGGGCCGTGGAGACCACCATCAGGATCAGGAAGACCAGCCGGTTCCGCAGCACGAAGCGCGCAAGGCGCTCGGAAATGCTCATGGCGCACCCCATCGCTTCCACGTCCGCCCGCCATCCGCAGTCCGGAGCACCAGTGTTCGCCCGCCGACCAGGAAACCCGTGCCGTCAGGGGCCAGTCGGGCCCCGCCCAGCCAGAAGTAGGTGGGCGCCTTCCACGCGACGTACGGCCCCTCGGGGCGGTCCGCCGACAGGAGGGTCCCGCCGTTTCCGCTGACCAGGATCCGCGTGGCGGTTCCCGTGACGCGGAACAGGTGCCGGGTCGTGCCCGTCGCGACCGGGGTGAAGGATCGGCCGCCGTCCGCGCTGGTGATCAGGACACCCTCGGCGCCGGCCGCCATCAGGACTCCCCCGGGCAGCGCTGCGGCGCCGTAGAGGCTGTCGTTGACGCCGCTGGACACGGCTTCCCAGGTCAGCCCGCCGTCACCGGTGCGGAACACCGAACCGAACTCGCCGACGACGATGGCCTCGCGGTCCGTTGCGAACGCGACGCCGTTCAGGGAAGGGTCCTCGCCCTCGGGCGCGACGCGGATGGCGACCCAGGTCCTGCCGCCGTCCTCGGTTCGGACGGCGGTGGCGAAGTTCCCGACCGCGATGCCGTGGGACGCGTCCACGAAGTCGATGGCCAGCAGCGGCTCGGTGGTCCCGGTCGCCTGCTTCTCCCAGGTGGCGCCGCCGTCCCGGGTGGCCAGGATCTGCCCCCCCCGGCCCGCCACCCAGCCGGTCTTTTCGTCCACGAAGTCCACGGCGAAAAAGGACGACCGATCGGCCGGCCTCTGGGACGCGAAGGTCGTCCCGCCGTCGGAGGAGTGCAGCAGGATGCCGGGGAATCCCACGATCCAGACGTTCCTGCCCACGATGGCGACGTCGTAGAGGGGGTCGGCCGGAGCCACCCCCGGCAGGCGCTCGTCGCCCATCGCGCCGGGGGGGGCGAAGAGTGCGGCCGCAATCACGGCCAGGGCCAGTCTTTGGCGGAAGTCCATGTCGCGTCACCTCACGAGGGGAATGGAACTTCCGCTACTTGCCCAGTTTCTGCAGGTTCGACAGGCTGAACTTGCCGGGGTCCAGGTTGATGTTGGCCTTGAAGTTGTACGACGGGAACGCCGTGGCGTGGTTCGCCTGCAGGTCCACCATCAGCGACGTCCCGACTGCGGGCGGGGCCTTGTCCATGTCCGGCGAATCGTTGTAGGCGTTGATCTGGACCTTCCACAGCTTGCCCTTCTTGTCGTACATCTCCTTGATCGGGATGCAGTTCGACTCGGCGTCGAAGTAGAAGACCATCTTCGCATAGGGATAGTCCGGGAACTTCGCCGTGGCCTCGACCACGTACACGGACCGGGGCTCCCACTTCAGTTTCGGGTTCCAGTAGGGCGCCGTCTCGAAGTCGAAGACCTGGTTCAGCGCCTCCTTGCCCTGGGGCACGCCGGCGTGCATCGGGGCCAGGATCGTCTTCTTCTCCAGCAGCTTCCAGTTCATCCACTCGGGGTAGCCCATGAAGCCGCGAACGTCCTCGTACAGCATGTCCGTGCTGTTCCAGGCGTCGCCGCGGGTGCCGAAGGTGGCCTTCATGGTCCGGCGCATCGTGGGGATGTAGATCCAGCCTTCCTGATCCTTCGGCTCCTCGCCGCGGCTGTAAAGCGCCCCGAAGCCCGCCTTGTCGTAAGGCGCGATGGCCCACGTCATCGACGTGTACTGGACGTTCTTGGCCGCCAGGGCCGGGATGTGGGGCTTGGGCTCCAGATCGGTGCGGTGCATCGCACGGATGATGTACAGCCAGCGCCACTCCTCGGACCGCTCGACGCCGCTCTTGCCGCTGATCCAGTACACGCCGTAGTGGAAGCCGCCGTCGTCGCCCTGGTAGCCGTACTGGTAGTTCCAGGCGACCTCCAGGCCGGTCTGCGGGTTCGGGAAGGGCAGGCCCGCCGTGTAGTTCTTGATGCCCTTGACGCGCGGGTTGGAACTGGCTTCCAGCAGTTCGACGTCCTTGGCGTACTTGTTGGTGGCCTCGATGTATCCGGCCGACGGCCAGATCCGCTTGTAGGTCCGGGTCCACAGTTTCAGGCCGTGCTTTTCCATCAGCGTCGCGACCCCGGGGACGATCCAGTCGCCCAGGGCCTTGAAGTTGGTGGCATCCAGCGTGTCGCCGGCCTTGAACGCCGGGTTCGCCAGGTTCGGCGCGAACGCGGCCTCCTTCGTCCAGTTCTCCTTCGTCAGGGTGACGCCCCCGCCCAGCTTCGCAGTCGCCGGGACGGACCACGCCAGGGCCAGCACCACCAGCATTCCCGTGGCAATCGACTTCATCTCGCCTCCTCGAGGTCCCTGCGGGACCTGCACGTCATCAGAACTGGTAGCGCACCGACAGGTTGACCTCGTCGCGATCCCGGAACAGGCCCAGACCGTCGTATCCGTCCGGGCCGAAGAACTCGTTCAGGGCCAGGTTCAGGCGCCAGTTGTTGCCGAACGCCATGCCCAGTTGGACACTCAGCAATCCGCCCTGGCCCAGCAGTTCGCCGTCGTCCTTCCGGGCGAAGGCGTAGACCCCGACGATGCGCGGGGTCAGCATGCCGTGCAGGTAGGACGTGAACACCGACGCGATCAGCTTGAACGAGTGGGGCTGCACCACGGTGGTGTCATACCCGGGGATCTCGACCATCAGGTCTTTCTTGTCGAAATCCAGGATGGCCGTGTGCATGAACTGGGCGACGATCATCAGCGACTGCTCGGGGTTCAGCCAGCGGATGTTCGAGGGCCGCTGCAGCGTCAGCGCGTAGGACAGCACCTTCTTCTTCGGGATGTCGAAGTCCGCGACGACGTCGTTCTTGTTCATCACCAGCCCGTCCTGGTAGGGCGTGTCGTCGGCCAGGGACTTGATGGTGCGCTTGTACTTCTTCGCCGAACTGACCGGGTAGGAGCGGTCGGGCTCGAACGCCGCCTCGAACTTGACGTTCAGCGTCGCCGGGCTGGGAATCGCGGCCTCCAGCGACAGGCCCACGATGTGCTGGCGCGGGAAGCCCAGCCAGACCTCCAGGTCGCCGCCGCCGAAGGGCGTGTAGACGAACTTCGGGATCGGCGGGCTGATCACGTGCGTGTACATGTAGACCAGCGAGTACGTCACCGGCCCGGCCTCGCCCTTCCACCGGGCGCCGACGCGGCTGTTGTCCAGGTTGCGCTCGGGGTACAGGAACACCTTCCGGCGGTACTGTCCCATGTCCACGTTCTTGGGCAGCGGCAGTCCCCAGGCGCCCACGAAGGTCAGCGGGACGGTCGCCAGCTTGTCGCCCTCGTCCAGCATCGGGATCCACAGGACCTCCAGGTTGCCGGCCAGGGGCTTGATTTCGATGTTCGTCTTCAGCATCCACAGCGGGATGCGCTGGTCCTCGAACGATTCCAGCGACGAAAAGTGCCAGGTCGGATCGACCGGGTTCACGACGTCCAGCAGGCGGAACTGCCCGGTTTCGCCCCAGGCCACCTGCTGGCGGCCCGCACGGAACGACAGCCAGCTCGTGGCCTCGATGTCGACGAAGAACTCCCGCAGGTCGAACTCGTTGTAGAAGGTGTCCCGGACCTCGGTCGCCACCTCGCCCGGGCTCTTCGACTTCCACTCGGCCTTGGCCAGGAACGTGCCGCTGGACAGGACGTTGCGGACCACCAGCCGCTTCGGGTTCGGCAACTGGGCCTCGCGGTCGGCCTTCAGCGTCAGCGAGCGGGAGCCGCGCAGGATGCCGTGCATCGACATCCACTTCCAGGGCTTCCAGTCGGCCTCCAGTTGCGCGGTCGCCCGGGCCATCGACATCTGGCCAAGTTTTCCGCCGTGGTTCAGCGCGGCGCCGTTCGGGGTATAGCGGGCCTTGTCCGGCGACACGAAGACGCCGGTCTGGACCTGGATATAGCCGTTGACGCTGAACTTGCTCTCCTGGTCGGACTCGAACGGATCCTCCCCGAACCCGCCGGCATTCGCATCGAACGATGCGCCGGCATTCTCGGGGGCGGACTCGTCGGGGGTGGCAGACTCGGGCGTGGCAGACTCGGGCGGCGCCTCGGCCGCTGGGGTCTGGTCCGCAGGGGAGGGTGGTGCGGGAGCCTCCTGGGCGTTGGCGAAGCCTGAGGACAGCAGCAGGGACAGGACAACGCCTCCGAGGCCCGAAAGGCTCGGCAGGCCCGCAAACGCTCGTCGCATTGTTCCTCCGTGCGGACACGGCGAGCCCTCCGGGTTTGCCGGAGGGCCCGCCGGTTCCTTCATTCCGGACTCACTTGGTGCAGCCGCCCGGGGTCGGGTTGGCCGCGCCGGTCACGTACACGTTCTGGATGCAGATCGCGCCTTCGATGGCCCAGATGTTCGTGGTGCCCGCGACGGCGCCGGCGATCATGGCGTCGACCTTGGCCGAGGCGGGGGCGGTGGCGGGGCCCGCCGGGATGTTGGCGGCCAGGAAGTAGGACAGGGTCTTGGAGGTCTGGTCGGCCTTGTCCAGGGACGTCGGCCGGCCCGTCAGCGGGTCGAAGTAGCGGTAGTCGCCGGCCGGGGTGCTTTCGATGGTGGCGCAGCCGACCATCTCTTCCGCGGGCGTGGCGTTCACCCAGTAGATGGCGCCGCCGACGATGGCCTTGGTCGCGTCCACTTCCAGACCCGCCAGCGCCGGGGCCAGCGTGTACAGCGTCTCGGTGACGATGAACAGGATCTCGCTCTGGGCGTCGGAGTCGATGCCGAACTGGTAGGTGTCGTGGTAGTCGACCGCCGTGGCCTTGAAACCGACCTTCATGCCGACGGGCAACTGCAGTTCGACCGCGCCGTTCGCGCCGGACGTGACCTTCTGGCCGGTCGCGATGCCGGTGTCGTCGTTGATGACCTCCAGTTCCGCGCCCTCGACGCCGGCCGGCGGGTTGCTGCCGAACTCGATCAGCAGGGCCTTGAAGGTCCCCATCACGGGGACGTCGGCGACCGGTGCATCGGTCGCAGGAACGTCTGCGGCCGGGACATCCATGGCCGGGACATCCGCTGCAGGCACGTCGGTCGGGGTGGTCGTGTCGCTGCTGCTGCTGCTGTCGCAGCCGATGGACGCAACCAGCAACGAGCATGCCGCCAGGGCCAGGAACCAATGATTCGTGCGCATGAAACCCTCCTCCCTCATCTTGAGCCGTTCACCTGGAATCCTTCTGAGCACGGTTAGAATCGGCTTTGAACATGACAATTGTCAAGCCAATGGTGAAAAAGGCTTGCAAACGGTGGGCGTAGTGATTTTGGCGGTCGCACTGTTCGCAAGGTTCAATGGGACTTTCGTTGTCCGCGAGGTTTGGGGGGGGCGTGCCCGGAACCCCGGGGAAATGGAGTAGACTCCCGCAGCCGAAGGGCGCGGATGCGGTTTCGACGGGGCGGAAGGGGTTTCGGAATGGCCAGGGAAGTGCGCAGTTCGGTGCTGACCGTGGACACCTCGCGGGTGGATCTGGTGGTCCAGGCCCTGACGGGCGCATCGAGGGCCGTGGTGCGGGGGATGTTCGACCACGGGTGCGTGTCGGTGGACGGCGCGACCTGCCACGAAGCCGGGGCCCCCGCGGCCGTCGGGGCGAAGATCGACGTGGTCTACGAGCCGGGGCGTCGCTACAAGGAAGTCGCCCGCGCCTGGTCGAACCGGGCGTTCCGCGTCGTCTTCGAGGATCGCTACCTGGTCGTGGTCGAAAAGAATGCCGGCATCCTGACGGTGCCGACCGTGCGCCGGGAAACGGACACCCTGGTCCACGAGGTCGCCCGCCACTGGAGCCGGGGCCAGCGCACGCCGCAACGGGCCTACATCGTACACCGCCTGGACCGCGACACCTCGGGGCTGCTGGTGTTCGCCCGGACCGAGGCGCTGGCCCAGGCCCTGAAATCGCAGTTCGAGGCGCACAAGCCCGAGCGCGAGTACGCGGCGATCGTCGCGGGGATCGTGCCTGACGACCGCGGGACCTTCCGCAGCTACCTGGCCACGGACGAGGATCTGGACCAGTACTCCACCGACGAGTCCGGCGAGGGCAAACTGGCCGTGACGCACTACGAGGTGGTGCAGCGACTGCGGGGGGCCACGTTCCTGAAGGTCCACCTGGAAACGGGGCGGCGCAACCAGATCCGCGTGCATTTCGCCGAGACCGGCCACCCCGTCCTGGGCGACCCCCGCTATGAACCCCGTCTTGCCGTCCACCCGGCCTGGCGCCACCCTCGGCTGGCCCTGCACGCCCGGACCCTGGGCTTCCAGCATCCCGTCACGGGCGTGGCGGTGCGGGTGACGACGGAACTGCCGGAGGCGATGCGGGTTTTTCTGGAAACGAACGCGATCTGACGCGGTCAGGCCGTTCCGAACTTCCGCTCGATGGAAACCCCGGCCTTCTTCAGGAACTCGGTGGGCAGCTCCCCGCCGATCTGCACGATGACGAAGTCGTTGATGCGCTGCAGGGTGTCGTCGCCCCGGCGCAAGGTCACGGTGTCGGGGTCGACGCTCACGACCTGCGTGTCCCCCTCGAAGACGATGCGGCCTTCGCGCACCGCAGCCTCGAAGGCGCGCTGGTTGGCCTCCCGGACCTTGGCGATCGAGGCGCGCCGGTAGGACAGGGCGACCGAGGCCGCACCTGCCTCGGACAGGGCCAGGGCGCTTTCGACGGCGCTGTCGCCTCCGCCCACCACCAGAAGATGTCGCCCGGCGTACTGGTCCGGCTCGATCAGACGGTACGAAACCTTGGCCAGCGACTCGCCGGGGGCGTCCATCCGGCGGGGCGAACCGCGGCGGCCCACGCAGAGCATCACGGTGGAGGCCCGGAAGGTTCCGCCGGTGGACACGACCTCGAAGGCGTCACCGTCCCGGCGGACGTCCTCAACGCGCGTGTACTCGCGGATCGTCACGTGCGCGGCAGCGAGGGCCGCGCCGAAGGTTTCCAGCAACTGTTCCTTCGACAGCAGGCGGGCCCGGCTGCCGAAACCGCCGGGCAGCGTGAACGGCTCGGTCATCACGACCTTCTGGCGGGGGTAGTGGGCGATGGTGCCGCCGCAAGAATCCTGGTCCAGGATCTCGAGGGACAGGCCCAGTTCCCGGGCGCGAAGGGCGGCGGCCATGCCGGCCGGGCCGGCCCCGACAACCACGAGGTCCAGGGTTTTGGCGATGCCGCGGGGACGGCGCTCCGCGATGTGGTCGACGGCCTGGAGGGACTGCCGGATGGCGTTGCGCACCAGACCCATGCCGCCCAGTTCGCCCGTGATGAAGATGCCGGGCACGTTGGTTTCGAAATGGGCGCTGACCGAGGGAAGGTCCACGCCGCGTCGGGAGGACCCGAAGACCAACTGGATCGCCCCCGTGGGGCATTCGGCTGCGCAGCGTCCATGACCCACGCATCGGGCTCCCCGGACCACCCAGGCCCGGCCGTTGACCAGGCCCAGGATGTCTCCCTCGGGGCAGGAGGCGACACAGGCTGCGCTGCCCATGCAAATCGACAGATCGACCACGGGATGCAGGGAGGGAGGTTCGTTGAGGCCGGCCAGTTCGGACCGCACCAGCGCTTCCAGGTCCGCCTTCGCGCGACGGCGCCGTCGGCGCACCAGGCGGACCTCCAGTGCCACGAAGCCGGCCAGTATGGCCCCGGACAGGCCGAAGGCCCAGGCGTGGACCTCGGCGGGGCTATCGGCCAGCCACGGGAGGCGCGCGACAACGGTCAGGGTCACGTGGGCCGAGGCGGCCGTCGCCATCAGCATGGCCAGGGGGCGGTGGACGTCCCGCCAGATCCCCAGCAGCCTGCGGGCGCGTTCGGCGCGACGAACCGCAGCCATCACCTGGGCCGGGTCCTCGACGCCTTTCTCCACCAGTCCCCGGACCTCGTCCTCGGGGCGGGTTTCCTCGCCGCGGGGGTCGTGGTGGACCGCGGCGTATACCGTGCGGCCGACCACGCCGGTCAGGACCAGCAGGGCCAATGCGCCGAAGGCGATGGCCGTGAAGGGATTGCCCGTGTGGAAGGCGGAATGGAACACCACCAGACCGAAGCCGACCACGCCGGTGAACACGTGGGCGGTCATCCAGTGGCGCAGGGCGCCCGCATTCCGCAGGGCCGGAACGTGCCGGCGCAGCAGGTACGCCAGGTTCAGCAGGATCAGGCCGATCCCCAGAATGCCCAGGAGGTGCCCCCGGGCCCCGGAGGCCCGCAGGAGGGCGTGGTCGGGATGGTCGAAGCGGGCCTCGGAGCCGGTCAGGGCCAGGGGCCAGTAGTCATGGCCCAGGGACCATGCGGCGCCCAGGACGACCAGCGAAAGCAGCCAGAGCATGGCGGCGGGTGCCCAGCGGCGGAACGTGGCAGGGGACACTCAGAACCTCCAGTCGATGCGGCCGCTGGCAAACAGGGCCATGACGTCGTCCCCCTGGAGCCACTCGGCCGTTGCGACCAGTTGCACCGACCGGTGCAGGCGTGCCGCCAGGCCCAGGCTTGCGTCGTGCTCCAGGGCGGGATCCGAGGCGGCGGATTCGTAGCGCGAGAACCGGTACCCGGCGTCCAGCGCCACGGACGAATGGAAGGGCATGCGGATTTCGGCACCTGCATGGTGGCCGCGGACGAAGTCGCCGTCTTCGTAGCGATAGCGGACCTCGAAGCGGTAGGGTGCCCGGCCTTGCAGCGTGTAGGAAAGTCCCCCCCCCGTGGCCCAGCCCGTTGCCGCCGGGCCCGTCACGTCGATGTCGCCCTCTGCACGCAGTTCCAGTCCGTCCAGGAATTCCCACCGGGCGTCCAGGCCGACCAGGCCGACGGCCGGGGAGGATGGCGACGCGAAGGCCTCGCCCCAGAGGTCCCGGCTGCGGCGGGACGCCGTCCAGCGATTCCAGGCGAAGCGGGCACCCAGATCCAGGTGCTGGACCGGGCGACCCCGCACCCCCACCATCAGGCGGGAGAGATCGACCACCGGACGGTCGCCGGGTGCTCCCGTCGGCCAGAGGTTCAGGCGAACCAGTGCCCAGGCGTCCAGGCGACGCCCCGCCGACACCGCCATGCGGGCGTCGGCCCGGGTCTCGTCCAGGACGCCTTTCCAGGTGGTCCCGGACAGCAGCAGGCTGCCGGACAGCCGTGCGGCGCCGGCCGTTCCCACCCCCCGCATCCAGGCGCCGAAGCCCGTGCCGTCCAGGCCGGGCAGAAGGCTGGTCGGATGGGGCAGGAGCCCGCCGAAAACGCCCAGGTGGACGCCGTTTCCGACGCGGCCTTCCAGCAAGGCGCCATCGACCGTCGCTGCCCCGGCGACCCCGTCCGGGGCCAGGCGGCCCAGCCCGATGGTCAGGCGACGTTCCAGGAAGGCGGCGCCGGCCCGCAGTTCGTGCAGGCCCAGGCGGGGCTCGTCCCCGTCCCAGGGCTGGGAGGACGAGCGGCCGTCGAATCGCCATTGGCCCCGCAAGCGATGGCGGTAGGTCCAGGCGACCGTGCCCGGCCGCTCGAGGTCCACCGTCGATTGCAGGAAGGGGCGCCACCAACTCGCAGCGCGGTCCGACAGGTCCACCACTCCGGTCACGCCCGCTCCCAGGCGCCCGTGGACCGTGAGCCCCCCGGGCGCGGGCCGTGGCCCGGACGCGGCGGCCCCGGCGCCGATGGGGCGCGGGGTGCGGCGCTGGGCGGCATCCACGAAGAGGTTCGGGGGGGCCTGGCGGGAAACGACGCCGGGGCCTGCCGTGGCGCCCCGGGGGGCGGCCATCGTCGGATTGGGGGTGGGCGGGGGTGCCGAAACGACCTCCAGCCGCTGCCCCGCAACGGGGGCGGGGCCTTCCCGCACGATCAGGCGGGCCCACGTCGAACCTGCGTCGGTGACCTCCAGCAGGGTGCCGTCCCCGGAGCGGAGCGTTGTCCCGGGAACCAGCCCGCAGGCCGGGGCGGCGGCGACGTGTACGGCATCCCGGCGAATCTCGGCCACGACCGGCGCGCAGGGAGCCGGGGCCGGCGCTGCGGTCGCGGCGGGGGGCGGGGACAGGGCGGCCGGGGCGGGCGTCCGGGTCGGGCGGGGCGCACCCAGGCCGGGGCCGGCCGGGGACAGCACTCCCGCCAGGGCCAGGACGGCCAGCCAGTTCCTCCCTCTGTCGCCCGCGCGCAGCACTCTCAGTCCCCCGCGATGCCCTGAGGATGGCAACGGTAGCAGGCCGCCGTGTCGTAGGTGTACCCCGGAACCTCGCCCAGGTGCTGGTTGTCCATTTCCGTCCTGCTGTGCTCGTGGCACGTCAGGCAGGTGAAGGTCCCCCAGGGCTGTCCGGCGGCGTGGCAGGTGGCGCAGGCGGCCCCTGCGTGCTTCCCGCCGGTGATCGGGAACCGGTGGTAGGCCCCCAGGACCGCCCCGGTCCAGGACTGGATCGTGTGGCAGGTCAGGCAGGTCCGGGGCAGGGCCAGGCGGGAGTGGCCCGGATTCGTGCTGCCATCGTAGTCGCCTGAATGGCAGCCGTCGCAGGTCCGGGGCACGTCGGCGAAGGAGGCGTTGCCGTGGCAATCCTTGCAGGTCGGCCCCGCGTGGCCGCCGGTCAGGGGGAACCCGTCCGTCGGTCCGTGGGGGCCCGCCGTGGCAGGCACCCAGGCCTCGAAGCCGTGGTGGCAGTCCGCGCAGGTCGTCGGGAAGCCGCTGGCCAGGTGGGCCGGGGCGGTCGTGCCGTCGTAATCGTCCCGATGACAGGCCACGCAGGCGGGGTCCAGCGGGCCCCAGTCGCCCGTGCCGTGGCAGGCCGAGCAGGCCGTGCCGAGGTGCCTGCCCAGCAGGGGGAAACTGCCCGTCTCGCGATGGGCATCGGGTACTGCGGCGTCCCAGGACGACGTGTCGTGGCATGCGGAGCACTGCCGGGGGTAGCCCAGTCCCACGTGATCGGGGGCCTTCACCGCTTCGTACCGATCCCCGTGGCAGGCCCAGCATTCGGCGGTGGCGGCATGGTCGTTTCCGACGGGGCCCGGCATGGCGCAGGCGCCGACGAGGACCGCCAGCAACCACGCGCTCGCGAGCATCCCGACTCGTGGCTTCCGTTGGGCGTCCATCAGTCGCTCCCCCGGGGATGGCACGCCAGGCATGCAGTGCTGTCGTAGGCGTACCCGCCCTTGCCCTGGTGCTTCTGGTCCATCCGGTCCTTCGCGTGCTCGTGGCAGGAGGTGCAGGTGAAGGACGTCGCCTGACCCCCGGCGTGGCAGTCCGTGCATGCCAGCCCGCGGTGGTCGCCGCGCAACGGGAACCGGCGGTCGTGCCAGTCGGTCCGGGCCGGGTTCCAGGCCGACTCTGCATGGCACTCCCGGCAGGCCCGCGGGAACCCCAGGGCCGCGTGGGCGGGCGACGACGTGCGGTCGTAGTCCGCGCCGTGGCAGTCCTCGCACAGGTCGGAAGTGCCCGCGTAGACCTCGCCCGCGTGGCACCGGAAGCACTCGACCCCCGTGTGCCCGCCCCGCAACGGCCACCAGGAATGCGTCACGCGGGCCAGACCCCAGGCGTAGGTGCCGTGGCACTCGTCGCAGCGGTCCGGGAAGCCCGCCTTCACATGGTCCGGGTGGATGCCGCCCCGGCGGGCGTCCTGTTCGTGGCAGGCCACGCAGTCCCGGGGAGTGCCGGCGTAGGATGGGGGTTCGACGGCCGCGTGGCAGGCCGCGCAATCGGCCACGCGGTGGGCGCCGGACAGCGGGAAACGCGTGCGCTCATGGTTCCGGACGGCGTCGTTCACGGCCCATCCCGCGGGCGTGTGGCAGCGTTCGCACGCCTCGCCCTCTGCGCCCCGGTGGGGGTCGCGGTGGCATGCCGCGCACGCCCCGTTCCGGACCCTGGGCGTATCGCCGCCGTGGCATCGGCGGCAGGGGGCGTTTCCGTGGGCGCCCTGCAGTCGGAATCCGGTCCGGCCGTGGTCGAAGGCCACGTTTTCGGCCAGGTTCCGCCAGGACGTTGCCTGGTGGCAGTCGGCGCAGGCGACACCCTCGGTCCGTCCCTGGTGCGGGTCGGCATGGCAGGCGCCGCAGGCCCCGACGACCGGCCGGTACAGGGCCGTTTCACCCCCCCAGGGCAGCGTCACGGCGGGGTGGCATGCGACGCAGGCCGCGGTCCCGTGGGCGCCCTTCAAGGGAAAGGACGTCCGGCCGGCGTGGTCGAATTTCACGATCTTGAAGGATTCCGAGTCGTGGCAGTCGCCGCAGTCCCGGGCGCCGGCCCCCGCGAACTGCCCCGCATGGCGGTCCTCGTGACACGAGGCGCAGCGACGGTCCAGCCCCCGGTAAGTCGTGGCGGCGCCTCCCTGATCGTTTCCGTGGCAGGTGCGGCAGGGTGCCCCCTGGTGCTTGCCGACCAGGGGGAACCGGGTGGTCGCGTGGTCGAAGTCGGCGGCCTTCCAGGACGTCGTCGCGTGACAGGCCGCGCATCCCTTGTTCCCGGCGCGGGCCGCGAAGGCCCCGCCGTGAGGGTCGGGGTGGCAGGAGGCGCAGGCCGTGGGGGCGCCCTTCAGCCGCAGGCCGTCCAGCCCCGCCGCGGATTCGCCGACAGACCGGTGACACCGTCCTCCGCAGGGCACCGCCCTGTGGGCACCCGTCAGCGGGAAGGCCGAGCGTCCGTGAGCCTCCAGACCGTAGGACGACGGTGCGTATCCTGCGACCGAGTGGCACGTGTCGCACCGGTCCCCACCCTCTACACTGGCGAACACCGTCCGGTGGGCGTCCTCGTGGCAGTCCCGGCAGG
>CAINDP010000271.1 GCA_903847405.1 uncultured Myxococcales bacterium | reverse complement strand
AGCAGGTAGGTGCCCTTGGCCGCCCAGTCGCGGGACGAGCCCATGCCGTAGTCGCGGCCGCCGATGACGAGGGTCGGGATGTCGTCGGCCTTGTAGCGCATCGCCGCATCGAAGATGGGGAGCACCTGGTCCGACGGCAGGTGCGTGGTCCAGCCGCCCTCCTTGCCCTGGGCCAGGCGGTTGCGCAGGCGCACGTTGGCGAAGGTCCCGCGGGTCATGATGCGGTCGTTGCCGCGCCGGGATCCGTACTGGTTGAAGTCCTTCGCGACCACGCCGCGCTGGACCAGGTAGGCCCCGGCCGGACTGTCCCCGGCGATGTTGCCCGCGGGGCTGATGTGGTCGGTGGTGATGCTGTCGCCCAGCAGCGCCAGGACGCGGGCGCTTTCGATCGGCACGATGGAGCCCTTGGTCCGGGTCATCGTGGCGAAGAACGGCGGGTTCTGGATGTACGTGCTGGCGTCGTCCCAGGCGTACAGTTCGCCGCCCGCCACGGGGATCGCGTTCCAGTCGGGGTTCGAGCGATCGATGCCGTCGTACCGGACCTGGAAGACTTCCGGGTCCAGGGCCAGGGGCAGGACCTCGGCGATGTCGTCGTTGGTCGGCCAGACGTCCTTGAGGTACACGGGCCGGCCGTCCGGGTCGTGGCCCAGGGGCTCGGTCGCGAGGTCGATGTCCACGGTCCCCGCGATGGCGTAGGCGACCACCAGGGGCGGCGAGGCCAGGAACGCGGCCTTCACGTCCTGGTGGACCCGGCCCTCGAAGTTGCGGTTGCCGGACAGGACGGCGGACACCACCAGGTCGTTGGCCTTCACGGCGTCACGGACGGGTTCCGGCAGGGGGCCCGAGTTGCCGATGCAGGTCGTGCAGCCATAGCCGACGACCGCGAATCCCAGTTCCTCCAGGTACGGCAGCAGGCCCGAGCGGGTCAGGTAGTCCGTGGCCACCGTCGATCCGGGCGCCAGCGACGTCTTGACCCAGGGCTTCGTGGTCAGGCCGCGCAGGCGGGCCTTCCGGGCGACGAGGCCCGCGGCCAGCATCACGGAGGGGTTCGACGTGTTGGTGCAGGACGTTATCGCGGCGATCACGACGGCGCCGTGGCCGATGGTCGACGTGGGAGCGCCGGGGGCCGTGACCGTGCCGGTGCGGGCAAGGTCGTCGGCGCCCAGGCCGAAGCCGCGCTTCTCGACGGGGGTGGTCAGGCCGGCCTGCCAGGCGGACTTCATGGCCGTCAGGGCGACGCGATCCTGGGGGCGCTTGGGGCCCGACAGGCAGGGCACGACGGTCGCGAGGTCCAGTTCGACGGTCTGGGCGAACGTCGGGTCGGCCTCGCTGCCGCCCTGCCACAGGCCCTGGGCCTTGGCGTAGGCTTCCACGCGGGCCACCAGGTGACCGCGGTTCGTGCCGCGCAGGAAGGACAGGACCTGGTCGTCCACCGGGAAGTACCCGATGGTGTTGCCGGCTTCGGGCGACATGTTGGCGATCGTGGCGCGGTCCGGCACGGTCAAGGCCGCCACGCCGGGGCCGAAGAATTCGACGAACTGGTCCACCACGCCCACCTTGCGCAGCATCTGGGTGATCGTCAGGACCAGGTCCGTGGCCGTCGCGCCCTCGGGCAGGCGGCCCGTCAGGCGGAAGCCGATGACGCGGGGCGCGACCAGGTAGATCGGCTGGCCCAGCATGACGGCCTCGGCCTCGATGCCGCCGACGCCCCAGCCCACCACGCCCAGGCCGTTGATCATGGGCGTGTGGCTGTCGGTGCCCACGCAGGAGTCCGGGAACCAGACCTCGTCGCCGTCGATCGCCTGGCTGCGGACGACCTGGCCCAGGTACTCCAGGTTGACCTGGTGGCAGATCCCCGACGCGGGGGGGACGACGCGGAAGTTCTCGAAGGCCTGCTGGCCCCAGGCGAGGAACTCGTAGCGCTCGCGGTTGCGGGCGAACTCCAGTTCGGCGTTGCGCTGCAGGGCCTCGGGGCTGCCGAAGTAGTCCACCTGCACGCTGTGGTCGATGACCAGATCCACGGGGATCCGGGGGTTGATGCGATTCGGGTCGCCGCCCAGGCGCTTCATGGCGTCGCGCATGGCGGCCAGGTCCACGACGCAGGGCACGCCGGTGAAGTCCTGCAGCAGCACGCGGGCCGGCAGGAACGGGACCTCGGTCGTCGGGGGATTGGCCGGGTCGTAGGCGACCAGCTTCGCCACGTCGTCCTTCAGGACCTCGCGGCCGTTTTCCGCCCGCAGGGCCGCCTCCAGCAGGACCTTGATGGACCGGGGCAGGCGCGCCACGTCCGCCAGTCCCTGTTCGGCCAGGGCGGCCAGGCGGAAGTACTTGACCGGGCCGGTGGTGCCGGGCAGGTCGCTGAGGGTCCGGAAGGAATCGGCAAACGTCGGCTTCATCGGTGGTCTTCCTCGTGGTCGTGACGCCAAGGATGGAGGCGGGGGGGCGGTTCGTCAAGGCACCGGGGCCGCCTGCCGCATGGACACGCGCTGCGGACGCGCAGAGTGGTTTGGCCTGAGCACGGGGGCGGGGACGCGGTCCGGATCACGCCGTCGTCTTGAAGTCCTTCCCCAGCCAGTTGCGGGCCAGGACCAGCATGACGGTCGAGGTCATGGCGATGCAGCCGTAGATGAACCACATGGCTTCCGTGTTCAGCAGTTCCACGGGCGTGTCCTTGGGGCAGTAGGTGGTCAGGAACCAGCCCGAGTAGATCGGCACGAGGACCTTGGTCAGGAACCAGGGGAACTGCGCGACGCCCATGTAGGCGCCCGTGCGGCCCTCGGGGGCGATTTCCGCGGCGTACTGCAGGAAGCGCGGCTGCCACATGGCCTCGCCGATCGTCATCAGGACCAGGAAGGCGAACAGGGTCCAGAAGGACGGCCCGGTGGCCAGCAGGAACGTCGGGGCCGCCATCACGGCGGTGCCCGCGATCATCATGTTGTAGACCTTCTTGTGCTGGGTCAGGGCCGTCACGATGGGCACCAGGATGAAGATCAGGATGGGGTTGAAGTTGGTCGCGACCTCGAAGTTGTTGCCGATCCAGGTGCCGTGGTAGGCGCGCTCGACATACATGGGCAGCGTCAGCCAGTTGTGGGCGAACAGGGTCTGCACGGGGATCAGGCAGAACACGAAGAACGCGAACTTGGCGTCGGCCAGCGGGTGGTTCTTCAGCCACGTGAGGGCCGAGAAGGGCGGCTTGGGACCGGCGGGCGCCGCAGCCTCGACGGCCGCCACGGGGTCCGCGGCCAGGGCGCCGGGCGTCGCGGCCTTTTCGGCGGCGGAGGCGACCTTGGCATCGGCGATCGCCTTGTCCACCACCTTGCGGGTCAGGATCAGGGAGGTGACGCCCAGGCCGAAGGCCGTGAGGCCCGTGTAGACCCAGTAGACGCCGGGGATCCCGATGCCGACGTACTCCTTGTCCCGCAGCAGGAACGCGAAGGTGGGCAGCCAGCCGCCCAGGTTCATCAGGGCGTACAGCATGGCGTAGCCCATGCCGGCGGTCTTCGGGGTCGTGAACTGGCGCACCGCGGCGTAGGCGGCGGGCTGGTAGGCGCCGTAGCCCAGGACGATCAGCAGGATGCCGGCCAGCACCATCAGGTGGATGGGCGACCCGAGCCCCCCCGGAGGCAGGCCCAGGGCCGGTCCCGTCGCGATCAGGATGCGGCCGAAGAACATCAGGACCAGGGCCCCCAGCAGCGCCTTGCGGACGCCGAACTTGTCGGCCAGGCCGCCGAAGAAGAACATGGAAAAGGTGATGCCGAACGTCAGGACGCCGACGTTGAGGCCCGCCCAGATGTCGTCCAGGCCCACGGCCTCGTTGAAGAACATCGCCAGGTAGCCCAGCATCCCGAAGTACACCAGCCCTTCCAGGAAGTACGTCAGGTTGATGCCCCACAGGGCGCGGGGCGCGTGGACCAGGTCCACGAAGGGCTGCGTGACTTCCTTCCACCAGGGGCCCTTGGGGGCTTCGGACGGGGCGCCGGACATGGGATCCTCCGCTGCAGGGGGAACGCACCGCGGGATGCGGCCGGCGCGAGGGTATCACGGGAGTGCGGGGGTGGGGAACCGGGTCGGATCCTCCAGGAAACTGCGGACGAGGTTGCGGCGCGAATAGTGTCCCAGGGTCACGAACTCGATGGGCATGGGCCCGCCGCACACCAGGCGCGTGATGGCGCCGATCGAGCGCCCCTTCCGGCGCAGGTCCACGACGCGGCCCCCGAGGTCCTCGTAGTAGGCGATCTTCCCGGCGAGGGCCCCGTGCGGGTCGTCGGGGACCCGGGCCGATCCCGGGAACAGCGTCGCCAGCGACAGGCCGGCGGCACGGCGCAGCGACGCGATGATGTCCCAGACGTGGCCGTCGTTGCGCAGGGCGCGATCCTTCCCGCCGACGTACAGGTCGCCGCTGAACAGCCAGCGACGATCCGGCTCCAGGAAGCAGAGGTGATCGATGGAGTGCCCGGGCATGTACAGCGCCTGGAACCGGAACGGCGGCGCGTCGATGACGTCCCCTTCGACCACCGGATGCGCCGGCGCCGGCAGGGGCCAGCCCCACATCACGCGCCGGTAGGGGTGCAGCGGCTGCTTCCGGCGGGGATCCGCCAGGACCTCGGCGCATCCCGGGTGGGCATGGACGGGGATGTCGCCCCGGTCCCGGCGCACCGCACCGGTGCCGCCGATGTGGTCCTCGTGGCAGTGGGTCAGCAGGATGCGGTCGATGGGGCGCCCGGCCAGCACGCGGACGAACTCGGGGGCGGCGTGGGCGCAGCCCGTGTCGATCAGCGTCGAACCGACGAGGTAGCAGGTCGTCCAGTACCGGCCGCGACCGGCGATGTCGGTGGCGACGTCGAACCGGACGACGTCCCCGAATTCCGTGACCCGCACCATGCCCGCCCCCGCCTTTCCGCGCCCGTCCTACAACCCCGTTTCGACCGAATAGCCCGCCCCGACCCACGCCGCGTACGATCCCTGCAGCCAGAACACGTCGTCCATGCCCTCGTCCAGCAGCATCTGCGCCCCGGTCCGCCCCGACGCGTCCGAATGGCAGTAGACCAGCCAGGGGCGCGTGCGGTCCAGCGTGGGCAGCGCGGCGGCCAGCGAACCGTCGGCCAGGGGCAGCGACACGGCGCCCGGGAGGTGGCCCGCCGCGAACGCGCCCGACACGTCGATGATCCCGAGGTCGGCGGTGGCGTCGATCAGGGCCTTCGCCTGGACGGCCGTGACCGCGGTCGGCACCGGGTTGCCGCCGCAGGAGGTCCCCGCGGAAGCCAGCCCCGCCGCCACCAGGACCGCCACGACACGAACGATTCTCCCACCCCTGCGCGCGTTCATCCTTCCTCCCCCCGGTCCCGTGGTCGACGCTCGATTCGCACCGCCATCATGCCGGAGCCCCGTCCCCGGAACAAGGGAAGGAAGGGCGGCCGGTTGCGGGCCGCGGGGCGCCCGGCGCATACTCCCGGCAGGCCCGCAGGCAGACGGGTTCCGGAGGCAGGATGCCAGGCGTGGTCCCCGGTCGATTCGCGATGGTCCTGGGGCTGGCGACGGTCCTCGGGGCGGGGGCCTGCCTCGTCCCGGTCCGGGCCGGCGCGGCGACGTGCGCACGGATCGACCCGCAGCGGGAATCGGTCTTCGGGGCACTGGTCCCTGCGGGCGCGCTGCCGGAAGGTTGGGCCGTGGACGACGTCCGGGTCGGCATCCGGGAGGCCGTCGTTCGCGCCCGATCGGGCAACCGCGTGGTCGAAGCGGTCCTGACGCATCCCGACGCCGGGGGCGACGTCCGATCCCGCCACTTCGCGATCGCGATCCGGGGCCCGGGGGACACCGCGCCCGAGGACGTCCGGACGGTCGGCGCCGCCCTGGTGGCCGGCATCCGGGAACGGGACGCGGTGGACGTCTGGACGGGGCCGTCGCAGGACGTGAAGGGTCCCGGCCCGCCGCAGCCCGGACGGGTCGCGGGTTCGACGTGGGGCCTGGTGCTGGGCCTGCTGGCCGTCCTGGGGGGCCTGCTGGCCCTGCGGTTGCGCCGGGTGCGGGGCGGCGACTGGCTGTTCCCCCGGGGCGTGCCCGCGACGACGCCGACCACCGTCCCGACCCGCCGGGAATGGGCGGCGCTGCTGACCCTGGTGCTCGCGGCGCAAGCGGTGTTCTTCCTGCCGGCCCTGGCCCGGTTCCTGTCGTTCCACCTCACGAACTTCGACATCGGTATCTATGCCCACGGGTTCTGGCATGCCGCCCGGGGCCACGGCTTCTTCAACTCGCCCGAGGGGATGGATCACCTGGGATCCCACGCCAGCCCCTTCCTGTACCTGCTGCTGCCGTGCTACCTGCTGGTGCCGGGGACGCCCACCCTCCTGTTCCTGGACGTGGCGGCCGTGACCCTGTCGGCGATCCCGGCGTGGCGGATCGCGCGGCGACGCCTGGATGCGCCGATGGCGCTGGCGGTCACGGTCGTCTTCCTGTTCCAGCCCGCACTGACCAGCCTGTCCTGGGACATCCACGAGGTGACCTTCGCGCTGCCGCTGATGCTGGCCGCCCTGGACGCCCTGGACGAGCGGCGCGCCGGCCGGTTCCTGCTGTTCCTGGGTCTGGCCCTGTCGTGCAAGGAGGACGTGGGGCTGGTGGCGATGTGCCTGGGGGTGGGCCTGGCCCTGCGGCGCGATACTCGGTTCGCCGGGGTGTTCGTCGGGCTGCTGGGGCTGACGGGATTCGTGGTGGGCGTCGGGGTGATCATCCCGATGTTCGAAGGCGATCACCTGGCGAACACGATGTCCCGCTATGCGTGGATGGGATCGGGATGGACGGCGCTGGTGACCGCCCCCTTCCTCCACGCCGGGGAACTGTTCCGGCGCCTCCTGGGGGGGGAAACCCGGGGATACCTGCTGTGGCTGGCGCTGCCGGTGGCCTTCCTGCCGGTCCTGGCCCCCTGGGCGCTGTGGGCCGCGCTGCCGCTGTTCCTGGCCAACGTGCTCAGCGACCACGCGCCGATGCGATCCGGCAACTTCCACTACGAGGCGCTGATCCTGCCGGGGGTCCATGCAGCCTTCGTGGCGGGGCAGGCGCGATGGATCAGGTTCGTCGGCGAACGGGTGGCGTCCGTCCGGGGGCGACAGGCCCTGCAGTACGGAACCCTGGCCTTCGCGCTGATCGCCTGTGTCGCGGTGCGGGACTGGAAGGGCCGCAGCCTGTTCGGGGACCTGGACTCGTCGGATGAAGGCGTCCTGCGCAGGCAGCGCATCCAGGAAACGCTGGCCGCCGTCCCGGCCGGGGTGTCGGTGCTGGCGCCGAACCTGATCCAGTCGCACCTCGCGGACCGCGACGTCAGCGAATCGTACTACCTGCCCGAGGGCTTCGACCCGGCGCGGTTGACCGCCGAACTGGCCCGACGGAACCTCTGCGCCGAGGTCGTGGTGGTCCCCGGCGATCTGGGGTCGGCCACGGCAGGCCCCGAGGGGCCGGGAGTGCGACTGGAGGGGTACGACCGGGTCAACGCGAACCGGGATTACGCGGTGTTCCGCCTGCGATGATCGGGAGGCGGGATCAGGACGGGGCCACGCCCCGGCGTGCCGCCTGGTAGCGGCGCCACAGTTCCTCGCGGTCCCGCACGTGGCGGTCCACGTATCCCGTCAGCGCCAGTGCCATCAGCAGGTAGTGCGCGGCGTACTCCATGCGAATCGTGCCGCTGCGCCCCATCCTGAAGAGGTCCAGGAACAGGCCGCGCTGGTCCGGGTCGCGGCTGAACAGGTACGCCCGGACCAGGCGCCACGAGGCGCGGACCTTTTCCCACAGCGGTGGGCTGCCGGTGGGTTTGCGCGAAAAGCCGCCGTGGCCGAACGCCACCCGCGCCTTCTGCCGCAGGTCGCCCCAGGAGTAGGCCTGGCCCAGCAGGTCCAGGAAGTGGTCGAAGACCTCCCGCTCGGTCATCCCCTCGGACACCTTGGTCGGGAACAGGCCGTTCAGGAACTCGGGCGGCAGCGGGATGCGGCGGTCCTCGGCCGAGATGCGGCGTTCGAGGTCGGTGCCGTCGAAGACCGTCAGGACGTTCATCATCAGGTAGGACGAGCCCGTGCGCAGGGCGAAGTCCCGGACGCGATCGAAGGACGCCGGCGTGTCGCTGTCGAAGCCCAGCACGAACGCGCCGATCGGGTGGATGCCGGCCTTGTGCAGGGCGGTGACCGCGGCCTCGTACTCGTCCACGCGGAACTGGGTCTTGTGGGCCTCGGCCAGGCCGGCGGGGTCCAGCGACTCGAAGCCCAGCACCAGGGACATGCACCCGGCCTCGGCCATGTCCCGGAGCAGGGACGGATCCCGCGTGACCTCGATGCTGGCCAGGCCGGACCACTGGACGTCCATGGGCTTGATGCGCGCCATGAGGTCCTTCGCGTAGGGCTTCCAGGCCGTAAGGTTGTCGTCCACGAACGACAGGTTCTTGACCGGCAGGGCGCGGATTTCCTCCGCCACGACGTCGATGGGCCGATAGCGGGGCTTCCGGCCGTACATCGTGTGCACCAGGCAGAACTCGCAGCGGTGCGGGCAACCGCGGGACACCTGCACGTTCAGGCCCAGGACCTGCCGGGTATCCACCAGGTCCCAGCGCGGCACGGGGACCAGTTCCGGCGGGGGCAGGCGCGGCGCCCGGTACGTCGGCTGCAGGCGGTTCGCTTCCAGGTCCGCCAGCAGCGGCACCCAGACCTCCTCGGCCTCGCCGATGACCACGGAATCGCAGTGCAGCAGCGCCTCGTCGGGCCGGGTGGACACGTAGGGACCGCCCATCACGACGCGGATGCCGGCGGCCCGGAAGGCGTCGCCGATTTCGTAGCCGCGGGTCACGTTGGTGCTGATCCCGGTGATGCCGACCAGGTCGAAGCGGTCCCCGAACGGGACGGCTTCCATCTCCTCGTCGACCAGGCGGATGTCCCAGGAGGAAGGGGTCAGGGCGGCCAGCACCGGCAGGGCCAGCGGCACCGTCGCCACCTTCTTGCCCATCAGCAGGCCGACCTCCTTCAGAGCCCAGAGGTTGCGATACCCGTGGCGGGGACTGACGATCAGCAGGCGGCGGCGGGCGGTGGCGGCCACGAAAACCTCCCTTCCCAACCCACGCCGGCCGGGACGCGGCAAACGTACCCGCCCGCCCGCATGCCGTCAACGAAAGGCGCCCGCCGCAGCGGAAAATGGGGACAGACACCGATTTCCCAGGCTCCAGAAAATGGGGACAGACACAATGCTGGTCACTTAGGCTCGACCTTCCTCTTCGCCCGCGGATACCGGGACGTGCCGGATTTCACGACCCGCGCGTAGGTCCTGTCCGTTCTTCGAGGCGGCAGGGT
>CAINDP010000270.1 GCA_903847405.1 uncultured Myxococcales bacterium | reverse complement strand
GGGCAGCGGCTTTTCGTAGACCTGACGCTTGATCGTGGTCGACGGGCTGGACGACACGAACGGCGGCTTGCCCGCTACCATTTCGTACAGCAGGATGCCCAGCCCGTACAGGTCGGCGGCCTCGTCGCCGGGCCGTCCCGCACACACCTCGGGAGCCATGTATTCGGCCGTGCCGTGGTGGGCCTCGTTCTTCCGGGCCGGGTTGTAGGACGGCAACAGGTTCGAGTACCCGAACCGGGCCACGCGGACCTTCAGTTCCGGCTCGAACGTCACGTGGATGCTGGCCGAGGACAGGTCCAGGTGCCGCACGCCGACCGCCGAGGCGGCCTTCAGCGTCGCCGCGATCCGATAGGCGATCGCCAGGGCGTCCGCGGGCGTCAGGCCGCCACGGGCCCGCAGCAGGGACTTCAGGGTTTCATCCTTCGCCGTTTCGCAGACGACGTAGATGTTGCCACCCTCGGTACGCCCGGCCTCGACGCACAGCAGCGCCGAGCCCAGCCGCACTTCGGCCAGCTTCCGGGACGACAGCACCACCGAGTGGGCCTCCGCGGGCCCGACCTTCAGGGACGGGTCCAGGACGGTCATCACCACCGGCAGGTCGTCGGACAGACGGCGGCCCATCAGGTGCCGTCCATACTTGTCCTCGGCGGCCTGGGTGCCAAACTCGAACCGGGAAGCGAGCGACTCGTCCAGCATGTCGTTCCTCGTTCGCAGCCCTCCGGCAGGCCTGCGGGGGTCAGAAGCCGTGTTCACGTGTTCCGGATCGCGCGGATCCGCGTGCCGGTCGATTCTAGGCACCCCCCATGGGGTTTGGCAAGGGGTACCGAGGTCCCGGGGACGTGTCGTCAAGGAATTTTCGAGGAAAGAAGGTCCAGGGGAATCGGCGGGCAGGGCGACGGGTCAGTGGCACTGGCCGCACGCCGGCCCGATGCCGCCGGTGGACGACATGGTGCTGGTCGACGACTTCGGCCCATGGCAGTTCACGCAGGTACTGGTCGAGCCGCCCAGGTGCATGGCGCCTTTGCGACTGGAGGTGTGGTCGTTGTTGTTGTGGCAGTCGTAGCACGACGGCCCCGAGCCCCCGGTCAAACTGGCCCCGTGGCAGGACGTGCAGTTCTTCAACGGATCGTTCTTGCCGGGCTTGTGCAGCACGCCGTTGTTGTCCTCGGTGTGGCCGGCCGGGCCCGTCGGGCCGGGATCGGTCGCGCCGGGGTCCACGGCGCCCGGGTCGGTCGGGCCCGGATCCACGGCGCCCGGGTCGGTCGGGCCCGGATCCACGGCCCCCGGATCGGTCGGGCCCGGATCGCTGGCACCCGGATCCACGGCGCCGGGATCGCGATCCTCGACGTCGGGCGTCGCGGGGATGTCCGCCTGGGGCGTGTCCACGACGATGTCCGCCGGGACGTCGATCCCCGGGCCGCTGTCCGTCGCGTTGCTGCTGTCGCATGCCGCGAACATCCCCAGTGCCACGATTCCGATCACTACCCGCTTCATCGGTTGCCTCCGCGTTTCCATCCGGTCGCCCTTCGACCAGTCCAACTCGGATGCACAATATCCGATTTACATTCAATCGCGAAGGATGTTCTGCCAACAGTCCTTGATTCCTGGCGAATCTGCCGCCTTGCACCCCCCCTCAGCGGCGGGCGGCTGGAACCCGCGCCGCAAGGGCCTCCCAGGCGCTCCGGGACACGGCCCGGCGCTGGTTCACCAGCGTGTCCCAGATCGCGGCGTCGGCCTCGGACGCAGATTCGGCCAGTGTTTCCGGGTCGAAGCGGGGATGCGGAAGGCGGGGTTTCTGGGGGGGGACAGGGGCGAGCCCCGGCATGCTGGCGACCGGTTGCCGGAACACCCCGGGGCCGAACCGGTCGTACCACAGCAGCGTGTGGGCGGTGGACAGGGAACCGGCCCAGGGATACGACCGCAGGCTCCACCGACGGGACAGGGCCTCGACCGCGTCGTCTACCCTGGCCCCGGGACCGGCCCGACGCCCGCGCCAGAAGAGGCTGGATCGCAATTCGTCGCCCGCCATCTCCCAGACCTCGGCCACCCCGAAGGCGTCCGGGTCCTGGGCGACGCGGGATCCGTGCGTCAACGCGAACTCGCCGCAGATGAACAGGGACAGGTCGTCGTGCATCCGGCCCAGCCACGCCACGGTCTGCAGCGCCTCGGCGGTGGTCTCCCCCGGGAATCCCGTGAAGGCCATGGCCTCGACGGCCACACCCGCGGCCGCCAGGGCCCGCGTCGCGGCCTCGACGTGCTCGACGCGCACCCCCTTGTCGATGCGCTCCAGGACCCGCGGCGCCGCCGATTCCACGCCGATGGACACGGCCAGCAGGCCGCCGGCCGCCAGGGCCCGGCATGTTTCCGCGTCCAGGGCACGCTCGGGACGGAGGTCGGTCGCCCAGCGGATCCCGCCGCCCGCCTGCTGCAGGGCCGCCGCCAGGGCCCGTGCCCCCCGCGGCGACAACGTGTCCTCGGACAGGTAGAACAGGCGGGTCCCGTGCAGGTCCGCGAGGGCCTTGAGGTGGGAGGCCACGGTCGCCGCCGGCCGCTCCCGGTACCGGGCCGTCCCGGATTCCACCGGCCCGTAGTGGCAGAAGGCGCACTTCCCCCAGTAGCAGCCCCGGGCCCCGTCGTACGGCAGGACCGGCGTCGGGGACAGGTACGGACCGGGAACCAGGCCCGTGAAATCCGGCGCCGGCAGGTCCGTCAGGTCGCGATCGCACGTGCCCCGGACCAACCCCCGCGGCGGCCGGCCGGCCTCGACGGCGCGCACCAGGTCGATCAGCGCCTCCTCGCCCTCCCCCGTCACCGCACTGTCGAAGGGACCCAGGGCCGCCGCCACCCGTTCGGCCGGAATCCGCAGCAGGATCTGGCTGATCGCCGGACCCCCGACCACCAGGTGGACCCCGGGCAGGGCCGCCTTCACGGCGTACGCCAGCGCATATGCCGGCTGGACCTGGCCCGGGAAGGCCACCGAAACCCCCACGACCGACGGATGGGCCGCGCGCAGGCGGTCCACCAGGGGCCCGGCGTACCACGCATGGAGGGGATCCAGGTCCGGCCCGGCGTCGCGACGGATCTGGTCCGGCGTCAGCAGCGAAAACGGGGTGCGCCAGGCGGCGAAGTCGATGCGCAGGGGCGCGCACGCCGCGGCCGCCACCTCCAGCGCCGCCTCCACGGTTCCCACGGCGTCCTCGTACGCCGCGACCTCGAAGAACCGCGTCGGATCCCGCAGGGTCGCGACCGCCGCGTCGATCGCGCCGGGCACGACGGCCGCGGGCGCCAGCGCCTGCCACAGTTGCACGTAGTCCAGTTGATCGGCGAGGCCCAGGGACCGGCGGCCGTCGAGGTCCGCGAACCGCGCCCGGACCCGTTCCGCGAACGACTCCATCGTGTCCCGCCGCAGCAGCCAGGCCACGGCCAGGGCATTGGCGTCGATCGCCAGGACGTCCAGCCCCGCCCGGCGCAGGCAGGCCGCCAGCAGGGGCACCGACAGGTAGGGTGCGGTCGGGTCGCAGAGAGGCGGGTAGATGAGGGCTACAGCCATGGCCGCCACGGTAGCCGCCGGGCGGGTCCGGGTCAAGAACGGGAGAAGGGGGTAGGGATGGGGCTGGAAAACAAAGAAGCCGCCCGCCCACCGTGTCAATCCGGTGAACGGGCGGCAACCTGGCGCGCCCAGAGGGGCTCGAACCCCCAACCCTCAGATCCGTAGTCTGATGCTCTATCCAATTGAGCTACGGGCGCAGCACCAAAGCGGCAAAGAACTTAGCACCAGGCGGAAAGGTTTTCAACCCTTCCGAACAGCGGAGAGAGCGGGATTCGGACCCGCGACACAGGTTACCCCGTGTACTCGCTTAGCAGGCGAGCGCCTTCGACCACTCGGCCATCTCTCCGGAGGCGTCGCGGAGGCTGCGGCGGAGGTAGGATTCGAACCCACGGGGCTTTCGCCCGACGGTTTTCAAGACCGCTGCCTTCGACCACTCGGCCACTCCGCCCTGTCAACGAGCAAACAGGGGCGAAGGGTACACCGGCCCGGCTGACCTTGTAAAGCCCCGCTGTTTCAACGCGCACCCGGACCCCCCTGTTGACTCGCCCCAACCCGCGGTATCATCAAGCCCATCGAAACCCTGGAGGACCCCATGGAGCGTTACCAGCTCTTCATCGACGGGCAGTTCTGCGACGCCGAGACGGGCGAGACCCGGCCCACGATCAACCCCGGCAACGAGGAGCCCATCGCCCTCGTCCCGGTCGCCACCCGGGGCGACACGAAGCGGGCCATCGAGGCCGCGCGCAAATCGTTCGACGAGGGGACCTGGGCGGGCATGAGCCCCAAGGATCGCGCCGCCAAGCTGATGAAGGTCTTCGAGATCCTGAAGTCCCGGGAATCCGAGATCGCCGAACTGGAATCGAAGGACGGCGGCAGCACCATCCGCAAGACCACGATGATGGACGCCCCCGTGGGCATCGAGCACTTCAAGCAACTGGTCGAACTGGGCGCGGCGCTGCCGACCTACGAGCCGCTGCCCTGGGTGGACTTCCCGTTCGTGTCCTGGAACTTCGTGAACCGCGAGCCCATCGGCGTCTGCGCGGGCATCATCCCGTGGAACTTCCCGTTCATGATGGCCGTGTGGAAGACCGCGCCGGCCCTGATCATGGGCAACAGCATCGTCCTGAAGCCCGCCTCCGACACGCCCCTGACGGCGCTGGAACTGGCGAAGGCCATCGCGGAAGCGGACCTGCCCCCCGGCGTGTTCAACATCATCACGGGCGCCGGGTCGGTCGTCGGGCCGGAACTGTGCACCAACCCGATGGTGGACAAGGTCGCCCTGACCGGCTCCACCGAGACGGGCAAGAACGTCATGCGGATGGCGGCGGACACGGTCAAGAAGGTGACGCTGGAACTGGGCGGCAAGTCGCCGACCATCGTCATGGAGGACGCGGACCTGGATCTGGCGGTGGACGGCGCGCTGTTCGGCACGTTCTTCCACGCGGGCCAGGTGTGCGAATCGGGCACGCGCTGCTTCGTCCCGGCGTCGATCTACGACAAGTTCATGGCCCAGATGCTGGAGCGCGTCGGCCACATCAAGATCGGCGACCCCCAGGACTTCGAGACGACGATGGGCCCGGTGGTGTCGAAGGCGCAGTTGAACACCGTCAACGGCTACATCGACCTGGGCCAGAGCGAAGGCGCGCGGCTGCTGTGCGGCGGCAAGCGGCCGGCCGGCATGACCAAGGGCTTCTACGTCGAGCCGACGATCTTCGACAACGTCCGCAACGAGATGCGCATCGCCCAGGAGGAGATCTTCGGGCCGGTGCTGTCGGTGATCCGGTACAACGACGTCAACGAAGCGATCCACATGGCGAACGACAGCATCTACGGCCTGGGCGGCGCGGTGTTCAGCCGCAACGTGCCGGGGGCCATCGAGATCGCCAAGCGCATCCGCACGGGCACCGTCTGGATCAACGACTACCACCTGCTGAACGCCCTGGCGCCCTTCGGCGGCTACAAGCAGTCCGGCGTCGGCCGCGAACTGGGGCCCCACGGCCTGCTGGAGTACACGCAGGTCAAGCACATCCACGTGGACCTGACGGCCGATCGCAGCAAGCGTTTCTGGTACGACTACCTGTTCAACGATTGACGGGTACGACAGCCGGCATCCCCCGGGGATGCCGGTCTGCGTCCCCGTCAAACTCGCGTGGAGCAGACTCGCTTCGCTCGCTGCTCACGCTCGTTCTGCCGCAGCACCGTCACGCCCCCTTTTCGGGAAACGCGAAGGCGAACCAAACGGCCAGCGCGATCAGGCCGAACGACACCACGGTGTTCCAGCGCATGCGCTCGCCGAGGTACAGCCATGCGAAGCCCGCGAACACCGACAGGCTGATGACTTCCTGCATGACCTTCAGTTGCGTGGCGCTGAACTGGCCGTAGCCCATGCGGTTCGCGGGCACCTGCAGGCTGTATTCGAACAGGGCGATCCCCCAGGACACCAGGACGGCGATCCACAGCGGCACCCCCTTGAACCGGAGGTGCCCGTACCACGCCACCGTCATGAACAGGTTCGACGCCACCAGCAGCAGGACCGTCCACATCGCCACGCCTCCGCAACGCGGCCGGATTCTAGTCCGAATCCCCCCGAGCGCGCAGGCGGAGGCGATGGGTTTCCACAGGAAACTCTCGCCGGAGCTGGAGCCGACTCGGGACGATCCATTGATTCGCGGAATGTCGCGGAACGCGGTTCAGGGCAGCAGTTCGTACACAGGGACGCCGGCGGGCTTGCCGACCAGGCGATACCGCTGCGCGACGCGGCGCGCCAGTTCGGGATAGCGGCTGATCGGGTGCAGATCGAACCGGTCCAGGCGTCCTGCTGCTGCGTCCACGATCAGCCGCGGCGGGGCGGCGTCCAGGTCGGCCAGCAGTTCGGTCCAGGCCCGCGGCACGATGTACTGCTCGGTGTCGGTCGCGTCGACGTCGTCGGCGGTGGTGCCCCAGATCTTGCCCGTATGGTAGTTGCAGAACGGGAAGCGCGTCCCCATCACCCGGTCCGATTCGTAATAGATTTCGGGGGAATTGCCCCAGACGAAGATCCGGTCCTCCCGGCTGGTCCGGCCGTCCACGAACGCGCCGATCTCCCGGAACGCTTCCCGGTGGACCAGCAGGTGCGGCTTGACCTGGTCCCAGGTGAAGGCCAGGGCCAGGCTGGCCACGGTCAGGCCCACGCCCAGCACCACCGCCAGGTTCCGACGCCAGGCCGCGACGGGGATCGGACGGACGAACAGCAGCAGGCAGACCGGGGGCAGGGCCATCAGGTAGTAGTGCGGGAAGAACCGCCCGCCGACGGTCGCCGACAGCAGCATGGAACCGGCCCACGGCAGGACGAACCGGGCCGCGCGTCCCGACGGGATGCGAAGGCACAGCAGCAGCGGCATCCAGAACCCCGCGACGATCAGCGTGTAGTACGTGGCGTTCCACAGCAGCAGCCCGATCGGCAGGGCCTCCACGTAGGACTTGTTGAATTCGAGCCCCCAGAACAGGAAGCCGTCCCAGGTCCCCGAGAAGGCGAAATACGCCAGGTAGCCGGCGGTCAGCGCGCAGAAGCCCGCCAACAGCAGCGCCAGCCGGCCGATCCGCGCCCGGACGCCGCCCTCGGACAGCCAGGTGGTCAGGGCCCAGGCCCCTCCGGCCAGCGCCGCCTGGTACTTGAACAGCATCGCGATCCCGGTCAGCACCCCGGCCAGCAGGAAGTTCCGCCACGGCAGCGGACGCCCGCCCGGCGCCGGCGGCAGGATCAGCAGGGCCGCCAGCGACAGCGGCAGGTTCAGGAACAGTTCGGTGTTCGCCGCGGCGACGTCGCCCGGGAGCCCCCAGGCCGATGCGATGACGTAGACCAGGCCCGCCAGGCGGCCCGAGGGGTCGCCCCGCAGCCGTTCGCCGATCCGGGACAGGACCAGCCCGTTGGCGACCAGGAAGGCGAAGAACAGCAACCGCACGAAGAGGATGTGGTTGCGGCCGACCGCCGCGTATACCAGGGCGTAGGTCATCTCGATGCCGACGGGCTTGTGGTCCACCGCCCCGACGTAGGGGGCTGCCCCCTCCAGGATGCGGCTGGCCAGGGCGGAGTAGGTGGCCTCGTCGGTCGCGAAGAAGGGGCAGAACAGGGCGGCGAGGCGGGTCAGGACCACCGCGCCCAGGAGGACCAGGGCCCAGGAACCCGCGGGCAACCGGACCAGGGCCGCCAGCGCCGCCGACAGCGACCGCCCGGGACCCGGCAAGGCGCCGGAGGAATGGCCTGGCACGTCGGAATGCATCACGTCCTCGGATCTCTTGGGAAACCACGTTGCCCGGCCGGAGTATCGGCCGAAACCTCGATCGGGTCAAACGG
>CAINDP010000269.1 GCA_903847405.1 uncultured Myxococcales bacterium | reverse complement strand
CTGGGGTTCACGCCGCGGCATATCGCGGTGCATCTGGCCGTGAAGGCCGGCGGGCCGCGGTGGAAGGACGAGTTTGATGCAATGGTGAAGGACGCCGAGGCTGTGACGTTCTGATTGCCGGCCGGTCGAAAAGGGCACAACGTTTTGTCGTGAGCCGGTCCCGCGGGGGGGCCGCTGCGGGCCCATCCGGTGCCCCCCCACCCGACTGGGGGCCGCCGTCCCTCGCGGCCCAAACTCGGCTCCTGCGGAGCCTCAAACAGTGGGCCGCGCCGCCCTGCGGGCGAACGGGTCGGCGTCACCCCGTCGGGTCCCGGTGGTCCTCCAAAGTGCCCTCCGCGGCCCCCCCGCGGGACCGGCCGGGTGATGGCGGGTTTGCGGTGCGTTTGGGCGGGCCAACCGGAGACCCGCTCCTCAGCCTTCGATGCGGTCGGCCTTGGCATCCGGTCGCTCTTGGGGTCGTAGGACCGGGATCGCGAGTGGACGCAGGTTCGTTGAACCGAATCAGCAACGTTGTGTTGGGAATTCAGCCATGCCAAGATTCGGCCCGGCTTCCGAAAACCCGGATAAGGGCTCTCATGACACGTTACTTGTCCACTCTTCTGGCGGCAGTCCCGGTCCTCATGCTCGCCCGGGCCGCTGAGGCGCGGCAGCCCATCGTGGCCGTGTTCAACGTCGAGGTGAAGGGCGTCAAGTCGGTGGACGACGGAGCGGCGGACCGTTTCGCTGACTTCGTGACGGCGCGGTTGGCTTCGTCGGGCCAGTTCCAGGTCGTGCCCCGGTCCCAGGTGAAGGCGCGCCTGTTCCAGGACAAGTCCGAGTCTTACAAGGAGTGCTTTGAGCAGTCCTGCCAGGTCGAACTGGGCCGGGAACTGGCGGCCGAGAAGACCGTCTCGATCCAGGTCCTCGGCATGGCGGACACGTGCACTGTGAACCTGGTGCTGTATGACCTGGATCGGTCCACGACCGAAGCCGCGTCGTCCGACGACGGGACATGCACGGAACGGGGAGTGGTCGACACCTTGAAGTCCGCCGTGGCGAGACTGGAGGCGAACTGGATCGCCCGGCCTGCCGACGCCTCGGGATCCGTCCAGCCATCCGCAACCGCGGTTCGGCCGGCGTCCTCGGGCCCTGTCAGTGCCGCGACTGTACCGCCGGGCCTGGGTCTGACGGACGCCCAGTGGGGGGCTATGTTGAAATTCGTGGGCGTCGAGCGGTCGAAGGATCTGGCGAACGGGTACCTCGCCACCGTGGGCGCAGGCGGTGCCAACGGCGACAACGTCCACACGTTCAACGACTACCTCGATGAACAGCAGGCCAAGTGGAAGAAGCATCGCGACGGCGGAATGGGGACGACGATTGCGTTTCTGACCGTCGCCGCCGCAGGGCTCGTGGTTGGCGGCGCCCTCTATGGAGCGGGAGGTACCACCAATGATGACCCAAATGCATCCTACTCTTTGCCGGATCTCACTCGGTATTCCGGAACCCTGACAATGTCGATCGTGGCCCCGCTCGGCGCGTTCTTTGCCGGTGTGATCGGCGCCCCCATCTGGGGCGTCTACCAATCCCGTCTGGACGACCTGGAAAGGGCCCGACGCGTCGGCGCCCCTTTGAAGATCTCCCTGCGCTGGACCGGCATCGCCCCCCTCTACGACCCGTTCCACGGCACGAAGGGCGTGGCCGCCTCGTTCACGTTCTGACTCACACCCGCGACGCAGGGACGGT
Organism: uncultured Myxococcales bacterium; assembly: GCA_903847405.1. Taxonomy (GTDB): domain Bacteria; phylum Myxococcota_A; class UBA9042; order DTJE01; family DTJE01; genus CAIZWN01. The sequence goes on along the minus strand of CAINDP010000269.1, from coordinate 8,697 downwards.
GACGGTCTTCGGCGTCAATGGAAGGGACTGCGCGACCAGGCAGATCAGCGCCCCGGGCCCGACGGGAAGGCCCAGCCGTTCCAGGGCCTGGAAGTGGCGGACGTCCGACGGGCCTGGCGATGCCGTCTTCTTCACTTCGACAGGGTAGGCCTGGCCGTCCTGGACGATCAGCAGGTCGATTTCCTTGCCGTCCTTGTCCCGGTAGAAAAAGAAGGGCGGGTTGCGGCCGTTGTGCAGATAGCCCTTCATCAACTCGGCCAGGACCCAGGTTTCGAGGATGGCGCCGGACATGGCTCCGGATTCCAGCGTTTCGGGACTGGACCACTGGGTCAGGTAGGCGCACAGCCCCGTGTCCAGGAAGTACAGCTTGGGCGCCTTGACCAGCCGCAGGGTCAGGTTCGAGTGGTAGGGCTCCAGCAGGTGGACGACCCCCGAAGCCTGGAGGATCGAAAGCCAATGTTTCGCCGTGTTGACTGCGATGTCGGCGTCCCTGGCCAGATCGGTGAGGTTCAATAGGCATGCCGTGCGTGCGGCGCAGGCCCGCAGGAAGCGCAGGAACGCCATTTCGTCCCCGACCCGCGCCAGGTCGCGGACGTCGCGTTGCAGGTAGGTCTGCACATAGGAACCGTAAAACAGGTCCCGGTCGACGTTCGGGTCCAGTGCGACGACCGGGAAGGACCCCCGCCATATCTTCAGGTACAGGTCCCTCAAGGACAACGGCGTCGCGGAGTCGGTCGGAACGCCCGCCGCTGCGGTGGGCAGGAAGGGGCGTGCGGCAGCCCCCTCGCCGTCCAGTTCCGCACGGGACAGACCCAGCAACCGAACCACCGCGACGCGACCCGCCAGGGACTCGGAAACGCCCTTCATCAACGGGAACTGCTGGGACCCCGTCAGCCAGAAGGCCCCGGGGATGTGGTCCTGATCCACCCGCATCTTGATGTGGGGCAGCAGTTCCGGGGCGTACTGGATTTCGTCGATCAGCACCGGCGGAGGGAATCGCTGCAGGAACAAGGCCGGGTCGGATTTCGCCAGGCCCAGTGCCAGGGGATCGTCCAGTGTGACGTAGGCCCGCCCCTCGGCCAGCAGGTGCCGCAGGACCGTGGTCTTGCCGACCTGCCGTGCACCCGTGACCAGCAGTACCGGGAACCGTCGGGACGCTTCGGCCAGGAAGCCTTCTGCCGTCCGAGGGAGATAGGTAAGGGGCATGGCATCGTCCATAATGCAATCTGATTGCATTATAGCCTGATAGTCCGTTCGGGGCGAGGCGGAGTGCGGGATACGCGTGGACGGCCGGCGATGGGGTTGATGTGGCCGGTCAGCGGTCCTGGCTCTCCGGTTGGTCCTTGCGCTTGCGCGGTTTCGGCAGTTTCTGGACTTTGCGGGCGGCATCGTCGAAGTCCTGTTCCGCCCGGGTCGGCTGGGCCAGGACCTGCTGCTGGAATTTCCCGAACTCCGCCTCGGCTTTCAGCGTCGCGACTTCGTGGCTGATCCTGCCCGCGTGCGTCAGGATGTCGCGGTCGCTGACCTTCAGGAAGTCGTCCAACTTCGCCAGCCAATCACGCATCGTCATCGGTCTGCGACGGATCGCCTGAAGTTCCGCGAATTCCAGGTATGCCGTGACGATCCGGTTCAAGACGTCCATTTCCGCGGCGTCCAGGTAGTTTTTTGCGACCGTCACGTCCGCCTTGCGCGGCCGGGCGCCTGCCCAACTGGTCAGTCCCATGTTGGGTCGGTCCGCGTCGGCCCGCTGGGCGATGACTTCGGCCGCAGTGTGGCCGTGGGCCGCCCAGTGCATCTTGTTCTGCACGGTCTGGAAGAACGCTTCCGACGCCTCGGCCCGCGGGTCGTAGTCGATGCTGGTCGCGTAGATGTCCAGCACCTTGCGCCAGAACACCTTTTCGGACGTCCGGATGTCCCGGATGCGTGCCAGCAGTTCCTCGAAGTACTGGCCGCCGCCCGCCTGCTTCAGCCGGGCGTCGTCCATCGTGAAGCCCTTGACGATGTATTCGGTCAGTCGCTGCGTCGCCCAACGCCTGAACTGGGTTCCGCGGGGCGACTTCACGCGGTAGCCCACCGCGATGACGACGTCCAGGTTGAAGTGGGCGACCTGGTACGTCTTCCCGTCGCCTGCAGTTGTTGCAAAATCTGCAACAACTGCCTCGGGAGCCAGTTCACCCTCGTCGAAGACGTTCTTGATGTGACGTGAAATCACCGATTTGTCGCGCTGGAAAAGTTCCGCCAGGGCGGCCTGCGTCAACCAGACGGTCCTGTCTTCCAGTCGTGCGTCGATCCGGGTCGCGCCATCCTCCGTCTGATACAGCAGGATTTCGCCCTTCGTTTCGTTCGCGTCTGTACCCGGTCTGCTGGTCATTGCCGGACCTCGTCACTCAATTGCGGCAGTTGCAGGTGGCCTGGACCTGGCATGCGCGAAGTCTAGGCTCCCCCCTGGGGGCGGTCAACGCAGGATCCTGCCCATTTTCCGTCCTCGCTTTCCCATGTTGCGCACTGCGTCAACGTACTACAATGGTGCGTCAAAGGACGGGGGGGCTTTCCATGGCGTGGGGACTGCGGGAACGGGAATCGATGGCGGCCCGTCTGGAAACCGGGACCTTCGACCTGATCGTCGTGGGCGGGGGCATCACGGGGGCCGGGATCTTCCGGGACGCCGCCTTGCGGGGGTTGAAGGTCGGCCTGGTGGAAATGGACGACTTCGCCTTCGGGACGTCGTCGCGATCCTCGAAGCTGGTCCACGGCGGCCTGCGCTACCTGCAGAACGGCGAGTTCGGACTGGTGCACGAAAGCACCACCGAGCGGGTGAAGCTGGAGCACCTGGCCGCGCACCTGGTCCTGCCCCTGGCCTTCCTGATGCCCGTCTGGAAGGACAGCAAGTACGGCGTCGGGGTGATGAACGCGGTCCTGTGGCTGTACGACGCGCTCAGCATGTTCGGCGTCTACCGGATCCATTCCCGCTTCGGGCCGAAGAAGGTCGTGGATACGGCCCCCATGGTTCGCCGGGACGGCCTGACGGGCGGCCTGCTGTACTACGACGCCGTGACCGACGACACGCGGCTGACCCTGGAAAACGTGCTGGGCGGCGTGCTGGCGGGCGGCGTGGCGCTGAGCCGGGCGAAGGCCGTGGGGACGGAGTTCCTGGACGGGCACGTTGCATCCGTGACGGTGAAGGATCTGCTGACCGACCGGACGCTGGTGGTGAAGACCAAGGCGGTCATCTGCGCGGCCGGTCCTTGGACGGAAATCGCCCAGGCCGCGCTGGGCTTGACGGATGGTTCGCGGCTGCGTCCCACCAAGGGGTCCCATGTCGTCGTGCCGTACGACCTCGCTCCGTTCACCACCGCCGTGGTGATGAAGGCTCCCCAGGACGGCCGCGCGATGTTCATCATCCCCTGGCATCACGCCACCGTGATCGGGACCACCGACACGGACTACGACGGGGATCTATCGAACGTTTTTGCGTCCCGCGAGGACGTGGAGTACCTGCTGACGTCCGCCCGACACCACTTCCCGCAGATGAAGGCGACCGCGAAGGACGTGATCGGAACCTGGTCCGGGCTGCGGCCCCTGGTGCGCACCGAAGGCGTGGCGGAAAGCCAGGTGTCGCGCGAACACCACATCCACGTGGACCCGCGGGGCATCGTGACGATCGCCGGGGGCAAGCTGACCACCTACCGCCTGATGGCCCAGGAGTGCCTGGAGGCCGTCACGTCCTTCCTGGGCCGCGCGCTGCCGAAGTCGAACACGGGGAACACCCCCTTGCCCTACCGCGGGAACGTGCTGGACGAAGCCGCCCGCGAGGGCGCGATCGCCCGGCTGAAGTCCGACCGGGGCCTTCCCGAGGACATCGCGCGGCACCTCGTCTGCGCGTACGGCGCGAAGTCCGACGCCCTGCTGGACCTGGCGGTGGACGCCCCGGACCTGGCCCAGCGGCTGGATTCCGAATGGCCCTTCACGGGGGTGGAAATCGCCTGGGCCGCCCGCGAGGAAATGGCCCTGACGTTGATCGACGCCCTGTGCCGGAGGACCCCGGCGTTCTTCCTGCTGGGGGACCGGCTGGAGCCCGCCGCCCGCAAGGCGGCCGCGATCATGGCCGCGGAACTGGGGTGGGACCAGGCGCGGATGGAATCGGAAGTGGCGGAAACCCTGCGGTACCAGGACCTGCACATGGCGTGCGTGCGCTGATTCGGGTGTGGCCGGACGACCTTGGGGCGTGCGCCGGATTCCTGCTGACCCTGCCGCCATTCCGCATCGGGCAGATGTTCGCCGGAAAGTTTCGACCGTCGTCCCCGAATGGGAAACGGGGGCCGGAAGGTTCCTGTGTTCGTCCCCCGGACGGGAAAAGGCGTGCGCAAACTTCGTACGGTCGTCCCCCCGAATGGAAACGGCCTCCGGAAGCTTCCCGCGGTCGTCCCCCGGACGGGAAACGGCATCCGCAACGTTCCTGCAACGGTCCCCCGGCCTGGAAACGACGTCCGGAACGCCGCGCCTGACGTTCCCCCGAACTGCAACCACTTCCGGAACTTCCGCCCACCGTTCCCCCGGCCGAAAATTTATTTTCAACCCCGTCGATCCTTTTCGCCCCCCCTCCGTCTATTGCCCGCAGAAGCCTTCCCCATGGTGGGGCGGGCAGGTCACTCGATGGAGGGCATCATGAGTACCATCCCGAATCGCTCCGATCCCGTTCTGGTCCACGTGAAGATGGGGTACGTGCTGGCCCAGCGCCTGGAGGCCGACGAGCGTCTGAAGGACCTCGGGCCCCAGGTCCGGGCGGCGGCGGACCGGCTGAAGGCGGCCGGCGAGGGGGCGGACACGGCCCGCAGGGAGGTCTGGCTGCGCCGCGACATCCGGGATCAGGCCGCCGCCAAGGCCATGGCGGCGCTGCGGGTCGCGGAACTGGAGGTCCGCATGAACGGCGAGGGCAGCCGGGACACGGTCGCGCATCGCACCCTGTTCCCCGACGGGATTTCGGCGTTCCAGAAGGGGCGCCAGGCCGCCAGGGTGCTGCGGATGAAGGCCCTGGCAGAAGCGATGGCCGCCGCGGCGGAACTGGGTGCCCGCAGCCAGGTCGTGGTGGGTGCCCTGGCCGCCTGGGAGCAGGCCGAGTCCGCCTACGGGGCGGCCCGGTTGGCGTCGCGCATCGCGGTCCAGGCCCAGGACGCGGCGCGCGTGGCCTTCCTGTCCCAGTACCGCGCGGCTTTCGGCTTCGCGACCGGCCGCCTGGGGGACACCAAGGCCGCCCGCGCGGTGTTCCCCGACCTGGGGCACGCGGTGGCGAACGGCGAAAGTGTCCCGCCTGACCCCGCCCCGGCCCCGGCCGCGGTCCCGACCGCTACCCCTGCGACCTCCGCGCACCCCGTCCCGTGATCGGGACAACCACGCTCCCTCGCGCCACACCTCACCCCCAAAATCCCGGATCCCTGCCGACTCCGCGGTCGGTCCGGCGTCCTTCCTGTCGCCGCGCAAGGACAGGCACTGGCGGCGGCTACGATCCGTAGTAAGATTGAGGAGGTGTGCCGGCGCGCGGGGCTGGTGCCGCCCGTCCTGTGCACCCCGCTTGAGTTGATGGAGGAGTCGAACGATGTGGTCTGATCCCATCGTCTCCGAGGTTCGCGCCGCCCGGGATGCGCACGCGGGTTTCCATCACTACGACCTCGAAAGCATCTTCAGGGACCTGAAGAAACAGGAGCAACTGAGCGGAAGGAAGTTCGTCCGCCTCGACTCCCGTAGCGTCCCCCAGAAGGCCGACCGCCCTGCGAAGTCCTGATCTGCTTGTCGTTTCTGCTCGCCTTGTTCGTCTTCCGCGACGCATGGGGAGTGAAGGACGCGCCGACGTACACCAGGGGGATCGGCAAACTGAAGTTCTTCCAGGACGAACCGGATGTGCCGGCGGAGTGGGGGCAGGAACGGGCTGAACCCGGTTGCCGCGGTCAGACCTTCAGGAATTCCAGCAGTTTCCAGACCAGGAAGACCGGCCAGACCAGCGCCTTCAGGAACGCCAGCACGGTCGGCCAGAAGCCTTCCGAGTTGCCGACGAAGTAGATCGCGGCGCCGATGAGGCCCAGCAGCCACAGCATGCCGCCTGTTCCTCCGCGGGATCCGCATTCGTTCGACATGGGTCCTCCCGTTGCGCAACTTCCCGGATGATACCGCGCGGCGCGGCGCGGTGGCTATGCCTGTGCGAACTCGCGCATGGCCTGGATGGCCGCCGCGATGTCGTCGTCCCCGACCTCCAGACTGGTCACGAACCGGATGCCGTCGGGGAGCGGCGGGTAGACCCGGATCCCCCGCGACAGAAGGAACGCGACGCAGTCCGGTTCCGTGCGCCCGGGGAGGTCCAGGCGGACGTAGACCATGTTGGTCACCACGTCCTGGAGGTTCACGCGCAGCCCGGGGACCGCGGCGAGCCCCTCGGCCAGGCGGCGCGCGCGGGCGTGGTCCAGCGCCAGGCCGGCTGGCCCCTGGGTCAGCGCAAGGATGCCCGGGGCCGCCAGCACTCCGACCTGCCGCATCCCGCCGCCCATCACCTTGCGGCGCCGGCGGGCCAGGTCCACGAACGCCCGCGGTCCGCACAGCAGGCTGCCGACCGGCGCGCCGAGCCCCTTGGACAGGCAGAAACTGACGGTGTCGCAGCACGCGGCGAGGGTCATGGGATCGACGTCCAGCGCCAGCGCCGCGTTGAAGATGCGGGCGCCGTCCAGGTGCACCGGGATGGCGTGGGCGCGGGCCAGAGCCGCCACGTCCTGCATGGCCGTCAGCGGCATCACGGAACCGTCGGACAGCGCGTTTTCCAGCAGGATCAGCGCGGTCCTGGGGATGTGGATGTCGTCGCCGACGCGGATGCGCGGCTGGATGTCGTCCGCCGTCAGGTAGTGGCCGTTCGCCGGCATCACGGCGCGGATCTGCACGCCCGACAGCGCCGCGGCCCCGCCGGCCTCGTGCTCGACGACGTGGGCCTTCTCGCTGACGATCGCCTCGTCGCCCGGGCGGCAGTGCACGCCGATCGCGCACTGGTTGCCGAACACGCCGCTGGGGACGAACAGTGCCGCCTCCTTGCCCAGCGTCTGCGCCGCCATCGCCTCCAGGCGGTTGACGGTGGGATCGTCGCCGCACACGTCGTCCCCGACCTCGGCCTCGGCCATGGCCCGGCGCATCGCCGCCGAGGGCCTGGTCATCGTGTCGCTGCGAAACTCCCGCCACTGCATGTCGGCCTCCCGGTTCAAGCCTGCCGCGCACGGTATCCTGCCGCGGGGAAGGTCGCAACCTCCATCAGCATGCTTGAAATCCCGGGGTGCAATCCGACACACTGCCAGTATGCACAGGGGGGGAGACGATGCGCACCGGAATCCTGCTGTCGGCGCTGGCGGCCGGAACCGCGCTGGCCTTCCTGGGGTGCCCGGGGACCGGGGAATCCACCGGGTCGCCCGACGCCGTGGACGCCCCCGATACCCCCGTCGTGCCGGCCCACGCCTTCCTGCGCGTGCCGGACACCTCCGCCTGCCAGGCCCACGTGTGCGAGGTCGGCGGCGATCCGGTTTCCGAATACAAGGCGTGGAACCTGGCGCACAAGGCTTGCGAGGCGGCCCCGCCGGACCTGCTGTGCCGCATGAAGAGCCAGTACCAGGGCACGGACTGGCCCGACCAGGCCGACGCCGCCATCGAGGCCGCTTCGGGGGCCGCGGGCGGGTTTACCGACGCCCAGAAGGCTGCCCTGCGGTGCCTGGCAACCATGGAACCCAGCCAGGGGTTCAACGTCCGGGCCGAGGTGGCCGGATCGGGCTCGCCGTCCAGCCTGCAACTGGGCCTGGTCCTGGACCTGCCCGGGGACGCCGACGCGGTCGCGGACGCGTTCCTGGCCCGCCTGGGGCCCTACGTGGGGGCCGCCTACGACGTGACGCCGGACTTCGACCTGGAAACGAAGGTCACGTCGTACTCCGGGTATGAAGGGTCGTCCGGCGGCGTGAACATCCGCGTGATCGCGCGCACCTTCAAGGGGATCCCGTTGCGGGACAACGACTTCTTCGAGGCCAACCTGATGCCGGTCACGTGCCCCGGGCGCTACCGGCTGGACGACTGGACGAACGGGTTCTTCGACCGCCGCCTGCGGGACGTCAACATCGCCCAGGAAGGGCGCGTGTCGTTGGACACCGCGGTCGGCAACGCGCTGGCGGCCTGCGGCGCCACCTGCTGGGCCCTGGCCGACGCCCATGCTGCAACCTGGCTGACCTGGGAAGGACTGCGGTTCGAGTTCCAAATCGGATGCCCCTCCCACTGCGAGGCCTACCCGGACTGGCGTTGCACCTATACTGTGGACGCCTTCACCGGCGCCGTGCTGGGGGGGCAGGAGGACTGCTGCGTGGACTGCTTCCAGCCCGCGTGAGGATGCCCGGGGGTTCCGTTCAAACGATTGCCGGAGGACGACGGATGCCAGGACCGAACTTGCGGACCGCAATCTGCGGCCTGTCCGCCTGCGCCGTCCTGCTGGTCGGGCCTGCCGCCCGGGCGGACGAGGTCAGGGACGGAGTCGCCGTGCTCGGCATCGTCGGCGAGACCCTGTTCAGTTCGATCGTCATCCTGCCGGGCACGATCCTGCTGGCCGTGAACGCCCAGAACGTCGCCAAGGGCTTCCGGACGCCTCCGGCCGCCCGGGTCACGGGGGCCGTGATCGGCAGCACGGCCGTGCTG
>CAINDP010000268.1 GCA_903847405.1 uncultured Myxococcales bacterium | reverse complement strand
CGTCGCCCCGGAACAGGCGGTCGGGCTGGGGATAGCCGCCCAGTCCCGTGGCCGTGCCCACCCAGGCATCCAGATTCCCGTCCCGATCGATGTCCGTCAGCGAGGCCGCGAACGCGGGGATCCGGTCCGTCGTCGTCCCGGCGATGGCGCTGACCGCACCCAGGGTGAACCCGCCCTGGCCGTCGTTCAGCAGGACTTCCGTCCGGTCGCCGGTGTCCGGCTTGGCCGGGTCGGCGTTCACGTTGACCAGGGTCAGCGCGTCCAGATCGCCGTCGTTGTCGATGTCCCCCCACACCACGGTGTGCACCAGGCGGCCCTCGCCCGCGTCCCGGGTGGCCAGGAATCCCGACGAGCGGGTCGCGTCCTGGAACTGCAGCCCGCCCAGGTTGCGCAGCAGGAAGGTGTTGCGGACGGTGTTGCCGGCCAGGTCGTCGCGGCGGGTGTCGTAGCCCCGAACCGACAGGTCCGGGCGGCCGTCGCCGTCAAAGTCCACGGCCCCCAGGCGGACGCCGTTGACGTTCATCGTGCGCAGGCCCGCCTCGACGGACACGTCCGTGAAGGCCTTCGTGCCCGGGACCCACGGCGTCGGCGTCCTGCAGACCCGTTCCGGCAGGTCCGGCCCCGGATCGGAGGCGGCGTCCACGGGAACATCGTCCCGGCCGCCCGGGTCGTCCGCACCGTCCGCGATCACGTCGTCCGATGCGGCGTCCGGGGATCCCAGGTCGGCGATCACGTCCCCCTTGTCGCCGGCGCCATCTCCCCCACCGCACGAAACAAGGGCCATTGCGCATGCCAGGGCCAGTCCACCGCGTCGCATCCGGGGCCTCCGTCCGATTCCGCGCGGGTAGTGTGCGAGGCTGGTCCGCCGGTGTCAACGGGTGTTCCGGCGTCCGGTGGTGCTTTCGCAGGCGACGATCAGCCCGGGAACATCCGCCCGTGGACGTTCAGGGCGCGGATGCGGTTTCGCAGGCGGGCCAGGCCCTCGACCGGGTTGCGGCCGACATGGTACTTCAGGCGCAGCCTGGAAAGCTGGCCCTTCAGGAAGTCGGCGAGGGGGGCGAAGCGCGTGTCCGCCAGGTAGGCCAGCGCACGGGCCCGCTCCTCCATCTGCTCGACCATCTGGTGCTTGAGGTAGTCGTACCCCGGGATGAAGGTGACGACCGGAACCGTCATCCCGTGGAGGTGTTCGTGGAGGTAGAAGGTCGCGTCCAGGAACATCTCGCTCTTCAGGAGGATGCGGTCCAGGGCGCGCCAGGACACGACTTCCGCCGTCCGCAGGTTGTCCACCAGATCGAAGCACTTGACGACCAGGGGCGTTTCGCAGAACTCGTTCGAGGACGGGCCGGGACGCGACCGGGCGTCGTCGGCCATGTCCTCCGAAAACACCCGGTAGGTCTGGAGGGTCAGTTCGGCGAACACGCTGTGCCCGCGATCGACCTGGGCACGGGCGGCGCCCCGGGCCACGTTCGCCCGAGGCAGGAAGTAGTCCAGCAACTGGTGGAATTCGAAGGTGTAGGCCTGGGCCACCTCGTCCGGCAGGCGCCCCTGGAGGTCCCGCAGCGCCGCAGCCACGACCTCGCGGGATCCGTCCACGAAGGGCAGGTCCGGGGGAACGTCCCGCCGAATGGCGCCCATCAGCGCCGAGTAGCGGTTCGTCAGCACGCGGACGTCACGACCGGTTTCGGGCCCGAATCGGCGCACGACCTCGCGCAACAGGGTCGCCATCGTCTCGGGATCGGGAGCGGCCTCCTCCACCACGTCGTGCAGCAGGGCCGCGATGACGGTCCGCGGCCCGTATCCGAAGTCCAGCGCCCGCATGGCGATGTCGGCGGAGTGGCAGAACACCGGCTCGTCGGTGGTCCGGCGCCTCCGGCCCCGCAGGCGCTCCTCGGCGAAACGGAAGGCGGCCACGGGCTCGGGGCCCAGGACGGCCGCCACGTCCGCGTCGGGAACCTCGGCCGCCTCGCCTCGCATCAGGCGCATCGACAGTCGCTGGGAGTTGCTGGTTCCGGCAAACAGGTCCACCCGCCGACTGTGGCGGGACGTGGACCGGACCGGACGTCGACAGGTACACCGGGTGGTCCGCACAATCCGCACGTTCCCCTCCAGTCCGCTGCGCACCGACCTCCATTCTACGCCTCTTGAACCGAGGGGGGTGGCAAGGTCGCTCCGGGAGCAGCAGGGAGGCCGCGGCCGCCCGGATCAGAACCGTCCGTAGATGGGGGTCGAGGCCCCGATCGGGGTGAACATCAGCAGGTACACCAGGGCGATGCCGTAGACGAGGCCCCGGACCGGACCCGGAAGGCCCAGGAACCGGGCCTTCCACGACGGCCCGCCGCCGACCTCCAGCAGGTGGTACCCGGCCAGGAACGCGGCGATGGCCCAGAGGTGGAACGCGGTTGCCTCGGGATGGGGGGACGATCCGCCCAGTCCCAGCAGGCCCAGCCCGAAGTCGGCGGCGCCGCCGATGGTCGACGCCCGGAAGGGGATCAGCGTCAGGACGAAGAAGGCCTGCGTGACGAACCACGAGGCCAGCAGGTACGGCGTCGCCTTGCGCCACGCGACGTACCGCCGATCGGCGCGGCACCGGCGCTTGTACCACTCGTCGTAGGCGTGGTGGCCCGCCAGGGCGACGCCGTGCGCCAGGCCCCACAGCACGAACGTCCAGGTCGCCCCGTGCCACAGGCCCGACACCAGGAACACCACCAGGAAGCCCGCCCCCGCCCGGCCGCGGAACCACGACCGGCCGGTGGTCAGCGGCGCGAACAGGTAGTCGAACAGCCAGGTGTTCAGGCTGATGTGCCAGCGGCGCCAGAACTCGGCGAGGCTCTTGGACAGGAACGGGTACCGGAAGTTTTCGGGCAGTTCCAGGCCGAACAGGCGTCCCGTCCCGATGGCCATCAGCGAGTAGCCCGCGAAGTCGCAGAACAACTGCGTGGCGTAGCCGATCAGCGCGATCCACAGGGCATCGGCGCCGAAGGAGGCCGGGGCGGCGAAGACCGGATCCACGACCCACCGGGACAGCCAGTCGGCGGCGTACGTCTTCATCGCGAAGCCCAGCAGGAACGCCGCCGCTGCCGAGGCCAGGCCGTCGGGCGACAGGTGCCGCGGCACGCCGTACTGGGGCAGCATCGCCCGGGAACGGACGATCGGCCCCGCGATCAACTGGGGGAAGAAGCCCACGAAGACCGTGTAGGCCAGGGGATCGCGGCACGCCGGCGTGCGCTCCCAGAAGACGTCCAGAAGGTAGCCCACCTGGATCAGCGTCGTGTAGGAAATGCCCAGGGGCAGCGCGATGGACAGGACGGGGAGCGTGTCCTGCAGGCCCAGGACCGACAGAAGGCCCCCCAGGGAGTCCACGAAGAACCCGGCGTACTTGAACACGCCCAGCAGGCCCAGTTCGACGGTGATTCCCGCGACCAGGACGACGTGCCGCCACCGCCGCCGGACCGCGGCCGTGGCAGGGTCCCGGGAAGCGCCGCCCAGCGCACCCATCGCGGCGCCCGCGCAAAACGACACCGCGATCGCCCCGGCCAGGATCGGCATCAGGCGCAGGTCCCACGAGGCGTAGAACAGCCCACTGGCCAGCAGGAGGGTCGCGTTCTGCCACCCGGCGCGACGCGGCAACAGCCAGTGCAGCAGCAGCACGGCCGGCAGGAAGTAGAAGAACTCGACGGTGGACGGGCTCACGGCGTGCCTCCCCCCGTATCGCCTTCGGGCGCGTCACCGTCGACCAGGAAGCGCAGGACGCCGTCCAGCGCCCAGGTGGCGAAGCGACGGTTCGCGTCGTCGGTCGGGTGATCCAGGTCGACCCCGAAATCGTCGTCGGACAGGGGATGGTCCCAGGACAGGTCCACCAGGCGCACGTCCCGGTCGCGGCAGCGTCCGGCCATCCACGACGAAAAGAGCCCGATCGGGGACACCAGCGCCTTGTCGGTCAGCATCCCGCGCATGCGCGGATACAGGACGACCGTCACGTCCAGCCCCCTCCCCTTCCACTCGCGGACCAGGGCGTCGAGAGCGTTGACGTCCTCGGGGTCGAACAGGTGCTCCCCGCCGCGCTCCACGTACTGGCGGAAGTATCGCAGGCGCTCCCGGTAGCGTTCCCCCAGGGCCGCGGCCTCGGCTTCCGGCCGGAAGGTGCTCTTGATCCGGTCCAGGATGGCGGTTCGGCCCCGGAACTGGACCAGGACCGACCCGGCGAAGAGCCGGGACCAGCGATGCAGGACATAGTTCTGGTTGTAAGGCGTGACGCCGTTCGCCCACACGTCGGCCAGCCAGTCGCCGAAGGTCCAGGACCGGGCCGGCAGGTTCACCAGCGGATCGTCGCCCGGCCCCAGTTTCCGGAAATCCCACCATTGCGTGACCAGGATGACGTGCCGGAGGGAGGTGCGGCGCAGCGCGCCGGACGCATCGGTTTCGTCCAGGAGGGGCCGCAGCCGGTGCTCCCAGGTCCACCGGTAGGACGAGACCTTTCCCCAGTCCACCGGGACCGCGACCAACCGGCCCTGGCTGTCGGTGCGACGGGCCAGTTCGGAACCGACGTGCTCGAAGGTCCTCAGATGGCTGGACCCCAGGACCAGCACCGTCGGATCGCCCGCGGCGAACTGCGCGACGCCGTCCTCGACTTCCAGGAAACGGGGAGGAGGCAGGACCTGCGACACGACGAGGTCCAGGATCGCGACCAGCGCCGCCGCGGCCAGTGCCACGCCGACCAGTCCGCCCCAGGTCCTCTTCCCTGCCTCCGACACGTCCTGAGCCTCGCAAGCTGGCCCACAGCGTACCGCAGTCCGGGTCCGAGCGCCCAGGCGAGGCCGACGGAGACCGGTTGTCAGTCCCGGTGGAAGCCGAGATCCGCGGGATTCTGCCCGCCGGGGACGTGGGAAAGGCTGCCGCCGCCGGCCTCGAAGGCAATCCGCTCCCGCGCCGTCAGGGCGGCCAGGCGGACCAGGTCGGGGTCGTTTTCCCGCTTTTCGGCGCTGAGGTGGTTCCTGGACCAGTAGTCCAGGACCAGGGCCGAATCGCCCAGGACCCGCTTCCGCCCCAGGCGCTGGGCGATCTTCAGGGCGTAGTAGCAGCCCAGCAGTTCGCCGAAGTTGTTCGTGCGTCCGGGCGACAACTGGATCGTCCCGAACTGCGTCAGCAGCTGGGCAGGGGCCTCGAGGTGGGCCAGCGGCGTGCCGTCGCGGTCCGTGACGTTGGCCTCGGTGCCGTTCCCGCGTCCCGTCCCGGCGTCGAAGTACACGGCATCCTCGGGCAGATCCACCCGTTCGCGGGCCTTCTTTTCGCCCCGGGCGGCGTACTGCGCGCCGGCGTCCAGCCAGGCCCGGGCCTCCTGGCGCGTCGCGAACCCCCGGAATCGCGCACCCTTGCGGCCGCTGACCCGGGACTCGCACTCGTTCCAGGAGGACGCGATTCCCTCCTCGCCCTGCACCGTCCACGCATAGCAGTTCTTTGCAGCCTTCGCGCCCACGTCATCCTCGAAAAGGGAGATGGTGCCGACTATCGGGAGGGGATCGCAGCGTCGTTGCCAGGGGCCCGGCGCCGACGGATCAGCGCCCACCCGAACAGGGAGGCCCCCAGCAGCGCCGCCGGAAGCGGTCCACCGGCGCCGCCCGAGCCGTCCGCGCCCGCCGCACAGCCGCCGCCCTTCGCGCCGGTCTTCGGTTCCTCGACCGGGCTGCAGGCGTCGTCGTCCCCGCAGGCCTGGCAGGTTTCGTCGGTTTCGCCGTTGCAGTCGTCGTCGATGCCGTTGCCGCAGACCTCGGCCGCTCCGGGGCGCACGTTCGGATCGTCGTCGTTGCAATCGACGTCCGCGCAGTGCCCGTCGGCATCCGCGTCCACGCAGGGTGCGCACCCCTCGTCGGTTTCGCCGTTGCAGTTGTCGTCCTTCCGGTTGCCGCAGTACTCGTTCGCGCCCGGGAACACTTCGGAATCGCCGTCGTCGCAGTCCTGGGACGCGCAAGTCCCATCACCGTCCGCATCGATACACGGACTGGCGAGGCAATAGCCGACGTCCGTCCAGTCGGCCGCCAGCGGCGTCTTGCATTCGGCGCTGGTCCCGCAGTCCACGGCCGTCCTGCAGATCCGGCGGCAGACCGTCGCCGCGCCGTCCAGGACGCAGGCCAGCCCGTCGGCGCACGGCAGGGCATCGGTCGTCGTCGCGTCGCACGCAACGCCGTCCGTCAGGCCGTCACTGGGATAGCAGTCGGTGCGGTTGCCCAGCCCGTTCCAGCAGGCCTGGCCCTCCGGGCACGTCCCGGCGCCCACCGGCTCGCAGTCCGCGGGCGGCATGCACGCCAGCAACTGGACCTCGCACTTGGACAGGGCGCACTCCCGGAACAGGGTCTGATCCTGGAGCGAGCCGCACAGCACCTGGAAACACTGGAACAGGTTCCCCAACTGCCCCTGCGCCGCGGCGGTACCCTGGCTGTAGCAGTCGCTGGAGCACGTCTGGTTCCCGTTGCACTGCACCATGCAGTCGTAGGACTGCTCGCAGGTCAGGTCACCGATCATCCCGGGATAGCAGGCGTTGATCTGGTCCGTGCACTTCGTCATGGCGCATTCCTGGAACTGGGCATCCGGGACGTCGCACTGCGCCTGGAAGCACTGCACCATGTCGCCCATGATGACCTGGGCCTCGGGGGTCGCCCGCCCGTAACAGACCGTCGCGCACGCATCGTCACCCGTGGGGCAATTCGTCAGGCAGTCGTAGGTCGTCTGGCAGTCGAAGTTCTGGCACTTGTCGGAGTTGCACGTGCCGTCGGCCTGGCAGGCGGCCGCACACTCGCACGTGGCGGCGTCCACGCGGCAGTCCGGGGGCGGCAGGTCCGTGATGCCGGTGATCCAGGGCGCGTACACGTCCACGCGCATGTGGTTGGCGACGCCGCGGCACGGGTCGTTGCCGTCGCTGCCGACCGTCGAGTTCACGCCGATGACCTTCCACTCCCCGCCCACCTGGAACAGGCCCGGGCCACCCGAATCGCCGAAGCAGACGCCCTGGCCGCCGTAGACGCTCATGTACTCATGGGGATGCACCTCGACCAGGTCCATGGTCCCGGACCGCTTCACGCCCGATCCCGTGGAATTGATGCCCTCGACGGCGCCGAACCCGACGTAATCCACCGTCTGGTTCAGGAAGGACCCGTCCATCGCCTTCGTGTTCAACAGGATCGGCGTCACGCCCGTGACGGCCTTGGCCAGGTGCACCAGGGCCACGTCGTTGTCCACGGCCGTGTCCGTGCTGGTGTAGGCGGGGTGCGGGTACAGTTTGTCGGCCTGGTAGAACGTCCCGGTCAACGGCGGCTGGGGGTTGTCCTGGGAGCCCGTCGGCTGGGCGTCGCTGCCGATCATGAACCGGGTCATGGCGGCCGTGACGGGAAAATCCGTCGTGGGCGTGACGCAGTGGGCCGCGGTCAGGACCCACTGCGGGGCGATCAGCGTCCCGGTACAGAACTCGCCGACGTAGTACCCCCGCATCGTGGCCGTCAGCGCGCCCACCGCCGGCCACCCGGTTTCCAGCGTGCCGTTGACGATGAAGGAGGCCTGCCGCCCGGGGACGGCGGGAACGGGGGCCTTGCCGGTCGCCGGTTCGCAGCCCGTCGCCAGCCCGACGAGGGCCGCCAGGAGGACCCACCCTGGCACAAAACGCGTTCCCATTCGATTCACGGGGTGACCTCCACGGACCCGGCGACGGGCCGGGCAAGAATGGTGTATTCAACGGTGCGGCAACGCCTGTGTCAACCGCATGTGCCTCCGGTCGGCCTCCGCGCCGCGATCGGCAGCATTGTCGCGGCCGCTGGCCTCGTCGCCGGCTCGGCCGCGGCATTCCCGCCCCCGGCAGGCGTGGGCCTGGACGACCAGGCGGATCTGGACCAGGCCCTCCAGGACGGCGCCCTGACGGAAGAACGGCACGAGGCCCTGCTGGATCGGCTCCGGTTGCCCGTCGACGCGAACACCGCAGACCGGGAGGAACTGTACGAACTCCCGGGCGTGACGTGGGCGATGGCCGATGCCATTCTGGCCGCCCGGGCCGCTGCGGGGCGCTTCGCGGGCGTCGAGGACCTGGCGACCGTCCCCGGCCTCCCCCGCGACGTCTATTTTCTGATCCTCCCGTACCTGGCGCTCCCGACGGATGAATCCCCCCCTCCCTGGTCGGTCGAAACGTCGGTGGCCGGCACGTGGCGCACGGGGGTGGAGCATCCCGACCACCGGCTGCCCGGCCTGGCCCTTTCGGCCCGCACGCAGTTCCTGCGGCACGGTTCGGCGGGCTTCCTGGTGACCGTCCGGTCCCGCATCGGGCCCGTGCACGATGCGGCGCCCGGCGAATCCCTGTCGGCCGCGGGACCGGCGCTGCGCGTGGATCCGGGCGCGTTCTGGATCGCCTGGGACGGCCCGCGCTGGTCCGTCATCGGGGGAGCCTTCCGACTGGGTTTCGGCCAGGGCCTCACGCTGGGCGACGGCCGTCCGACGCGGCCCCGGGGCTGGTCGATTGCCGACGACGTCACCTGGTCGCTCCGGGACGGCGCCGTGGCCCCCCGGAAGTCCCACCACGGCATCGCGCTGCGGGTGAAGCGGATCGACCTGCCCCGGGGCTCCCTGGACCTCACCGTCTTCGGCTCGGCCCGCCTGCGGGACCTTCCCGCGGGCGACGTCGTCTACGACCGCTGCCCGCCCGGCCAGCCGGACTGCCCCGATTCCCTCAGGGTGCCGTTCCTGGTGGACGACTGCGCCGTCGTGGACCCGGCGACCGGCGCCGTCGGGGTCCGCAGCCTCGCCTGCTCGCAGCCGACGCTGCCCTTCGCGATGTGGGACGTCCTGGGCGGCGCCAACCTGGCCTGGCGGCACGACGCCCGCACCGGCGTGGGCGTCACGGGCTACGGGGAATGGCTGCGCCTGGTGCCGCACGCGGCCGGCCTTCGCCTGGGGCCGTCGTCCCCCTACCCGGAAGGGCGGATGGCCTTCGGCGCGGTCGGCCTGGACATCCGGTTCGGCTGCGGGCCGTTCGACATGGCGGGCGAGGCGACCGTGACGGACCGCGCCAGCCCGGCCGCCGTCCTGACGGGCCGCCTGACCCCGTCGCCGGGCCTCGAGATCCTGCCCTCGATCCGCTGGTTTTCGACCGGGTTCGACAACCCCTGGGCCCGTCCGGAGGCCGACGCCGACGAGGTCCTGGGAAACCGGGCCCGGGACGAACTGGGCGGCCGGCTGCAGATCGACTACCGGCCCCACCCGATGGTGCACCTGCATACCGACGTGGACGTGGCGCATCACCGGCGCCGGCCGACGGTGACCGCCGGGCGGTTCCGCGCCGCCACGGACCTCCATTCGCTGCTGACGCTGCAGGTCCTGCCGACCGATCACGAAACCCTTGCGGTAACGGTCACCTACGACGACCGCGACCTGGCCCGCGCCGGCCGGCGCCTGTCGTACGCGCCCTACCTGTCCGCCGACGGCGACCTTTCGGGCGGCGCGAAGGTCGCGTGGACGCTGTCGGGCGGCACGACCCGGATCCCGCGGACGTCGGTGTCGTTCCAGGTCCGGCAGGCCTTCGAGGACATCGCGGCCCTGCCCACGCGGTTCGATCAGACCTGGTCCGCGTGGCTGCGGATCGCGACGGACCTGTCCCCCGGACCGACGCTGTCCCTGCGCGTGAACGTCCTGGACCAGTCGACCGTGGCCGCGCCCGACCGCGCGCCGGGCCAGATCTGCGACTTCGAGGACCGCGGCACGGAACTCCCGGCGCGGCTCCCGGCGGCGTGCCGCGGCGAAACCCGGATCCAGGCGACCCTCGTCGGGTCCCGGGCGTTCCGCCTCGCTCCGGGGCGCCGGGTCACCCTCCGCCTGGCAGGAATGTGGACCCGGTGGCTGGACCACCGCGGCCTGTGGCGGTACGGCGCCCCCTGTGATCCCCGGCCGTCCCGCGACCAGGCCGCGATCCAGGGGTCGATTTCCGTCCGGTTCTAGGAGGCAGGCGGATCGGTGCGGGGAGGAATGGCCATGGCGGGAGCGGCGGCCCGGTTCGCGGTGCTCGTTTCGCAGGTCGCGTTGCACCCGCTCGTGTTCCCGGTGTTCCTGGCGACGCTGGCGCCCGGCCTGTCCGCCTGCGACGACGCCGGCCCGGCCGTTGCGCCGCCCGCGCCGTGCGACCTCGCGCCCGGCGACCTCCGGATCACCGAGGTGATGGCGCGCCCGAACCCCGCAGACCGGCGCATCGAGTGGTTCGAACTGCGCAACGCGGGCGAACGGCCCCTGGCCCTGGCCGGCGTGATCCTGGAGGCCGGATCCCAGACCAGGCCCCGGACGCACCGGATCCCGCCAGGCCTCGACCCGGGCCTGCCGCCGGGCGCCGCCCTCGTCGTCGGCAACGGCGCCCTGGACGACGGCATCACGGGCTATGCCTGGCCCCAGATGGTCCTGGCCGACGACGGGGCGACGATCGCGATCCGGTGCCAGGGGGCGGTCGTCGATCGCATGTCCTGGGGCGACGCCGAATCGGGACCGGGCCCCGCCGCCCCGGGCGCGTCGTGGCAGCGATCGTCCCGCACGACGGCGACCGCCGGGACATCCGACGTTGCGGACGTGGACGATTCGCCAGTCCCGTGGTGCCTGGCCGGGGAAGACGCGGTGTACGACGCCCAGGGCGATCGGGGCACGCCCGGCGGACCCAACCGCGACTGCCCCCTGGCCGGCGAATGCCGCGACGGCGATGTCTGGCGTGCCGTCGTGACGCCGGCCGAAGGCGACCTCGTCATCACCGAAGTCTTCGCGAATCCCGTCGGCGCCGACGCCCCCGGGAAGGAATGGGTCGAGGTCCTGGCCCTGCGGGAGGCGGATCTGAACGGGTTGACGCTGGTCGATCGCCGGGACGGGCATGAACGGGCGTACGGGATCGAATCCGTCGACTGCCTCCGGGTCCGGGCCGACGACCCGGCGGTGCTGGCCGGATCGGCCGACCCCGCGGCAAACGGGGGCCTGCAGCGCATCGTCTACGCCTTCGACGGAGGGCTGACCCTCTACAACGACCTCGGGGTCCTGGGACTCCGGACGGCCGACGGCGTCACGGTCGCGACCGCATCGCCCCCGGCATCGGTCGAGGGCGCCTCCCGGTCCCTGCGACCCGACAGGACGGCCGCGCCCGCCGCGGGCTCCAGCCCCGATGACTGGTGCACCTCGACCGCCGAAGGCCGCTTCGAGGGCCGGGGCACGCCCGGCGGAACGAACGATCCTTGTCCCTGATCCACGGAGGATTCCATGCGCCTGCCGCCCGCCGCACTGGCCCTGTCCCTGGCAACGACGCTTCCCGCCCTGCCCTCCTGCGATCCCGCCACGGCCTGCGGCCCCTCCCGCGGCGTCGTCGAGCGGGTCGTGGACGGCGACACGATCGTCCTCGCCGGGGGCCTGCGGGTCCGCTACCTGAACGTGGACACGCCCGAAACCACCGATCCGTCGCGGGTGGAATGCTTCGGACCCGAGGCCCGGGCCTTCAACATCGCCCGCGTCGAAGGCCGGGAGGTCCAGTTGACCTACGACGCCCGCTGTTCCGACACGTACGGACGCCTGCTGGCCCACGTCTGGGTGGACGGGACGGACGTGGGCCTGGAGGAGGTGGCGGGCGGGCTGGGCTGCGCGCTGATCATCCCCCCGAACGAGGACGGACGGGAGGTCTTCGAAGCCGCCGAACAGCGCGCCCGGGCCCGCGGACGGGGGCTGTGGGGCGCCTGCCGCCGGCCCCGACCCTGCGGAAAATGAAACGGCGTCACGCCTGCAGTCCGGCCGCCGCGACCAGGCGCTCCCGGAAGTGCGCCCGGCTGTCGGCCACGAGCGCGGCGGCCTCGGGGTTCGGCTCGCCCTTGCGGCGCACCAGGTCCCGCAGGTGCCGCCGCAGCCGCCCGGCCAACGCCAGCGTCTCCTCGCCCCGGGCATCCATGCCCACCACGGCCGCCCGGGACGGCCCGTGCATCAGGGACACCTGGGCCGCCAGGGCCAGGCGACGCACGTCCGTGGCATCGTCGTCCGCCAGTCCCAGGCGCGACTCCCGATCCACGTATCCGCTGACGGCCTGGAACGCCATCGCCCGCTGCACGCGCATGGCCAGGCCCGTCATCCGGACGTTGAACCGCGGCCCCAGCAGGTTGCCCGGGACCACGGTTTCCAGGAACTTCCGATGCTCCCGCGTGTTCATTTCCAGGGCCTTCAGTGCCTGTCGGGAGCCCCGCTGGCGCGTCCGCGCGTCGAAGCGCATCTCCCAGTAGATGTGGGACGCGAACCGCGCCCGGTGGGACTCGACCATCTTCATCGGCACGAAGTAGTTGTGGGCGACCGCGTCGGCCGCCAGGTGGCACAGGCACCCCAGGTAGAACGCCCGCTGGGCATCGCTGGCGGCATTCTCCAACTGCAGGAAGAACCGGTCCCAGTTGTGCGAGTGCCGCTCGTACGTGGCGAGGTTCTTGGCGACCTCCCGGTCGGGGCCCAGGGTGCCCCGCAGGAACTCGCGCTGGTGCGCCCGGATGGCGGCCCAGGTGCCCGAGGCCATTCCCACGGCCTCGGTGATGACGTCCAGGCCCATGTCCACGTGGGCGATCGGCCCGAAGGCAAGCGCGGGAAGGGGCAACATCACGATCGCGAAGAACACGCCCGCGACGATGGCAAGCACCTTCGATTCCTCACCGAGCCCCTCGAAAAGCATAGGCCGATGGAGGTCCACGTCCAGCGCCGGGTGGAGATGTGCTTGATCCGGCACGGGACGTCGCGGCCCGAAAGGATCCCCCTGCCATGGCGCCCCGACTCCGGGTATCATTCGCTCCGGATTGCACCGTTCCCCCACCTTCGGAGGTTGCCCATGCGCCGGTTCTGGATGCTGCCGTTCGCCCTGGGATTGGTCCTGGCCTGTGCCTGCTCCAGCGGGAGCGACAACGGCACGGACCCGGGGGCCCAGGACCCCGGGCTCACCGACGAGGCCGGGACCGACGTGCCGGTCGTGGACAACGCGATCCCGGACGTGCCCGACGTGCCCGAGGACGTCGCCGCGGACGTGCCGGTGGACGTGCCGGTGGACGTGCCGGCCGACGTGGTTGCCGACGCCCTCGACGACATCCCCGACGTGTCCTCCCAGCCCTTCCCTCCCCGTGAAATGCCGTTCGCCTACACCCGCACCGCCGAGGGCGAACCCCTCACGACGGCCGAGGTGACCGCCTTCACCAAGAAGGTCACCGGCCTGTGGAAGAAGACCGACTGGGCGCGCTGGGTCCTGCGCACCAGCACCGGCGTGGACACGACCACGGGCAAGGCCGACTACCTGGCGTGGCACAACGACGTCCAGATCGCGAAGGTCGGCGACACGGTCACCTTCAGCCACATGGGCGGCGAGCACAACATGTGGATCCCCGGGTCCAAGGTCCTGTCCGAAGCGATCGGCGGCTACCTGCTGACCGGGGACTGGAAGTTCGCCAAGATGACCGAGCAGTACTGCAAGGGCCTGTCGGCCGTGATCAAGGGCTTCATCTGGGACGAAAACGACCCGGCGCCCTTCCTGATGGCCCGCGCCATCTTCCCGATGGACCATTCGTTCACGCTGGACGACGCGACCTGGAAGGACGACGGCCGCAAGAAGGTCGTCAAGTTCTCCGACATGTACCAGATCCAGCACGGCTGGAACGCCAACACCTTCCCCTGGCCGCACAACCCCACCTGGGGCGCCGAGTACGTCACGAACATGCGCAGCAAGGACGACGTCCGCAGCATCGTCCGCACCACCATGTTCCTGCCCTACGTGCTGGCCGACGCCAAGGACGAATGGGTCAAGTCCGCCTGCCAGGAAACCTTCGACCTGATGAAGGGCTTCAACAAGGACATCGTGGACTTCGACTACAACATCCGGACCAAGGACGAGGACGGCGTGGCCTACATCATCCCGTGCGACGTCCAGGACCTGGGCGGCTACAAGTGCTACATCGACATCGACCCGACCAACGAGTGCTGCCAGCGGCTGTCGTCCGACCTGATCGCATATGGCGAGCGCCGGACCGAGGAGTGCGGCAACTGCGTGGGCAGCGTGTACGACGCCTTCGCCAGCGCCGCGCACTTCTACAACATCCCGATCATCTGGGACTACCACATGGCGGCCGTGGGGAACGCCCTGGTGTACCGCCAGGCCCGCATGGCGTGGGTCCTGCTGGACGGCCTGAAGCAGCGGATCGACACCTACATGCACCCTGCCGCCGACGAGCCCGGGATCAACGACAGCGCCTGGAACAAGGAACTGGCGGTCCTGCTGGTCCAGACGGCGTCGGTCGGCCTGCCCCTGACCTGGCTGGAAGCGCGCCACGTCCACCAGCAGTGGACCCAGGCCGTCACGGACTTCGAGAACTGGCCGAACTGGGATCCGTGGGCCGCCACCGTTCCCGACGGCCCGATCCAGGTCCGCCCCTCCAGCGAAGGCATCGACATCGAGGCGATCACGATGTTCCTGGAGTACTGCAATTCGCCGTTCAAGAACCCCGCCGGCGTGGCGTTCATCGACTGCGATATCGTGAAGGATCCCGCGAAGTGGGGCGAATAGCGACCGTCCGCTACTCCGACAGTTCCGGCGCCCACAGGTAATAGAACCCCGACGCGGGCACCGACAAATACTTCGTCACTTCCAGATCGATCAACTTCGGCATCTTCCCGCCGTCCCCGCCGCCGCCGTACGCCGTGTCCTCGGCCACCTCGTTCCGCCGGTACGTGACGACCCGCGCGTCCGCCGGCAGCCCCGCCAGCCCGCGCGCCGCCGCGATGCCGTCCGCCACGTACCCGATGGCGTCCACCAGGCCGATCGCCTTGGCCTGCGGCGCCGACATCACCCGGGCATCGGCGAACCCCGAGGTGTCCGTCAGCTTGCGGCGCTCCTTCACCAGGCTGACGAACTTGTCGCCCATTTCCGTGACCAGCCCCTGGAACAGTGCCCTTTCCTCGGGCGTCGCCGGCCGGTAGAACGAGCCCATGTCCTTCTTGTCGCCGCTCTTCGTCACCTCGGCGTCCAGCCCGATCTTGTCCATCAGGCCCCGGGCCTTCGCCCGGACGAAGATGACGCCGATCGATCCGGTGAGGGTCGTCGGGTGCGCCAGGATCCGGTCCGCCCCCAGCGCGATGTAGTAGGCCCCGGAGGTGGCCTTGTTCAGGAAGTGCGCCACGACCTTCGCGCCGGTCCTGGCCTTGAACGCCTCGATTTCGTGCAGCAGCACGTCGCTGCCCGTCGCGGTGCCCCCGGGGCTGTCGATCAGCAGGACCACGGCCTTGATCGCCGGATCGTGCTCCGCCCGGCGCATCTGCGCCACCACCTCCTCGACCAGGCTGGGCTTGTCGGCCAGGAACCCGGCCCGGGGCTCGGTCGAAATCGCCCCCTGGACGGGCACGATCAGCACCTTGTTCTTCTTGTCGCCCTGCTCCAGGACCGACTCCTGCAGCGGCTCCGTCCCGTTCGAAAACAGTTTGAACTTGCCTGCGAAGCACCCGGGCAGCACCACCAGGGCGGCCATCGCGATCGGCAGGATGCGCACCGTCATTTCACACCTCCAGTGCCGGAACACTGGGGCGGGGATCGCCGGGAGGCAAGTCGGATGTCGGGAAACGAAGGATGGAGGGGCGCCGAACCGGGCAGGCAGCCGTCAGTGGCCGCCGCCGCCGCCCTTGCGCTTGCGGCTGGTCCGGACGATGTCCGCGATGATGTAGGAAAGGAAGAAGGTCATCGTGACCGAAACCAGCGCGATGTAGACCTTTTCGACCAGCGCCGTCAGCCAGTGGCGGTCCTCGGCCAGCGACGAATGGATCTTGCCGGTGGTGATGGGCTTGTTGCCGTCGTCGACGCTGTGGCACTTGCCGCAGGTCTTCGAGGTGTTGGCCGCGTTGGTGGAGGCCTTCGGGTCCGACGACGCCCGGATGTCGTGGGCCTCGTGGCAGGACGCGCAGTTGGCCACGCGGGTGTCGCCCAGCTTGGACGAGGCGCCGTGGAAGGACTCCTGGTAGGTCTGCACGCGCGCCTCGGGGATGCCGTACTTGTTCACGACGCTGGCCTGGGAATGGCACTTCAGGCACGTTTCCGCCACGTTCGTCGCGTAGGTCGAGGCCCCGGCAGTCAGGTGCGACGCGATCTGGTGCGTCCGGTGGCAGTCGGTGCACACGGGGACGTCCAGGTTGCCTTCCAGGAACGGCTTGCCGTGCACGCTTTCCAGGTACAGGTTGACCACGCCGGCGTGGCACTTGCCGCAGGTGGCGGGAATCTTGGCCCGCGAGATCCGGTTCTTGCCGCTGTCGTTGCCGTGGGTGACGTCGTGACTGCCGTGGCAGTCGATGCACGTGGCCGACACCATCAGGCCCGACTTCGTCACGGCGATGCCGTGGACGCTGCCGAAGTAGTCCTTCACGGCGCTGACGGCCGCGGGCGGGAACCCGCGCTCCTCGTCCATGTGGCACTTCGCGCAGGACTGGGCCTGGTTCAGCCGGAACACCGTGGACTTCGGGTCGCCCGGGGGCAGCACGTCGTGATCGCCGTGGCAGTCGGTGCACGTGGCGACCTTCTCGTTGGGCGCCTTGCCGTGCCAACTGTCCTTGTAGATCGCGTATTCCTTGTCGTGGCAGGCCCCGCACTTCGCGGCGATGCGCTGGTTCCGGCCGTGGTTGGCGCCCTTCTTCACGACGTCGTGGGTCCCGTGGCAGTCCACGCACTTCGGGGCGTCCTCGTTGGCCACGCCGTGGACGCTGACCGACATGTGCGCCTCGACGGCCTGGTGGCATTTCACGCAATTGGCCTTCGGCGGCTTCGCGTGGCCCTCGTCGCTGAAATCGAACTCGCCGTGGCACGCGACGCACGACCCGCCGGCCTTGCCTTCGCCCAGTTTCGCGTGGGGCGAATCCTTCAGGGCCGCCCCGCCGGCGACCTCCTCGTGGCAGTCGATGCACTCCGCCGCCTGCGCCGCGCCGGGCATCGCAACGACGCCGGCCGCCGCCAGGAACAGGGCGGTGAACAGTCCGAACCCGTGAATCCCCTTCATCACGCCGCCCCCCCGTCCGTCCCGCCTGCGTGGTGCTCCGCGTCGGCCGATCGGCCGGTCAGCGCCTCGAACTCCAGCGCGTGCTCGTGCAGCATGTCCTCGCGGCTGATGCGCCCCGTCAGCCACACGCGGCTGCCCGGGAACACCCCCGCCTTCAGGTGCACGTTGTACATGTGCCAGATCGCGATGGTCAGGATGGCCAGGACCGCCTCGTACCGGTGCACGACTTTCGCGATGTCCACGACCCACAGCGGGAAGATGCGCAGGACCGTGTCCGAAAACCACATCACCAGGCCGGTCATGACCATGACCAGCGTGCCCCAGACCACGCCGAAGTACTCGAACTTCTCGAAGAAGGTGAACTTGCCCGCCTTCGGCCGGTCGGGCCGCAGCCCGAACGTGAACAGGATGTTGGCCCCGGCCTCCTTCAGGTCGCCGGGAATGGCGGGGATGATCGCCCGCAGGTTCCGGTTCCCGTCCTCGTTCCACAGGATGTACAGCGTGTGGTACAGGCTGAGCCCCATCAGGCCCACCGCGGCGATCCGGTGCATCAGCCCGCGGATGTAGGAACTGTCCCCCAGGAAGAACATGCCCTTGAACGTCTCGGGGAAGAACAGCGGCACGCCGGTGATCGTCAGCAGCGTGAACGTGATGATCAGGACGATGTGCTGCACCAGCATGGGCTTCGAAAAGCGCTCGAACCCGACCTCTTCCTCCGCCTTGCGCAGGCGGGTCAGGCGCGTCGTCGCCAGGGCCCGCACGAAGCGCAGCAGCTCGTCCTGCGTGAACGGCTTCTCGATGAAGTCCGTGGCGCCGAACTTCATGGCCCCCACGGCGGAATCCACCGAGGCATAGCCCGTCATCATGGCGAAGTCGGCGTCCGGCCGAATCTTCCGGCCCTGCTCCAGCACGCCCAGGCCGTCCAGCCCCGGCATCTTCAGGTCCGTGATGACCAGGTCGACCGACGCCGCGCGCAGCTTCGCCAGCCCGGCTTCGCCTGACGGCGCCGTGCTGACCTCGAACTCCGCTCCCAGCGGCGCGAAGACTTTCAGATAGCTTTCCAGGATGATCGGCTCGTCGTCGATCACCAGCAGCTTCAGCGGAGCGTGCGCCATGAAGGCCTCCACAAATCGCGGTGCATTTTTATCCGAATCGTCCCTGAACTTCCAGTGTCGATTTCACCGGGCGGGGGCGGGTTTGTTTTCGACCGCGGTGTGGGCGTCACCGGCGTCGCCCTTCAGCAGTTTCTCGATGGCATCCAGGATCTTGCGGGCGTAGGCCGGGTTGTGGGCGCCGCCCGAACGGTCCTCTTCGATGACGGCCAGGTCGCCCTTGGCCTTGACCAGGCTCTTCATCGGGAGGCTCTTCGCCAGCTCCGCCGCCGCGACGCGGACCTTCAGCGCCTCCATCCGCTTGCGGGTTTCCTCCTGCCAACCGGTGGGCATCGCCCGGTACTTTTCGTCGTGGCAGCCCACGCAGGCCTCGCGGATCTTCGCCGGGTCGTTCCCCTCGCCGATGTCCACGTGGCAGTCCTTGCAGGCCGCCTGATCGACCATCGCGTCGGGCGTCTTCGGCACGTCGAGGGCCGCGGCGTCGCCCGTGATGAAGCCGACCTGCTTGGCGTGGCACGCGTCGCCGCACTCGCTGGTCTGCTGGGTGTGGTGGCAGTGCACGCAGGACTTCTTCTGCAGCCGCACCGCACCGTGGCGCGTGGTGTTGTCGTGGCAGTAGATGCACTGCAGGCCGTGCTTCGTGATGTGGTCCCGGTGGGACAGTTCCAGGTCCTGGTACTTGACCTTCAGGACCTTGTCCATGTTCGTGTGGCAGGTCTGCGTGCACTTCGCCGTGATGGGCGCCGGGTCGAAGCCCAGGGCGCTGGCGGGGGTTTCGCCCCCGGGCTTCGCGGCCTTCAGGACCGCGTCCAGGTCGGACTGGATCGCCACCAGGATGCGCTCGGCATACAGCACGTTGTGCTCGCCACGGCCCTCGCGCAGGAAGCGCAGGTTGTAGTCCGCCCGTTCCAGGCGCTCCCTGGCGTCCTTCCGCGCGGCCTCGTCGACGATGGCGTCGGGCAGGTCCTTCACGGTTTCGCGCCGCGCCGCGACGCCCTCGGTGGACGCCTTCAGGAGGGCCTGCCACTTGTCCAGCATGGAGTCGAAGCCCTCGCCGTGGCACGCCACGCAGGCGCTCCGCGTCCCGAAGGTCGCCGTTTCGCCCTCGACGGAACCGGCCATCGCGCGGACCTCGCGCTTTTCGCGGTGGCACCCGTCGCAGCCCACCTGGGCCTTGAACATCACGTCGGGCGACGGTTCCACGCCCTTCGCCCCGACGCCCATGTACATGTCCCGGTGGGGGTCATGGGTGTTGGAGTGGCACGTCGCGCAGGACACCTCCAGCGTGCGCACCATCTTGACCTGCCGGTGCTCGATGGGCTTGTGGCACCGATCGCAGGCGATGTGGTGTTTCGCGACGTGGTTGTCGTGGATCGTGGCCTTGTCGAACTTCTCGACCTCCCGCTGAAGGTGGCACTGGTTGCAGCGCCCCGGCGGCACCTCGCCCTTGCCGGAGGTCACTTCCAGGTGGCAGTCGCTGCACTTCATGCCCAGGCCCACGAACTTCTCGTGGCTGACCGAAAATCCCTTGTGGCTGACCGGGGCGTCCGGCGCGCCGTGGCACTTGCACCCGGCGATGGCGACGCCCTTGGACAGGTCCTTGAAGTGGCACAGGAAGCACGAGTCCTTCGTGACCGCCATGTGCTCGCCCTGGACGATGCGCGAGTGGCACGCGACGCAGGGCAGTTCCATGCCGCGGGGCCGGCCCGTCAGGTGGCCCTTGTGGTCGAAATCGATGGTCTTTTCGAACTTCACGGGGCCCGCCAGCGCCCGGCCCTCGTGGCAGCCGGACTTCAGGCAGGACCCGTCCGAAACCTCGGCGCGCGGCGTGTAGGTGTAGGCGCCCACGAAGTACTTCGCGGTGTTCCAGATGTTGTGGGTCTGCTGGGCGATCGTGCCGGACACGGTGTCCGCGTTGTGGCACTGCCAGCACGGCACGTCGGCGTGGGCCGAGTCCTTCCATTCCTTCACGAAGGGCTGCTCGTAGTGGCAGGTCGAACAGAAGCCCGTCGAGCGCGAAAGGAAGTACCCCGCGGTGATCATGACGGCGTACAGGCCCAGGGCGATGCCGCCGACGGCGACCAGCACCTTCCAGTGCCCCACGACCCAGGTGCGGACGGTTCCCTTGGTGCTGTTCATGTCAGTCTTCCTCCCCGGTGACCCGCCGGGCCGCTTCCTCGGCGCCGAAAGCCTCCACCAGCACCACGGCGGCGGTGGGCTCCCGGTCCGCGATCTCCTCCAGCAACTTGCGATCAACGCGCCCCTTCCTCAGCAGGGAGATCAACTCCTTGGGATGCTCTTCCATCAGCTCGCCGATGTTGGTCCAGCCGTTCCAGAAGACCTTGTTCATCGGGAACTTGTCCGGGTTCAGATGGGCGTTGAACATGTGCCAGATGACGATGGCCAGGGTGGCCAGCATCGCCTCGTCCGAGTGCATTTCCTTGGCGATGTCCACCCACTCCTTGGGAATGAAGCGCATCGCGTCGGTTTCGAACCACAGCACCGCGCCGGTCAGGATCATCACGACACAGCCCCAGTACACGGCCCAGTAGTCGAACTTTTCCAGGTAGGAGAAGCGCGGGAAGCGGGGCTTGTCCTTCTGGAACCCAAAGAAGTACTTGAAGTTGTGGAACACGTCTTCCAGGTCGCTGGGACCGGGCAGCATGTTCCAGAAGTTGTAGCGCCCCGGGCGGGTGAACGCGATGTAGAACAGGTGGACCAGCGATACCGCGATCAACTGCGTCGCGGCCAGGCGGTGGATGAAGCTGGTGACCTCCAGGCCGCCGATGACGGACATCAGGCTGGCGGCCCAGGCCGACTCGTGGAACTTCACCGGGATGCCCGTGAAGATCAGGAAAATGCAGGCGATGGCCATGTTGGCGTGCTGGATGCGCACGAACAGGTCCAGGCGCCGGACCGGCGTGGCCAGGATTTCCGCCAGGCGCGACCCGGGCTGGGCGTGGTGGTGCGCCTCGCCCTTCCCCTTCCCCTTCCGGCGGCGGTTCAGGAAGCGCCGCATCAGGTCCAGGCTGATGTGCAGGACCAGGCCCGCCATCACGGAAATCGTCAGGATCATGAAGGCCCGGGCGATCCAGTAGATGGACCCGGCCGACTTTTCGTGGGACGACACGTGCATCTTGCCCCGGGCGAAGTTCGCCGAGGCGCCGGGGTGGCACTCGGCCTGGCCGCAGGTTTCGGGCACGCGCTGGGGGCTGACCGTGGACCGCGGGTCCTCGGGCGGCAGGATCCGGTGGTTTTCGTGGCACGACGTGCAGTTCGCGACCCGGGTGATGCCGAACTTCAGGGCCACGCCGTGGAACGACGACTTGAACGTGGCGACGTTCTTCGCGTTCAGGCCGTAGCGGTCCATGACCTGCTGATCCTCGTGGCAGCGGCCGCAGGCCTCGGGGATGTGGGTCGCGAACGTCTTCGAATCGGGGTCCGAGTGGCGCAGGATTTCGTGCTCGGAGTGGCAGTCGGTGCAGACCGGGGCGTCCAGGTTGCCCTTGGCGACCTGCTGGCCGTGCAGCCCTTCGCCGTACTCCACCTTGGACTTTTCGTGGCAGCGGCCGCAGTCGTCCGGGATGTTTCGCCGGTGCACGCGGGAGGTGGGATCGTCGGCCGGGCGGACCTCGTGGGTGCCGTGGCAGTCCTGGCACAGCGGCGCGCGGGCGTCGCCGGACGCGGCCAGCCTGCCGTGGACGCTTTCCTGGTACTGCTTGTACCGGCGCGACTCGGGGGCGCCCACCGTGTTGCCCACGTAGTGGCAGCGCACGCACTGGACGCG
>CAINDP010000267.1 GCA_903847405.1 uncultured Myxococcales bacterium | reverse complement strand
GCAACGGGACATCGACGGGACCGGGCAGCCGGTGACCCAGGCGGACGTCGAGGCGATCCACGCCGGCAAGACCGCGGCGCTGCTGGGGGCGTCGGTCGCCATCGGGGCCATCCTGGGGGGCGGCTCGGCGGCGCAGGTGGATGCGCTGCGACGCTATGGCCGTGCCCTGGGGATGGCGTTCCAGGCCGTCGACGACGTGCTGGACGCCACGGGCAGCCGCGAGTCCCTGGGCAAGTCGCCCGGGAAGGACGCGGCACGCCAGGTGCCCAGCCTGGCACGGGTCCTGGGGATCGACGGGGCGCGCCGGCGGGCGGACGAGTGGGCGGTCCTGGCGATCGACGCCGTGGCGCCCTTCGCCGACCTTCCTGCCGGCGCGGTTTTGCGGGGGTTGGTGGACCTGGCGGTGCACCGGGATCGCTAGCAGCAACCCGCGGCAGTCACAGGCTGGCGGGGAGCGTGATCGCCATTCGGTGGAAGTCCGAGGGCAGGGTCCAGTCCGTTGCGGGCCCGAACGTGCCGTCGGCGACCCCGGCGGAAATCCTCTGGCACGAATCCCCCCAGTGCGCGATGTCGGTTGCCGCGGGGTTGCAGAACGGGTTCGTGTAACTGGACGGGAAGACCTGGCCGCCCGCCCCGGAACAGGCGTTGCCGCCCAGGATCTCCGGATGGTTGACGCACAGCGCGTCCATGCCGTACCCGGAAATGTCGTCCAGCGCGTCCTTGTCCCGCCGCAGGAAGTAGATGTTCGCCTTGGCGGCCGCGTGGTCGCCGACGAAGTCCGTGTACAGGTTCATCGACGTATCCGCCGTTTCCAAGGTGTCGCACGTCGGGGCGGCTTCGGCGAAGAACGGATGGTAGGTGAGGGCCTTGCCTTTCCACAGACCCGCCTCCCGCCGGATCGCCAGCCGGAAGTTGCGCGGGGCACGAACGTCGTCGGGCCTGCAGGGCTGTCCGACGATCGTCGCCTCGATGTTCCAGGTGTGCAGGTCCACGAACCGGAAGGCGATTTCCATCCGGCCTCCCGGGCCGCCTTCCAGCAGCAGGTCCAGGTCCGCGCGGATCGTCGTGGTCCAGTCCTCCACGGCCACGTGGAACACCGGTTGGCCGCCGTCCTTCACCAGCAGCGAGTAGTTCGACGCGCTGGCCCGGGACCAGGCGATCGTCCGGTTTCCCACGGTGATGGCGCCGGTGGACCCGTCGGCGAAATCGGTTTCGTGCTCGATGATGCGGTCCACCACCTCGGCCAGCAGGGTCACGAACATCGACGCCACCAGCACCCGGGTGGCCGCGAGGTAGTACCGCAGCAGCACCGGTTGGCAGTTGAACGGGTCGTACCCTTCGCAGGGATTGACCGCTTCCAGGGCGCTGCGCAGGCCGCCCTGCAACGCCGCGGCCGCGGTCCCGTCGACGTCCAGGGACGCGGGCAGGAGTTCCTGGTTCAGCAGGGTGAGGTGCCCCGCCATCGCGGACAGCGTGCCGGCGCCGACGTCGTCGTCCGCGGGATCCCCGGTTCCCTGGCAGCCGGAAACGGCGGCCAGGAGGGTCAGGGCCAGAACGGCATTCCGGAAGGGACGCAGGAACCCGACGACCGTCGTCACGGGACAACCTTCCATTGGTGGCCAGGTGCCCAACCTAGACAAAGGCCGGGAGGTTGGCAAGGGGGAAGACGGGTGCCCGCGCACCGCTTCGGTACCGGCACGGATCAGGGCGGCGCGGGGTGTCGATTCGCGGTCCGGGCCACGGTCGCCATGTCGATGCGGAACAGGCCCGCAGCGCAGGCCACCAGCGCGCGTTCGTCATCGTCCGAGAACTGGATGGTGCGCAGGCGCCCGCTGAACTGCAGCGTCTGCAGGAGGCCGCCGTCGATCGGGTCCACGACGTACAACTCGCCGGTGGTGTAGTTGGCGACCAGCAGCAGGTCGTACCGACGGTTGTACCCGAAGAAGCGGATCCCCTTCCGCAGTTCCACGGTCTTCCGTCGCTGCAGCGTCCGGGCGTCGATGATTTCCATCGTGCCCGAAAAGAACCCGCCCACGCCGTTGATCAGGTACAGCAGTTCGTGCTGGGGGCTGTAGGCCAGGCGCGTGAATTTCGGGCTGTCCCCCCGGCGGGTTTCGGCCACGACGCGCCCGTCCTGCACTTTCTGGAGCATGCCGTCCTTCAAGGTGAACGCCGTGTCGCCCCAGGGAACGAACAGCCCGGCCTGGATGGGTGCGCCCAGCACGATGCGGTCGTCGACGATCGTCACCTGGTGGACCACGCCGCGTCCGGCCCGCGGGTCCCAGACGGACACCCAGGCGCGGTTCGTCACGGGGTCGGCCGCGATCCGGCGGACGTAGTCCTGGCCGCCGTCGAACGCCACCTCGTCCCGGATGACGTAGTCCCGATCGCGCTCCTCCAGCAGGACCAGCCGGTTTGCGGAGCCCACCAGGACCTGGTCGCGCGCGCACAGGTTCAGGAAGCTTTCGGACGAGTCGCCGACGACCGGCAGCGTCGTGACCTCCCCGGTCAGCGCGTCCAGGGCGATGGTGGGCAGGCCCCCGGAGGTCATGAAGTACCCCACCAGGTACCGGTCCTTCCGGCACGCCTCCGTCACCAGGTTGACGACCAGGCCCGTCCGTCGCTTGAACGGCGTCGCGCCCTCGTAGGTCGCGATCGCGGACACCCCTTCCTGCTGCAGGATGGCCGAAGCGTGGGAGGTGTCGTAGGTCAGGCCGAAGGCGAAGATCTGCGTGAACATCAGGAGGTACGAGGTGCTGGCCCAGGCTCCCCAGCGGTGCGTGACCAGCGTTGCCAGGGGCCGGCGATGGACCAGCATGTGGATGCAGACGGCGACGACGGCGAGGGGTGCTGCGACCAGGATCACCAGGAGGGTGTCGGCCAGCGGGTCGTACAGCAGGGTGAAGCGGGCGGCGAGATACACGAACGAAGCCGCCCAGGCGACCAGGAGGGCGCCGACGGCCGCGACCCGCTGGTGGCGCCAGCAACGTGCCGGCACCAGGATCACCCACAGGGCCAGGCTCATCGACAGCAGCACGGCCGCGCACACGTCGGAAAACAGGAAGGCCGACAGCACGGCCAGGGAAACCAGCGTGATCGCGATCGCCAGGACGGCCACCAGTGCGCGCCCCAGCCATGCCGCGCCGCGGAACAGGCGGACGCGGCCCGCCCGCAGGAGCAGCGCATCGACCGGTTCCCGGACCCGGCGCCACCGGAGGGCGACCCACCCCAGCGCCACGCCCCCCGCCAGGATCACCAGGATGCCCGGGTCGCCGACCAGGCCCAGGGCGAACAGCAGGACCAGCAGCACGGGAAGGCAGTGGATCCGGTTGACCAGGAGGACGACCCCACGATAGGCGATGTCCCACAATCCGGGCATGGTTGCCTCCCCAGGGGGCGGTGCACGTCCGTTCGCTGTGATGCCGATGCGGGGCGATGGTATCACGCCGGCCGGCAGATCACCGCCGTCCCAGCAGTTCGCGCACCAGCCGGATCCCGTGGCCCGCGATCGACGACGCGTCCAGGTACCGGAACAGCGCGGGCAGACGCCCCGGGCGCAGCCAGAACCGCGCGTTGGCCCAGTGGACGAAGAACAGCAGTTCGCGGGTCGACAGGTGCTTCCTGCGGATCAGGCCCGCCCCGCTGTGGCTGTCGTACCGCTTCCAGTCCGTGCTGGTGATCCGTCGTTCGCCCGGCGCGTTCAGTTCGCGCGTGATTTCCGCACCGGGGAACGGGATGAGGACCCCGAACGACGCTGCGTCCAGGTTCAGGCGCAGGGCCAGCCGGATGGTCTGCATCACGTCGGCGCGGGTCTCGTCGGGAAAGCCGATCATGAAGTTCGACATCACCCAGATCCCGGCCCGCCGGATGCCTTCCAGGTTCCGGATGGCGGAATCGAGGTCGTACTCCTTGTGCACCGACCGCAGGATCCTCGGCGAGCCCGACTCGAAGCCCAGGCTGATCGAGTTGCATCCCGCCGCCTTCATCAGCCGCGCCAGTTCGGGATCGATCCGGTCCACGCGGGTCCAGCAGGCCCAGGAAACGCGCGTGGCCAGGCCGCCGGCGATCAGGCCTTCGCACAGGGACTGCACGTAGGCGCGGTCCAGCGTGAAGGTGTCCGAGTAGAAGACCAGCCGCTGGGCGCCGAAGCGTTCGATGAGCCCCTCGATTTCCTGGAGGACCCGGGGGACGGCCTTCCGGTTGCGCTGGTCGTACCGGATGGAATGGCTGCAGAACTTGCAGCGGCCCGGACAGCCCCGGGTCAATTCGACCGTGAACTCCCGATCCCCGCCGACCTTCGTCCGGTGTCCGAAGGCCAGGCCGCGATACCTCGAAAGGTCGAACAGGCTCCACGCGGGCGGGGGCAGTTCGTTCAGGTCGATCGTGTCCCGGCGGGGCGGCGTCAGAAGGATTTCCCCGTCGACCCGGAAGGCGATCCCCTCGATGGACGGCAGCCGGTCCTGCGCCCCGTCACACCGCACCAGATCCCGCAGGGGGGCTTCGCCTTCCCCGACGACGGCGATGTCGAAGTCCGCGAATTCCTGCAGCGTGGCCACGGGGAGGCTGGTCGCGTGGACGCCT
>CAINDP010000266.1 GCA_903847405.1 uncultured Myxococcales bacterium | reverse complement strand
GGGTGCGGCGGGCGCCCTGGGCGCCGGGGCCGGCTCGGGCGCCGGGGGGGCGGCCCGACGCGGGGGCATCGGGGGCGGCGGGGGCGCCGCGGGAGCTGCTTCCCGGCGCGGGGGCATGTAGGGCGCCTGGGGCGCCGTGTCCCGACGGGCCGGCTCGGGGGCCGGGGGAGGCACTTCCGCCATTTCCTCCAGGCCCAGGAACTTGCTGATCAGGCCGCGGAACAGCGAGCGGCCCTTCCCCGGGGATGCGGCCGGATAGGTCGTCGCCATGGGGCGGACGACGGGGCCGGACGCCGGGGCGCCCTGGTCCTCGTCGGCCTCGGCCGGGGCTCCCTCGCCCGTGTCCTCGGATTCCTCGTACCCCAGGATCGACTTGCGTCCCTGCGGCACGTCCCCCAGGACCGTCAACTTCAGGTCGTCGGGCAGCGCGTCCGGGTCGCCGATCACGTCGATCAGCACGTCGAACTTCCGCTCCAGGGAGGTCAGGGCCTCGCGCTTGCGGTTGTTGAGGAAGTTGCCCACCTCGACCGGGACCGTGACCTCGACGAACGCCGCGCGGTTGCCCTGCGTGGCCAGCCGCTCGCGGATCTTCCGCAGGGCGGACATCGCCAGCAGGTTCGGCGACCGCACGCGGCCCGAGCCGGCGCAGGTGGGGCAGGGCAGGGTGATGCCCGAGTCCACCGACTGGCGCAGGCGCTGCCGGCTGAACGCCAGCAGGCCGAACTCCTGGATGTGCGTGAACGTCAGGCGCGCCTTGTCCCACTTCAGGCCGGCCTTCAGTTCCTCCTCGACGGCGCGCTTGTGGGCTTCCGACTCCATGTCGATGAAGTCGACGATCAGGATGCCGCCCAGGTCGCGCAGGACCACCTGGCGGGCGATTTCCCGGGCCGCCTCCAGGTTCACCCGGAAGGCCGTGTCCTCGATGTCCCGGGACTTCATGCGGCCCGAGTTCACGTCGATGGCCACGAGGGCCTCGGTCTGGCCGATGATGATGCTGCCGCCGGACGGCAGCACGACCTTGTTGGTCAGCAGTGCCTCGATCTGGCGTTCCACGCCGTAGCGCAGGAACAGGGGCATGTCGCCGGAATAGCGCTTCAGCAGCGCCCGCCGCTGGGGCATCCGCGATTCCAGGAACTGGGCCAGTTCGCGGTACGACGTTTCGTCCTCGACGATCACCTCGCCGACGTCCGACGTCATGTAGTCGCGGACGAACCGCAGCGCCAGGCCGGCTTCGACGTGGACTTCGCCCGCGCCCTGCCGGTCCTGGAAGTTCTGCACGATGGATTCCCAGGCCGCCACCTGCTGATCCAGGTCGGCCTGGAGGTCTTCGAGGTGTTCGTCCTCGCCGACGGTCCGCACGATGCAGCCGTAGCCCTCGGGAATCACCAGTTGCTGCGCCAGGGATCGCAGACGGGCCCGCTCCTCGCCGCCCAGCTTGCGCGAAATGCCGGTGCGGTCCGAGAACGGCATCAGCACGACGAACCGGCCCGGGAGGGAGACGTGCATGGTCAGGGAGGCGCCCTTCTTGCCCACCTCCTCCTTCGTCACCTGCACCAGCACCCAGTCGCCGGACTTCAGGCCGGATCGATTGGTGGCGCGGCCCTGGCCGGTCAGGTTCGCCAGGGACTTCGTCGCGACCTCGTCGAACGGCAGGAAACCGTCCTTGGCCGCGCCGTAGTCCACGAAGGCCGCGTCGATGCTGGGTTCGACCGAAGTCACCCGGCCGCGATAGACGTTGCCCTTGCGCTTGCTGGACGATGCGCTTTCGAGTTCGACATTCGCGAGGCTGTCCCCCTCCAGGAGGGCGGCACGAGCCTCGTAGGGGTCAACGGATACAAGAATTCGTTTCGGCACGGGTTTCCTCGGTGTTTCAAGTAGGTTCCACTGTTCCAACGGCAGGCATGGGAGGCATCGCGAATCGGGGAGAAGCCGTCAAGACGGCAGTTTCGATCACGGGGTTACGGCCTCCACGCGCAGCAATTGACGCCCAATCAGGAAAATGTCGCCCGCATGCAGGTGCAGCGAGCCCAGGCGGCGAACGTAGGTCCCGTTGCGGCTCTTCTGGTCGACCAGGACCAGCCCGGACGGACCGGCCTGGACCGCGGCATGGCGGCGCGACAGGAAGCGGTCGCCGCCCAGTTTCACGTCGCCTTCCTCGCGGCCGATCACGAACGGCAGCGTCCGGATCGCGTGCACCTCGCCATCCCGGCCGTCCGACAGGATCCGGGTCAGCGTCGCCATCACGGGCTTTTCCGCCGGGGCGGCGTACAGCTTGAACTCGGCCGGCGGGAACGTCCCGGGAACCAGGGAGGCCCGGAAGACCGAATCGCCGCACACGAAGCAATCCCCCTCGGACAGGGGATGGGAATCCGAGATGCGCAGGTACAGCCCGTTCAGGCTGCCCAGATCCTGGACCTCGACGTGGTCGCCGGAGGGGACGACCAGGGCGTGTCGCGGTGACACGGTGTCGTCGTCCGGGAAGGACAGTCCACCCGCGTCATGGCCCAGCGCCAGGCCGGCATCCGGGATGTCGAACGGTGTCGCGCTGCCGCCGCCGCGTGCCAGCCGGACGATGCGGAACCTGCCCCCCCCGGAACGCGCCTGCACGGACGACGCAGGCCCGGGACGGGGGCGCATCGACGACGGCGCACCCGAGGCGTCCAGAGTGCTGGGCGCCACGTCCAACGGAGCGGAATCGGCCCCCGGGGCCGGGTCCGGGACGTTGTCCAGGGTCGAGCCGCATTCCGGGCAGAAGAGATACTGCGGATCCAGGTCGATCTTGCAGCTGGAACAGGCCTTCCTCACGATCGCACCTGCACGTGGTACGGGCGCGATCATTTTCCGGCAGTCGCTTGCAGAAGTCAATCGGGGAGGCGCAGCCGGCCCCATCGAATCTCGCGTCGCAATCCCCCCCGGCGGGCGGCTTCAAAGGCCGCGGCGCGTTGCGCGGGGGGGGCTGGAAGGTAGGCGTCCCGGAACGTGCGCGTCCATTCGTCCAGGGGCACGGCGGCCCGGATCCCGTCCCGGACGTCGGCCAGTTGTGGACGCGTGGGCACGGCGAACGGCGGCGGTCGGTCGAACCCGCCCGACGGCTCGGCCGGGAAGGGGGGGCCGGGCAGGCGGAGGGTGCGCCGCACCTCGTCGCGGACCTTGGCGACGGCCTTCCGGCGTCCCTCCAGGACCGAACCGGCGACATGGGCGGTCGCGATGCGCGTTCCGGCGACGATCGCGGGGTCCGGGGTCGGTTCGTCCTCGTAGACGTCCAGGGCCAGGGCCGGCCCGTCGCCCGCGGACAGGCGGTCCCGCAGGCCGGCGTCCTGGAGCACGGCGCCCCGGGACGTGTTGCACAGCAGTCGAACGCCGCCCGTGGCCAGCGCGTCGAAGACCGTCCCGTCCACCATCCCCCGGGTGGGCCAGCGGCTGTCGCCGGGGTTCGTCAACGGCACGTGCAGGGACACCACGTCGCACGTCCACAG
This sequence comes from uncultured Myxococcales bacterium, assembly GCA_903847405.1. Lineage (GTDB taxonomy): Bacteria > Myxococcota_A > UBA9042 > DTJE01 > DTJE01 > CAIZWN01. The sequence goes on along the minus strand of CAINDP010000266.1, from coordinate 13,926 downwards.
GTCTTCGAGGTCCGCGGACAGGAACGCCCCGGCGGTCTGGGACTCCTTCGGCGGATCGTACGCGACGAACGTCATGCCCAGTCGCGCCAGCCGGGCCGCCAGGGCACGGCCGCAGTTCCCGAAGCCCCAGATGCCGACCTTCAGGGACCGCGGGTCCGCGTCGTAAGGGTTGGATCGTCCCGAGTCGGCTTCGGCTGCGGCGAGAGTTTCCTGCGGAAACCCATCCCTTCGCCTGACGGCTCGGTCGCCTGCGCGCTCGGGAGGAACAAGGGAGTGCAGGATGGCGGCGACAACCCAGTCGGCCACTCCCGCCGCCGTGGAGCCGGGCGCGGAAAAGACCTGGATCGTGTGGCCGCGCTGGCGCTGGGCGGCCCGCATGTCCTCGCAGATCACGTGGTCCAGTCCCACGACCGGCGTCGCGACGGCCTTCAGGCGCGGCGCCGCGGCCAGGAGGGCGGCGTCCACCCGCGTCACGGATCGGCAGGCCAGCACGTCGGCCTCTGCCAGGATCGACGGGTCCTTCCGCAGGTCCGCGGCGTCGTAAGGGACCACGTCGCCAAGCCCTTCGAACGCTTCGATGCCCCAGGGAATATCGCGATCGACCAGGATGCGGGACTGGCTCATGGGACTCCGGGCCCGTGGCAGGCGCCGCGAGGGATCAGCGCTTCTTCGGCGGACCGAACAGGGCGTCCAGGCGGGCCTTCGCCTCGTCGGCCGAACGCGGGGTCGTCTTGACAGGACCGCCGCCGAACATCGCCTGCATGCGTTCCTTGGCCTTGTTCGCTTCCTCGTCGCCCGTGTCCTTCGTGCCCTTGAACGTGAAATACAGGCAGAAGTTTCCCTCCGCGCGGTCGCGGATGAACTCGCCCTGGTTTTCCGTGCACTGGTTGTGCACGTCGGGATTCCAATACTCGCAGTTGAAACAGGCGTGCAGGTACGAGTAGCAGTTCGGGCACGTGTCGCGCCGCCCGATCTTGACCTCGAAGACGAGTTCCTCGCCACACTTGTAACAGCGGGTGCGGGCTTCCTGCTCCATGGGCCTTCCGGCTCCTCCAAGAACTCGGGCGGAAGCATACCAGAGGCCGACCTCCACCGCCAGAGGTGTGGTTGTGGGCGCGGTCGTACGGCCCCGGCCCTTCCTTTTCGCGGAATTCCGGACGCTCTCCCCCCCCGTGGCACCTCGGGTCGGGGGCGAGTAGAATGGTGTCCAACACGGAGGCGACCGCCATGCGCCCGACACTTCCTGCATGCGTCCTGACGACCCTGGCGATCCTGGCCTGCGGGTGCGGCGGCGACACGGGCGAACCGGAACCGTTGACCCTCGCGTCCGTCACGGACCAGGTCAGCGACTGTGGCGGGTTCACGCGGGTGACCCTCCAGGCCGCCGAGCCCGTGCCCACCCCGGCCTACTGCGACGCGGAAGTGTTGCGGTGGGCCTACGAGCCGGGCACGCAGACCCTGACCGTGACGAACACCCGCGTGACGCTGAACTGCTGCGGTCTGCACTCGATGGACCTGTCGTGCACGACCCAGGGATGCACCGCCACCGAAACCGACGCTCCCCAGGAGGGCGGCCTGCGCTGCCGGTGCTCGTGCGTCTACGACTTCCAGGTCGCGGCCAGCCCGTTTGCCGCCGCCGTGATCCCGCTGACGCTGGCCCGGGACGTCACCGACGACGTCGCATCCCCCGCGATCGTGTGGAGCGGAATGATCGACCTGGCGGCCGGTTCCGGTTCCGTCGTGATCGATGCCGAGCCTGTCCCGATGGGGTGCGAACCGCCCGTGATCTGAACCGTCCCCGGGCCTCGCCGATCCTGCTTCCACGAATCCCGCATGTCGCGAACTTGGCGTCGCGATCGCAGCCAACCTAGACTCACCTCACGGCGCAAGGCGCGCCGCTGCACGGAGGGCTGCGATGCCGATCGAAGCGATCAGTTGGGGCATGGTGGATGCGACGATTCCGATCCGGGAGTTCACGGCCGAGGGCGCGCCCTCCGGCGCCGTGGCGACCCGCCTGGGACCGCACGGCATGGAACTGGCCTGCGACCAGGTGCCTCCGGGCCGGTACGCCTGGCTGGGCTTCGACCTGCCGTCGGGCGATTCCATCAAGACGCTGGCGGAAATCGTGGGTGTCGTGGGCGACGCCGGCCGCAGTCGCGTGCTGGTGCGCTTCAAGCACCTGTTCCCGCGGGACCGGGTCGCGATGGAAGGCTTCCTGAACGCCCGCGCCGCCGCCTGACGCCCCCCGGCCTCACCGCAACGACTTCAGCGCCCGCTCGAACCCCGGCAGGGAACGCTCGATCACCGCGTCATCCACCGCGAACGAAATCCGGAAGTAGCCCGGGTACGCGAAGCCCGTCCCCGGCGTGACCAGCACGCGCTCGGCCGCCAGGACCTCCAGCCACTTCGTGTCGTCCGGCAGGGGCGACTTCGGGAACATGAAGAACGTGCCCTCGGGCTTGACGATGTCGTAGCCCATGGCCGTCAGCGCCGAAAACAGGCGGTCGCGCTTGCGCTGGTAGATGGGCACGTTCGGCTGGTACGGCCCCAGGTGCAGCAGCACCCGCTGCATGATCGCCGGCGCGTTCACGTAGCCCAGCGTCCGGGTGCAGAAGGTCGCCGCCGCGAAAATGTCCCCCGCGTCCTCGCAGTCCGGCCCGATGGCCAGATAGCCGATGCGCTCGCCGGCCAGGGACAGGTCCTTCGAGTGCGACGTCGCGAGGATCGTGTGCTCGTAGTGGTGGAACGGGCTGGGGAACGTCCGGCCGTCGAAGATCAGCTTGCGGTAGGGCTCGTCGGACAGCAGGTAGATGGTCCGGCCGTTTTCCGCCGACTTGCGCCGCAGCAGGTCGCCCAGGCCCTGGAGGACCTCGGCGGTCACCACGCGGCCGCTGGGGTTGCAGGGGCTGTTGAGGATCATGGCGCGCGTGCGAGGCCCGATCAGGCGATCCAGGTCCGCGAGGTCGGGCAGGAACGTCGCGTCGGCCCGGGACACCACCGGCGTCCCGCTGTGGTTGCGGATGTAGAACGCATACTCGGGGAAGAAGGGCGCGACCAGAACGACCTCGTCCCCCGGGTCCAGCATGGACTTCAACAGGACGTTCAGGGCCCCGGCGGCGCCGACCGTCATCACCACGTGGGCCGGCAGGAAGGGCACGTCCAGTTCGGCCGCCAGGTCCGTCGCCACCCGGGCCCGGACTTCCGGGAAGCCGCTGTTCTGCATGTAGGCGTGGATGCCGTGGCGCTCCTCGTGGACGACCTTCTCCAGCGCCGCGAAGAATTCCGGCGGCGGGTCCACGTACGGGTTGCCCAGCGTGAAGTCATAGACGTTGTCCGTGCCGTGGATGGCCTTCAGCCGAAGGCCCTCCTCGAACATCTTGCGGATCCACGATCCGTGGACCATGTCCTCGCGCAGTTGCTGGGAAATGCTCATCGACCCTCCGTGCCGGGGCTGGCCCCCGGGGACTCCTAACGCATGCGCCCGTCCCAAGTCAACTCCGGTCGGGCGCGCGGCCTTTTTCGGCCCTCCATCCAGTCCAGAACCGGGCCGCCCGGGCATTTGGAGCCGCCCGAGCACGCAGATGGAGGCGAGCGGATTGCGTCGCAATCCCTCGCCGGAGGCGGAGTCGACTCGGGCCATTCCAGATTGACGCGGTGCGCCTTGGTCCGGAAAAACCTCTTGACAGAGCATTGCCGAGCCTCCTAGTCTTGGCGCAGGTCTAGCCTATCTTTATGGAGGTACTACCCATGGTTTACGTTGCCGACCTTCGCGACATCCGTTTCCTGCTGTTCGAAGTGCTCAAGCTGCAGGACCTGCAGAAGTTGCCCATGTTCAAGGACTATGGGAAGGACGACTACGATGCGCTGATGATCGAGGCCTACAAGCTGGCCCGCGACGTCATCGCCCCGATGAACGAGATTTCCGACCAGGTCGGCGCGAAGTTCGAGGACGGCGTCGTGACGCTGCCCGACCCCTTCAAGAACGCGTGGAAGCGCCTGTCGGACAACGGCTGGCTGGGCGCGATCCAGTCCCAGGAAATCGGCGGCCAGGGCCTCCCGTGGGTCATGGGCCAGGTCATCCATGAATTCTTCATTGGCGCGTGCGTCGGCTTCTCGCTGACCGCCGGCCTGACCGAAGGCGTGCTGAGCCTGCTGAACGACTTCGGCACCGCCGAAATGAAGACCAAGTACGCCCCGGCGATGCTGGAAGGCAAGTGGTCCGGCACCATGTGCCTGACGGAAGCCGGCGCGGGCTCGGACGTCGGCGCCAACAAGGCGACCGCGGAAAAGCTGCCGAACGGCAAGTACCTGATCCAGGGCACCAAGATCTTCATCACCGGTGGCGATCACAACCTGTGCGACAACGTGATCCACGCGGTCCTCGCCCGCACCCCCGACGCCCCCGCGGGCACGAAGGGCCTGTCGCTGTTCCTGGTCCCGAAGCACCGCGTCGACGAGTCCGGCAAGGTCCTCGGGTTCAATGACGTCAAGGTCGGCCGCATCGAGCACAAGATGGGCATCAAGGGTTCGCCCACGTGCGTCATGAACTTCGGCGAAGACAACGCCTGCGAAGGCGAGATCCTCGGGGCCGAGCTCGAAGGCATGAAGATCATGTTCCACATGATGAACGAAGCCCGCATCATGGTCGGCGTCCAGGGCCTGGGCGCCGCCGGCGCGTCCTACGAAGCCGCCAAGGCCTATGCCCAGGAGCGCCTCCAGGGCTCCAGCATCCTGGCCATGAAGGATCCCAAGGCCCCCAAGGTCGCGATCATCGAGCACGCCGACGTCCGCCGCATGCTGCTGTGGCAGAAGTCGGTCGTCGAGGGCCTGCGCGTCCTGCTGTACACCTCGGCGTGGTATGCGGACATGGCCCGCGCCTCCGAGGACCCGGCCGAGCGCGAGAAGTACAACGGCTACGTCGAGCTGATGACCCCGATCTGCAAGGCGTACGGGTCGGACATGGGCGTGAAGGCCTGCGACCTGGCCATCCAGACGTACGGCGGCTACGGCTACTGCAGCGAGTACCCGGTCGAGCAGAACTTCCGTGACGCCCGCATCGCCCCGATCTATGAAGGCACCAACGGCATCCAGGCGATGGACCTGGCCGGCCGCAAGATCCCGATGAAGTCGATGCAGATCTTCAGCGGCTACCTGAAGGAAGTCGGGATGTTCACCGACAAGTACAAGATGCACCCGACCGTCGGCAAGCTGGCGACCAAGCTGGGCGAAGCCAAGAACGTGCTGGCCGAAGTCACCATGAAGATGATGGGCATCGCCATGCAGGACCCCCAGTACTTGATGCTGGTGGCCTACCCGCTGCTCGAGTCATTCGGCGACGTGATCGCCGCCTACGGCCTGGTCAACGAGGCGGTCGTGGCCGACGCGGCCCTGACCAAGCTGTACCAGGAGAACAACGCGACGGGCATGACCGAAAAGAAGAAGCTGGTCAACGACAACCCCGAAGCCAAGTTCTACTGGGGCAAACTGCAGTCCGCGACGTTCTTCTGCAACAACATCCTCCCGCAGGTCAAGTCCCGCGCGGAAGTGATGAAGAACGGCGACCGCTCCTCCCTCGACGTCGTGTTCTAGGCCGCTTCGCTCAGACCCCCGCACATTCCTGAAGCCTCTCTCGCCTCGAAGGCATGACTCCGTCCGCTCCGGAAATGGGGACAGACACCATTTTCGCGAAATCGGTGTCTGTCCCCATTTTCCCATCCCCACTCTTCCCGTGGACATCGACGTGGACGTGCAGGTGGACGTCGACGTGGACGTGGACGAACCCCGTCGATCGCCAGGAAATGGTGTCTGTCCCCATTTTCGATGCTAGGGCGCCGCCGTCACGACGAAGGAATCCTGGGACACGACCGAGCAGTGGAGGTTGACGTCGCTGTACAGGAAGTCCTGGTTGTAGGCGAAGGTCTTGTCCCGCGCCCCCAGGAGGTAGGCGTTCAGTTCGACTTCGAGCGTGGTCGCGGCATAGTGCTGGGGCGGTTCGGGCGTGTCGTCGGTGGGCGACACGGTCGGTGACGGATTGGCCAGGAGGGGCCGCGTCGGGGCATCGGCGGGGAACACCGGGAGGTCCACGGAGGTCATGGTGGCCGGCACGAACAGTTCCCACAGGCAATGCGACTTCGCACCTCCCAGGGAGCCCTTGTTCGCCGCCTCCGGCACCTGGCTTTCCAGCAGCAGGTTCCGCGGCGCGCTGGTCATGTAGTTCAGGCGCAGCGCGTACAGGTCGGGGGTCCGCGGGAAGGTGACCGGCTTCCACTCCAGGTGGCCGGTGAACGGCTCGCTGGATACGGTGTCCAGGGGCGGCGCACCCGGCACGCCTGCCTTCGGCTGCGCAGGGTGCGCAGGCTGGGGCAGGTCCAGCCATGAGTCGAAGGTCACGGATTCGCCGGCCGCGACCTGGGGCAGCACCGGCGTCGAAATCCCGGGTGGATCGGCGCCGAAGTAGGTCGCGCGGCCGGCCAGGCCCACCGCCAGCCGGTTCAGGTACGGGATTCCCAGGGCCTGGATCACCGGATCGTCGTCGGGGGGGAACCGGATGTGGGCGGGTCCCACGAATCCGGGCGTGTTGTTGTACGACCCGTCGATCGCGACGAACACGAAGCCCTCGCCCCCGGCGTCCATGACGGGCATCACCAGGCGGTTCGGCAGGGTCGTGCCCGTCATCGGGTCGGTCGGAGGCTGGCCCAGGGACACCGCGACGGTGTCGTCATCGGGCTGCCCGTCGCCGTCCCGATCCGCCCGCAGATCGATGTTCAGCATCAGCGGCGTGGTCGTGACGTGCGTCGTCTGCCCGCCGGTCACCGAGATCCGCTGGATGGCCAGCGCCAGGGGCTGCACTTCCAGCCTGTAGGGATCCTTGATGGCGTCGATCACGCCCTTCGCCAACCCGGCCAGGGCGAACAGCAGGTACTGGCCCTCGGGGACGTTGTCCATGCGGAAGGTCCGCGCCAGGTCGCCGTTCCCCGGCTGATAGACGACCATGTTGGCGGGCAACGCGAAGGGGTCGGTGGGGTCGGTGGGCGGCTCCAGCACGCTGCCCATGCTCATTGACGACAGGGGCACGTTCTTCACGGCCAGTTGCACGATGGCGATCGGCACGGGCCGGATGTCGCTGAAGATGAGTTCGCCGTCGGTGGGCATGGGGGGGAGGCCGCCCTCGCCGGCGAATCCCGACACGGTCCCCTCGATGCTGCCGACACGGGCCGCGTCCCGCGGAAGGACCGGGTCCAGCCGCACCATCGCCACCGACACCAGCGCCGCGTCCACGCCGAAATAGGTCGTGAAGCGGTACCCCTCGGCGCCGACCGTGACGTCCACGGGCCCGACCAGTTCGACGTTGGTGATGATCACGTTGCCCTGGGGGCCGGTGGTCCCCTTGAAGACCGTCGCGCCGTTCTTCTGGACCAGGACATAGGCATCGGGGAAGGGCAGCGGCGACTGGTCCGGCAGGCCGACGCTGGCGGCGACGACCGCGAAGACCGTCAACTCGCCCTGCAGGCGCCGGTCCTTCCGATCGGCCTGCGTGTTCAATCCCGGCTGCGGGATCGTGACGTCGAACCCGATGGTGACGCTGCGCAGATATTGCAGGTAGTGGACGGACACCTGCACGGCGTCGCTGCCGTCGGCGCAGATCGTGGCCCGGTAGGTCCCGTCGCCGCCCCAGACCGTCGGGGACAGTTCCCCCTTGCTGGCCGCGAACCACACGTCCTTGTCCGCCAGCACCGTTCCGCTGTCGGTCAACTGGGCCACGAGGTCCACGCACCGGTACCCGGTCCGGTCGGTGTCGATGTATACGGGGCTGGCGGTCAGCGTCAGCGTCGGGCCCGCGCCCAGGGGCTCGGGGTCCTGGCCGTCCGGGATGCCGTCCCCGTCCGTGTCGGGATCGGCCGGATCGGTGCCCAGCACCGTTTCCTGATCGTCCGTCAGGCCGTCGTGATCCTTGTCCAGCGTCAGGTCGCGTCCGCACGCCAGCATCAGCGTCAGAACCAGCAACCCCGCGTACCGCTTCGTCGTCATGTCCGGGCCTGCATTCGGGAGGCAGGCGCGAGTATCGATTGGGCGGTCGGAGGCGTCAATGCGATGCGCGTGGAACGGGTGCGATTGAGGGCTGTTCGTTGACATCCCCGAGGGGGGCTGTTACTGACAAGGCACCTCTTTCGGGACATCTGGAATGAGCTCCACCGATACGTTCTTCGTCCAGCGGATGGGCAGCGAGGACGGTCCGCACACGGTCCTGGACCTCCAGATGATGGTCCGGAACGGCTCTCTGAAGTGCAACACGCTGCTGCGGAAGGAATCCGGCGGCATGTGGTTCCCGGCCTCCGACGTTCCGGGGCTGTTCTCCGACAAGGATTGGCTGACGGTCCTGCTGCTGTCGTTCTTCCTGGGCGGCCTGGGGATCGACCGGTTCTACCTGGGACATACCGGCCTGGGCGTCGTGAAGCTGCTGACGCTGGGCGGTTGCGGCATCTGGGCCCTCATCGACCTGATCCTGGTGGCCACCGGCAAGATGCTGGACTCGAACGGTCTTCCGCTGAAGAAGAACTGAGGATGCCCTTCCCGCGACAGGCCGTGGGGCGCATGGCTGCGCGTCTGGACGTCTTCCACCTGGTCGCGTGGATCGCGATCCTCGCCGTCGTGGCCCTGGATCCCGCGTATCTGGGGCAGACCACGAATCTGTGCGCCTTCCGCTTCGTGACCGGCGTCGACTGCCCCGGGTGCGGCCTGGTCCGCTCCTGGTGCGCGACGGCCCACGGGCACCTCGGCGACGCCTTCGCCCTGCACCTGTTCGGTCCCGCGACGTTCGCCGGGCTGCTGGTGACCCTGCTGGCGTTCCGGTTCACCCGCGCCTCCCGGCCCGCCGGGGAATCCTTCGAAACCTGGATCGCCCGTTCCTGGCGCGACCATGCGTGGGTGCGCGTAACGGCGTTCGGCGGTGCGGTGGCCTGGGTGGGCTGGGCCGGCCTGCGGATGTGGGGCGCTGCGTGACGTCGGTGGGGGGGACGGCCGGGAAATCCTCGCGATGATTCGATAGAATTCGCCCGAACCCGACATGTGGGCGCGACCCCTGAACGGCAACCGCCGGGGAGACGAACGATGCGGCGCATCCTGGGACCGATCCTGGGACCGATCCTGGGACCGATCCTGACGACGTTGTTGGCCATCGCCTGTTCCCCGGCGGGGGACCCGGCGCAGGATGTGCTGACGGACGACGGGACGTTCCCCTACGATCACGTGGATGCCCCCCGCGAGGCGGTCGTGAGCGACGTGCCGGACGTCCCGCCGGCCGACGTGCTGCAAGCCTGTGGGCCTGCGGCCGTCCTGGGGACGCTGCGACTGTTCCGGAACAGCACCGACGTGTCGGGCCCGGAAGTCGACCTGCCGTTCGCGGCTGCGGACGTCCGTCTGCATGCGCGCCGGGCTCCCGGGACTCCGGAGGACGGGTGCATCGGGGCCGTCGACGTTGCGCTGACCAACGCCGATGGGTGCCGCCTGCGGGTCGTCACGGTCCGGAATCCCGTCGATGACGGGGAAACGGCCTCCGGCGGCCTCCCGGTGGATCAGGCCGTCCTGACGGTCGGCGGGACGTGCGCGGCCCTGTTGGGAGTGCCCGCCGGCGACTACGTGGCCGAGGAACTGAAGACCCGGCGCGTGGTTGTCAGCCCGCGGCGGATCCCGGACACGGCTGCCGCGCCGGCCTGTGCCGACGTCGCGGTGACCGCGATCCGCCTGTACGGCCAGCTCCGCGCCTTGGGTGGGGGCGTCGGTATCGGGGTGGACTCGTCCTCGCTGGAATTGTCCACCCCCAGGATCGAGGGTTCCTTCCCCTTCGACCTCAGCGAGGACCTGGCCTGTCCCTTCCTCTGCGGTTGCGAAGGGAAGATGTGCGGCGACGACGGGTGCGGCGGTTCGTGCGGCACCTGCAAGGCGTGCGACGGATCGGACACCGCGGCGTGCGATGCCGGAACCTGCCCCGTCCTGTGCTGCCCCGCCTGCGGGGACCGGGTGTGCGGCGACGACGGGTGCGGCGGGACCTGCGGGACCTGCGGCGACGGCCTGCTGTGCGACCCGTCGAACGGCGCGTGCGTCACGCCCTGTGCCGAACCCCTGAACGCCTGGGGGCCAGCGGGCGTCCTGGCTGCCGCCGCGACACCCAGCCCCAGGGCGACCGCCCAGGCCGTCTGCTTCGACTACACCGGCGACGGGCTGGGGGAAAACGGGCTGGCGTTCTATTCCCAACAGATGGACGGCATGCTGGCGGGGTTGCTGGGCCGGGTCGTGGTGGCCCTGGATGCCGGCGTCACCGATCTGTCGGGCGACGGTTCCTTTGAACTGTGGATGACGCCCATCCAGCCCGCGCCGTCCGGCCCGTCGGGCGAGGTGCTGGCCGACCCGTCGTGGACGTCGCCCATCGACTGCCGGCCGGCGATTCGCATGGCGGCGGAACGGAAGGACGGCGCGCTGACGGCCCGTGCCGGCCGGGTCGAGGTGCCGGTGCAGTTGCGGGGCCTCAGCCGGCGCTGGATGCCCCTGGAGGATCTGCGCCTGAAGGGAACGATGGTCCCCGGCGGGGGTCCGGGCGGCTTCGAGCTGACGGACGGCGTCTTCGGGTTTCTGTTCCGGTCCAAGGACTATGAAATCGCGGCGGATGCCTGGCGCGCGGAGTGCACGGCCCTTCCGAAGGAGCAGCGGCCGGAGGACTGCGCCTACCTGTTCGTGACGGGCGAAGGTTCGCCGTTCGATCTGGCCTGCGCCGCCGACGGGACGTGCCAGCCGCGGTCCTACACCTGGGCGGGCAACACCGCGTCCCTGTGCTTCACGTTCGGGCTGACCCCGGCGAAGGTGGTGGGATTCGTGCCTTGAGCCGGGCCGCGTCGTGCCGCCCCCCTCGGCTCCCTCCATCCCCGCCGCCGCTGCCGCTGACGTCCGCATCCCGCGCCGCACAGATGTCGCTTGAGGTTCGCGGCGGCGCCCGATATGCTTCGGTTTGTGGAGCACCGCCTACCCCTCCTGGTAACCTTGATCGCGGCCCTCGTGGTTGCCCCCGACGCCCTCGCTCAGACCGGACTCCTCGACGGGCGAATCCTGAACCAGAGCGGGGTGTGCGGGCCTGCGGAACCGCTGAGCGTGCAGATCCTGGGCAACGACATGTCGCCCCGGATTGCGGTGCCGACGGATGTGCCCGTGGCCGTGTCCCTGCCGCGCGGCATGTACAGCGTGGCCGTCCTCCGGGCCGACGGGTCGCTGCTGGAAGAAACGAACACGCTGCTGATGTCGCCGGGCTTCGTGCTGACGGTGGGTTGCGCCGGGATTGCGACGCCCGCCGGGCCCGCGAACGCCGTCCCCCCCGCGGCGTCCCCCCTGGTCCCCGTGCGCCTGGTGAATACCACCGGCGACTGTGGCGACCCGAAAACCGTCGAGTTCCTGGTCGATCGCCGATCGGTCGGATCCGTGGCGGACCGCGGCCAGGTCAAGGTGTCCGTTCCTGCGGACGGAACCGTCGTGGACGTGCTGGCGGGCGGACGTCGCGTCATGACGTATTCGGTGTCCCGTCCCCGGGCGGGGCAGATCCTGGCCTTCGGCTGCACGTTCCCCGACGCGGCGGGTTCCGGGGACGGGGTTCCCGTGGCCTTCGAAAACACCACGGATCAATGCGCGGACCCGGCGGCGCGGCGTGCCCTGACGCTGTGGGTGGACGGCCTGCCGGTCACGGGGCTGACCCCCGGGAAGAAGACTGCGGTACGCTTCGTGCCGGGGCAGCACGAATTCGAAGTGCGGGTCGGCTGGTCCAGGGAGCGTGTGGTCCGGGGGGCCAAGGACGTCCAGGCCTCGTTTCGGATCCACTACGGCTGCGGTCGATAGACTGCGGGGCGGTCCGCGGGGGGCCGCCCGGGGAAGCGAAGCATGAAGAAGAACTTCGTCCTCGACACGAACGTGCTGCTCCACGACCCGAACGCGATGACGTCGTTCGCGGACAACAACGTCTGCGTGCCGATCTACGTCATCGAGGAAATCGATCACTTCAAGAAGGAACTGTCCGAACTGGGCCAGAACGCCCGTCAGGCCTCGCGCATGCTGGACCGCTTCCGGGAGCGCGGCGACCTGCGGACCGGCGTCGAAATCCAGGACGGCGGGATGCTGCGGGTGCTGTTCGCGACGGCGGACCACCTGAAGGACATGGCCCCGTACCACCGGGACATCAGCCTGTCGCACCTGATGGATCGCCTGATCGTCGGGACCGCGCTGGAACTGCGCAAGGCGGAACCGGAAGTGCCGGTGGTGTTCGTCACGAAGGACACGAACCTGCGCATCCGCGCCGTGGCGATGGGCCTGCACGCCGAGGACTACAGCAAGGAAAACAGGGACATCAGCGAGTTGTACACCGGCACGGGCGACGTCGGGATCGACGGCGATTCCATCGCGCGGCTGTTCAAGAACGAGGCCGTACCGGTCCCGGAAGGCATGACGTTCGCGGAAAACCAGTACCTGGTGGCGCGGAACCCCATGAACCCGTCCCAGTCCTGCCTGACCCGGGTGGCGGCGAAGGACGGGATGCTGCAGCGGATCGTGGAACTGAAGGACCCGGTCTGGGGCATCCGTCCGCGGAACAAGGAGCAGCACTTCGCGCTGGACGCGCTGCTGCGGGACGAAATCAAGCTGGTCACGCTGATCGGCAAGGCGGGCACGGGCAAGACCCTGCTGGCCATCGCCGCGGGCTTGCAGAAGGTCGCCGAAGAGCAGACCTTCACGCGGCTGCTGGTGTCGCGGCCCATCTTCCCGCTGGGACGCGACATCGGGTACCTGCCGGGCGACGTGGAAGAAAAACTGAATCCGTGGATGCAGCCCATCCACGACAACGTGGAATTCCTGATGGGCCTGTCGCGGCCGGACCGGCGCGGCGGGCGGTCCTACCGGGAACTGCTGGACATGGGGTTGATGGAGGTCGAACCGCTGACGTACATCCGCGGCCGGTCCATCCCCAACCAGTTCATGATCGTGGACGAGGCCCAGAACCTCACGCCGCACGAGGTCAAGACGATCATCACGCGCGTGGGGGACGGGACCAAGATCGTGCTGACGGGCGACCCCTACCAGATCGACAACCCGTACGTGGACTCGGTCAACAACGGCCTGATCTACGTCAGCGAGCGGTTCAAGCACACGCGCCTGGCCGCCACCGTGACCCTGTCGAAGGGGGAGCGGTCGGAACTGGCGGAAATGGCGGCCAATCTTTTGTAGGTGGATTTGAGCATGACGGTCCTGCAGATCCTGAAACGTCGCCGTTCGGTCGCGCGGTTCGAACCCGAAGGGCTCCTGCTGACCCGGGAAATGCTGGAAGAACTGATCGGCGACGCGTGCCTGGCGCCGTCGGACTTCAACCTCCAGCCGTGGCGCTTCGTGGTGGTGCGGGATCGGGAGCGCAAGGAAATCCTGTACGACTGCGCCTACAAGCAGGAGAAGGTGCGCCAGGCCTCGGCCGTCATCATTGTGTGCGGCGACGCGTTCGGGGATCGGCGGGCGGCGGAGGAGGCGGCGGAGGCCGTGCAGACCGGCGCGCTGGACCAGGCGCAGGCCACGCAACTGGTCGAGGCGATCCACCGGTCCTACGAGGGCAACGACGTGGCGCGCTTCGCCATGGCGGTCCGGGACCCGGCCTTCGCGGCGATGTCACTGATGCTGCTGGCGACCGAGCGGGGCATCGGGACGACGCCCATCGGGCGGTTCGACGACAAGGCGTTGCGGCGGGCGTTCGCGATTCCCGACCGGTATTTCCCGGTCATGCTGGTCGCGATGGGACTGCCGGCGCTGGACGCTCCGGTGCCGCCCCGGGGGCGCAGGCTGCCGCCGTCCGAGGTGGTGTTCCACGAGGGCATGGGCGGGGCGGAGCCTTAGATGCGTTCCAGGGCGCGGATC
>CAINDP010000265.1 GCA_903847405.1 uncultured Myxococcales bacterium | reverse complement strand
GAGGCCGGCGGCCCCATCACGATGGAGCGCTGGATCGAGCACGCGGACGCCATCGTGATGGCCTGGTACCCCGGCATGGAGGGCGGCCGCGCGATGGCCGAGTTGCTGTTCGGGGACGCGAACTTCGAGGGCCGCCTGATCCAGACGTGGCCCCGGCGCTGGGAGGACGAGCCCCTCTTCGGGAACCAGCAGGCCGAAACGCAGATGGACTTCTGGCACGGCTACCGGCACTTCGACAAGACCGGGGTCCCGCCGCTCTTCCACTTCGGCTACGGCCTGTCCTACACGACCTTCTCCCACGCGAACCTGCAGGTCCCCTGCGAAACCGTCACGGCGGCGGGCCTCCTGCGGCTGAAGGTGGACGTCACCAACACCGGGACCCGGGCGGGCAGCGAGGTGGTGCAGGCCTACGTGTCGGTTCCGGACTCGACGCGGCGTCGCTTCACGAAGGAACTGAAGGGGTTCGCGCGCGTGACGCTGGCCCCGAATGAAACCCGCACCGTCGAGGTGCCGATCCGGATCCCGGACCTGGGGATCTGGGACGAGGCGACGGACGCCTGGCTGGTGGAGCCCCTGCGGCACGAGGTGCGGGTGGGACCCCACGCCGGCGACCTGCCCCTGTCGGGCAGTTTCGTGGTGGGACCCGAGGGGAAGGAGGTCGTGCAGTGAACCGAACCATCCGCTGGTTCCCGGCCGTCCTGGCCCTGGTCCTGGCCCTGCCCGCCGCGGCGCAGGAGGCCGCAGCCCCGGCGGCGCCCGCAGTAGCCCCGACGGCGCCCGCGGCCTCGGCCCCCTCGGTATCGGGCGCCTGGAAGTACATCCACGTCCAGACGGACTTCTACGACAACGACCGACGCCCCGGCCCGGGGCGCTGGTCCGTGGAAAGCCCCTCCCCCTATTACCCCCCCGACGGCTTCCAGTCGCCCCTGCGCGCCGACGGCGTCCACCTGGGCGGGGACATCTGGATCGACCTCGGCTACGAGCAGAGCAAGCGCGAACTGTCCAGCGAGCCGGACCTGGAGTTCTGGCTGATGAAGGGCCGGGCGATGCTGGACATCACCGGGGTGAAGACCTGGTCGCGCTTCTTCGTCCAGGCCAAGGCCCAGATCCTGGCCCACGTCGAGGAGATCCGGGGCAGCGAGTTCATCGACACCGACGACACCTGGATCCGCCTGGGCATGTGGGACCTGTGGGACCTGCAGGTCGGCCGCTTCGAGGCCTGGGAGGTGTTCACGAAGGGCGAGGGCTTCGAGCGCGACACGCTGGAGGATCTGGGCGCCTTCGGCGGGCCGGACATCTACGAGGTGAACTACGCCTTCTACCGGCAGGACGGCTTCGGCCAGTTGGCATTGCACGCCTATCCCTGGAAGTTCCTGCGCTTCGAGGTGCATGGCGTCTTCGGCAACGAACTGGGCTTCAACTCGATCGGCGTGCGGCCGGCGGCCATCCTGGACTTCGGCTGGATCAAGCTGAAGGCCGCCGGCGAGTACCGACGGCTGAAGAACCAGGAGGAAGGCAAGAAGCAGTGGGAGGAAAAGCGCGGCGCGGGCGGCGGCGTCATCCTGGCGTTCGGGAAGCCCGCCCAGCCCCTCCGCATCCGCTTCGGCGCCAACGTCGCCTACGGCATGATCGACCGCGTGGACAACTTCGGGAAGGTGGACGAGCGGGGATCCATCGACACGTTCTCGGTGGGCGGCTTCGCGGACGTGGGCCTGTGGTCGGCGGTGCTGGGCCTGGGCTACGACCGGACCCTCCAGGGGGACCGGCAGTTGAACGACCAGTCGGGCCGCGTCGGGCACTTCGTGCACGACCAGATGTTCGTGTCGCTGCGGCACCCCATCGTGGTCCCGAACCTGACGGCGAAACTGGTCTTCGCCTGGGCGCGGGCGGACCTGGAGCCCGCCTTCGACAACCCGCGCGTAAACGACATGTACAGCCTGCGCCTGCGGCTGCACATGACCTTCTGACGGACGAGGAGGCCCCCGTGAGGAAATTGCCCTTCCTGGCGATCCTGCTGTGCCTGGCGTGCGACGGGACTGCCTTCGACCCCCAGCAGCGGCCCCCGAAGAGCCTGGACATCCCCGGCGACGACGTACCCCCGACGGACACCCCTGCGGCGGACACCACCCTGCCCGACGTGCCGGACCCGGGCCTGGACACCGGGGACACCGGGACCGACCCGGGGGACCCGGCCGACGCGGAGGTGCGCGGCTGCACGGACCCCGAGGCCAACAACTACGATCCGTCCGCCACGAAGGACGACGGCTCCTGCCTGTTCAACGTGAAGGTGACCTTCCACGTGGACATGACCTGCCGGAAGGACCTGAAGGCCCCCCAGATCGCGGGGGGCAACAGTTTCGGCGACCCGGGGGACAACCCCCTGGAGGATCCCGACAAGGACGGCATCTGGACCCGGTCCTTCACGGTCCCTAGCTGGCTGGGCACCTCGTACACCTTCACCACGGACGACTGCGTCACCTACAACTGCAAGGAGCCGATCGACGGCCAACCCTGCTCCGTGGAGCCCTACGACCACCGGTACCTGTCGGTTGCCGACCAGGACATGGACGTCCGGGCCTGCTTCGGCGTCTGCGGCGTCGAGGTCTGCGGCCAGTGCCCCGCGGGGGCGCCCGCTCCCGACCCCGTTCCGTCCTGCACGTCGCCCCAGGTCAAGGTGCGCTTCCGGGTGGATCTGGCCGGCGCATGGGCCACCGCCCAGAACCACGTCATCGCGCTGCAGGGGGACTGGGCGGCGGCCGGCCCCGGCATCGTGATGACGCGGCTGCCCCCGCCCGACCACAGGGTCTACGAGGCGGTGGCGTGCCTGGACCCCGACCACGAATACCTGTACCGGTTCGCGGGCTACCAGGGCTCGATCCTGGAGTTCGCCGACGGCGCGTACACGACCGACGCCCCCCCCTGCCCCGACGCCACGCGGACCGAGGCCTGCGGCGAAACCACCTGCACCCGCCGGGTCCTGACGACCGCGAAGGCCGACCTGGAACTGCCCGTGGTCGAGTGGGCCGGCTGCCCGGGGGGCTGAGCGTCCAGGGGATGATTGTTCCCGCACACCACGTTCAGTCGCAGTTCGAATCCAGCAGCCAGAACCCGTCCACGCCGTCCGGCGAAACGTCCACGCGCACCCGTCCGCCCGGACCGTCGGCCGTTTCCCCGGCCAGCCTGCGCATCACCACCTGCCAGCAGTGCTCGGGCAGGCCCCGGAACAGGAACGACCCGTGGACGAACAGGATCGGCACGTCCGGCTCCAGGTGCGTCGCGATCCAGTCCGTGATGGCGCGGCTCTTGTCCTCGACCACGAAGTCCCCGATCACGTCCTCGGGCACGTGGACCAGCTTGCGCCCGCCCTCGAACGAGCAGCGGCCGTCGGGGGTTTCGTACATCAGCGCGAATTCGTCCTGGGACAGGTGCGTGGCGCTGCCGGGCAGGCCCGGGCACCGGGACGACCACAGGGTGACCGCGCCGTCCATCATCCCGTACGAATCGCAGGTGAAGGACCGGTGGAAGGGCGGCGCGTCCCGGCCCGCCGGCTTGTAGCAGGCGCCCACGTCGCGCAGGGCGCGTTCGCCGAACCGTTCGCCCAGGTTCAGGCGCGCCAGGTAGTCGCTGTAGCGGGTCATGTCATGGGCCTGCCGCGTGAACCCCTTGCGGTAGTAGGGGATCCGCAGGGCACGCACCACGCGCAGGACGCCCATCAGCGAGTTGCCGCGCAGGGGGGACGCCAGCGTCACGAACTGCCGGATCTTGCCGTGGGTCGGGAGGCCGTCGGACCCGCTGTAGCCGTGCTGGCCGTCGTGCCAGTACTGCAGCGCGCCCTTCACCACCAGGCCGCCCATGCAGTGGCAGACCACGTTGACGTCCGGCGACCCGGTCAGGGCCCGCACGCGATCCACGGTGCGGGCGATCCGCTGGGCGTAGACCTCGATCCCGTCGCCGTCCTGGTCGGCCAGGTCCTTCATGGTGCCGTCGGGCCGGAAGTAGTAGGCGGCGCACCACATCGAGTTCCGGGGGATGACGGGCGCAACGGGCGCGACGGTACTCGGCGCAAAGGTCCCCGCGGACAGTTCGGCCGGGCGCCAGTCGATGGGCGCGGCTGCCCAGGCGATGCCCGGGTGCTCCAGATCGCACTCGAAGAGGTCCGAATCCCCGGTCCGGGACAGGGGGTTGTAGAAGCCCGAGCCGAACAGCAGGTGGCGGCCCGCCGGCGCGAAGGACGCCCGGAAGGGGTAGGGGCTGCGGCGCTCGACCACGGCACGGCGGCCCGCGACGAGGTCCACGGCGACCAGGTCGTGCTCGTCGTCGATGACGTCGAAGGCGACGGTGCGGCCGTCCGGCGCCAGGGACGGGGCGAAGCCGACGCCCAGGGTCGCCACCCGCCGCGCGTCCACGTCCAGGACCCGGATCAGCGTGGGCCCGTCCCCGGCGGCTTCCCAGGCCAGGAAGCGCCCGTCGGCGGACATCGCCAGGGCCCGGGCATCGCGGTCCTCGACCACGTGCAACGCCGCGCCGGCATCCTCCGGGTCCAGGTCCAGGACGACGGGGGCCATGCGGCGGGCCGGGTGCGCCATCCGGCTGGACAGGAAGGCTGCGCGACGGCCGTCGGCGGACAGGACCGGGGCAGTTTCCTCGGAGTCACCGGGGACCAGGGAGCGGCCGCTCGCCGACGCGTCCGCGACCAGGTGCACCTTCCGCAGGCCGTCCTTCGACCCGCCCAGCAGGATGCGGCCCGCGTCGGCGCTGATGGCGAACGACGTCACGTGGTCGAAGGCGTCCCCCAGGATGCGGTCCGCACCTGAAACCAGGTCATGGACCACCAGGCGCGACGCCCGGCGGGGCGCGCAGCCCAGGATGGCCTCGTAGGCCACCACGCGTCCGTCGATCGACAGACGGGGCCGGCGGGCGTGGATCCCGGGGCCTTCCAGAACGCGGTCCCGGCCGGTCGCCCGGTCCCGCACGCGGATCTGGAAGCGGGTCAGGGGGATGGCCTCGAAGGCCAGCAGGCGCCCGGCGCGATCGGTCGACGGGAACTGTTCCATGCCGGCGAGGGCGGTCAGGCGGCGCAGTCCCGGCCGGAACCGCCAGTGCTGGGACTTTCCGACGGAGCGATAGGCGAGGTAGGCCAGCGGGACGGCCAGCAGCGACGCCACCCCGATCCCGATGACCAGCAGCAGCGTTTGCATCGAGGGTGCCTACATTCCGGCGGGTGGCGTGTCGCCCTTTTCGGCGCCGGGACCCTCGTCGGCGTCGGACGTGGCGGGCTTCACGGCCGCCTCCTCCGCCGTCAACGGCGTGGCCACGACCAGGGCGAAGAAGGCCGACTCCTCGTTCAGCTTGTCGACCTTCCATTCCTTGATGTTCATCAACTTGCCGACGCCCTTCTTCTTCAGCGTTTCGGTTTCGCGGTCCAGGGCCGACTTGAGCCCCGTGGTCCGCCCCGCCTGCGTCAGCGCGAACAGCCGGCCGCCGGGGTACAGCGTTTCCAGGTACGGCCCCAACTGGTTGGCCTTCATCAGGGGCTTGATCTCGCTGTGGGTGTAGTAGGTTTCCCCGCGCCACGTGATCAGCCACGCGATCACGTCCTCCTTGCACACCCGCTTGGACGTGGACCCCAGGTAGTCCGGGATGAACCCCAGGCCGATCTTCGACAGGACCGGCGTGTACGCGTCCTTCACCCAGGTGTCGTTTTCCACCAGGGTGCAGCGATCGAAGTAGTCCTCGAACAGGTACTTCACGCTCCACGACGGCGACATCATGGGCATGTACCAGTTCAGGCACCACAGCAGCAGGATCACTCCCGAGGCCCACAGCCCCGCGAAGGACCACCTCCGGAAGAACGGCGGCAGCGCCAGCAGCGCGAACAGCGTCACCGCCACCACTAGCCAGCCCGTCAGGAAGGTTTCGTACTGCAGGGCGTCGGCCTGCAGCAGTTCGTGCGTCAGCGGGCTGGTGTACTTGTAGAACGTCGAGTTTTCCCAGGTGGTCTTGGATCCCGCGTTCACCGGGGTCTCCGGATCCGTCGGCGGGTACTCGGGCAGCGGCCGGTCGTACTTGTACGTGAACATGTTCCGGAAGGCCTGCTGATCGCTGACGATCCACAGCCCCACCGACAGGACGATGCCCGCGCCGACGATGGCCACCAGCCGCGTGGACCAGGTGCGGTCCTTCAGGAAGTCCTCGATGGACAGCGCCACCAGCAGGATGAACGGCGGCACGGCCGGGAAGATGTAGTGGTGGAACTTGGTCGCCGACAGCGTGAACAGCAGGTACGCGAAGAACGACCAGACCAGCAGGAACAGCCGCAGGCGCGACTTGGGCGACGCGTCCCCCAGGCGCAGGCGGGCCAGGTCGCGCAGCACCAGAGGCAGGAAGCCGACCCACGGGAACAGGCCCAGGGCGCCCCACTTCAGGAAGTGCTCGAAGGTGCCCGAATCGATCTGGTGCACGCCGGCGCCCAGGCGGTTGAAGTGGTCGTGGACCAGGAACCGCGTGTAGAAGGCGTTGCCGTGCTTGGCGAACATGCCCAGGTACCACGGCAGCATCACCAGGCACAGCATCAGCGCGCCGCGCAGGATTTCCAGGCGCTTCAGCGCGCGCCATTCCGACGTCAGCAGCAGGTACAGGAACAGGATCGCGCCCGGCAGCATGAAGCCCAGCAG
>CAINDP010000264.1 GCA_903847405.1 uncultured Myxococcales bacterium | reverse complement strand
TTCGTCACCGCATCGGCCGATACCCGCACGTCGATCCGGTTGCTGCTGGCCGCCGGCCGCAGGTCCGTCAACGCGACACCGACGTTCCCGTCCAGCACCCGGGTAAGGTGCGTCAGGGAGATCCCCTGGGTCACGTCCAGGGCCTGGGTCCAGTAGGCCGTCGCGAAGTCCCTTGTCAGGTCGGCCATCGACGTGCCGGTGACGGTGCCCAGGGTCAGCCAGGCGCTGCTCCAGTACACCGGGTTCCCGTACAGGGCCTCGTACAGGTCCAGGATCGACCCTGGATACGTCCGGTCCAGCCACACGGCCCAGGCGCCCGCGGCGTAGGCCTGGTCGCTGTCGTACCCGGTGTTGAACGTCCCGGCAAACGACAGGGTGGGGAAGTCCAGCCCCCCGGCGATGTCGCCCGAGATGTCGGCCTGGCCCCCCAGCGTTTCGACCGCAACCCAGTTGGCCGACGCCTCGTCGATCCAGTTCAGGATCAGGTTGGTCGTGTACTGGCGCTGGAAGACGTGGCCCATTTCGTGGGCGGTCGTGGTCTTGAGGACCGTTCCCATCGCCAGGCGACTGTTGATCTTCATCCAGGGCTGGCCGAAGACGCCGGCCGTCGTGGACCCCTTCACGCCAGCCGCGTCACCCATGTCCGCGATCGTGACCACGATCCATCCGCCCAGCCAGCCGTTCGGCTTGTTCCAGCCCTGGCCGGTCAGCGTGTCATAGACCGCGGCCAGCGTCGCCATCACCTCGGTCGCGAAAGCCTCGGACACGTATCCGGCCGCCGCGGGATCGCTGACGTAGTTGACCTGCAATTTCCGGTCGTCGTCGGTGATCGTCCCCTTTTCGCTCCGCCAGGAAAACACCGCCAACGAACCGGCGATCTGGTTCAGGGGCAGTTTCGGGAAGCCGTCGGGTGCGGGCCCGGCGACTGCGGCAGCCGCGGTGGCAGCGGCGGCGCGGGACAGCAACGCGATCGGCGTCCGCGGCAGCGGGTCGCGGTGCGCAGGGACCGGGGCCGGCGCGGGGGCCGCGTACACCCCGGCGGGCAGGGTCAGGCGCGCGATGCGGCGCCCCATGTCCAGTTCGGCGGGCAGGTTCGCGTAAAGGCCCGTGTTCGCATCCAGCACCCCGACTTCCGGAGGCGTCGTGCGGCCCTCCATCGTGAAGGGGATTTCCAGGGTGATGGGCTTCAGCAACTGCGCCGGCTCCGGCGCGAACTGCAGGCGGGCCGAATACGACCCGGCCGTCATCTGGGGCAGGCCCAGGTTGCCCGTCATCGCGGAATGCGAGCACGTGATGGAATAGGCGCCATCGTTTCCGGGGTCGGGCAGCGCCCCGGGGGGAATCGTCACGAGCACCCCGCCGCACCCGAACCGGGCGCCGTCGACCCCCAGACGCTTCGCCCCGCCATCGCCGGCCGGATAGGCCGCGTAGCCCTCCGCGCCCTCCTCCTCGACCGACAGCGCGAGGGTCTGGCCCGTGGTGGTGTTCGTGATCGTGAACGGGCCCAGGGTGTCCATCGGGAAGGCGCGTCCCTGGATCTGGTCCCGCAGGGCGTAGGCGGGTTGCGGATCCCCGGTGCGGTTGAAGACCAGCGAACCGTCGAAGATCCCCGGGGCCGTCAGCACGTCGAACGGATCGTCCGGCCGCAGGTACAGCACGTCGCCCCGGGCCACCTTCACCGGCTGCTCCCAGACGGAAAACCACCGGAACTGGGAGTTGACCGGCTTGACGCGACCGACCTCGAAACTGCCCCGGACCGGCAGGCTGACCGGTGCGCTGGTGCGGGTCTTGTAGTTGTACAGTTCGTACCCGCTGACGGTGACCGTGACCTCATCGCCGGCCTGCAACCCGTTGAGGATCGTCGTGGTCGCCGGGTCGATGGAAACGACGACCCGATCGTCGGACAGGACCGCGCCGCTGACCGACAGGGACCCGCGCCGGGTGGTCAGGTTCACCCACACATGATCGTCGTAATTGTTTTCCTGGCGCAGTTGCGACAGGTTGGACCCGCCCAGCACCCACGAGGTGGGATAGCCGAACGCCCCCTCGGACGGGAAGCCCACGTCCCAGGCCGCGACGGGGACGAACAGGCCGCCGGATTCCTCCCCGGCATCGACGGTCGGCACGGTCGGCAACCGGACTTCCATCGGAGCGGCATCGACCCAGGGGCCGACGCCGTCCACGCGCGCCACCCACACGACCACGGCGCCCACCGGGGCATCCGCCGGGATGTTGAACGTGATCGTGCCGTACCCGTCGTAGCCCAGCAGGTCGTCCACCTTGTATCCGGTCGCGGGGAACTGTCGCCCGCCGATGTCCACGAGGTTCATCGCGGGGTCCGACGCGAAACCGATGCCGTACAGGGACACTTCGTCCCCGGGGCTGGCGACGGCCGGGAAGGGACTGTAGACCGGCATGGGCTGGCAGGGCGGCAACCCCGTGTAGCGGAAGTACCCCCCGGGGGCCTCCTGGCCGTCGATCGTGACCCATACGGTGCCGTCCTGGAATCCGCGGAACATGCACAGGGGCCAGGTATAGGGCGGCACGATTCCATCGGGCGCGGTGAAGGTGATGCTGGTGTCCGTGACGGAGGTGGCGGCCGGATGCTGCAGGCGCCCGTGGCTCATGCTGATCCCGACGCGGGAGGGGTCGTTCCCGAAGCCGGTGCCGGTCAGCGTGATCTGGGTCCCGAAGGGGCCCTCGATAGGGGAGACACCCGAAACCTGAGGCACCAGGCGGGGCGCAGGATCCACGGGCAGAGGCACCGCCAGATCGCCGCCGGACAGGCCCGCGCGGATCATCCGGGACACGGACAGGGATACGCCCTCGGACTGGAAGGCGGCGCCGGTGTCGGGGTCCTGGTACGCGCCGGCGGTCAGCAGGCCCGCGGCGGCGGCAGCGCAGTCGGCCGCGGCCGCGACGTTCCCGGAAATCCAGCAGGCACGGCCCGGGGCGACCGTTGCGACGGACACATCGGCGGACACGGCGTCGGCAAACGTCAGCGCGACGGCCTTCCCGGCCAGGGACGGGGTTGCGGGGGCATCGACGCCGACCAGGCGATCGGCGGGATCCGGTCCAAGGTCGTCGCCGCGCAGCACCAGGGCGGACGCCGGCGATGCGGCAAAGGGCACCGGACCGGCCGCCCCGTCGTCACCGACAATGCCGGGGAGCCAGAAGGTCCCGTCGATCCGGGCCAGGGCAAGGCTGGCCGATTGCACGTCCAGGAGTCCCGCCAGGCCGCCGGCCGGAGCCGGGGCGCCCGCCGCGAATCCGGGGGCGACGGGGATCGCGCCGGCCAGGACCGCGACGGGAC
>CAINDP010000263.1 GCA_903847405.1 uncultured Myxococcales bacterium | reverse complement strand
TGCACCCGCGACCGCGACCATGACGGCGTCCGCGATGCCCTGGACGAGTGTCCCGACGACCCGGGGCTCGCAGCCCTGGCCGGCTGCCCCGACCGGGACGGCGACGGCATTCCCGACCGGAACGATCGGTGCCCGGACGCCGCCGGCACGGCCGCATTCCGGGGGTGCCCCGATCGGGACGGCGACCGGTTCGCGGACCCCGACGACGAATGCCCGGACGCACCCGGCGGGCCCGCGTTCAAGGGCTGCCCGGATCGTGACGGGGACGGCATCCGGGACCGGGACGATCGGTGCCCGGACGTGAAGGGCCTTGCCGTCTGGCAGGGGTGCCCGCCCCCCGAGGTGAAGGTCCAGGAAACGCGGCTGGAACTGAACGACCGCGTGGAATTCGACGTCGATCAGGCCACGCTGCGCCCCGAGGCGTTCCCGATCCTGGACGCCGTGGCGAAGGCGCTGGTCGCGCACCCCGAAATCAAGAAGGTCCGCATCGAGGGCCACACCGACAACACGGCCAGCGCCGAGTACAACCTGCCCCTGTCCGAACGGCGCGCCCAGGCCGTGTTGAAGTACCTGGCGGACCACGGGGTGGCGGCGACGCGGCTGGAGGCGAAGGGCTACGGCCTGACCCGGCCGATCGCCGACAACGCCACCGAGGACGGCCGCTTCAAGAACCGCCGCGTCGAATTCGTCATCGTCGAACGGTAGGGCCCGGATCGGCCCCGGTCCGGCATCTGCCGCCCCGCATGCACTTTCCCGCCTTGACTCCCCCCCCGGATCGGGCGCCCAATGGACGGCATGGTCCCTCTTGCAGGAGAACGATGATGAAGCTGCGATCCGTGCGCGCCCTTCGGTCCATCGGGCTCGTCGCCGCCACGGTCGTCCTGGGGCTCGCGGCCTGCAGCGACGGTGCAGCCGGGCTGCTGTTCCTGTCGGACGGCGTGAAATTGCAGGCGGGCCAGACCTGTGCCGTGGTCGAGGCGGACATCCAGGGCCTGCCGGCGTTCAGCCGGGGGGTGATGGACCTGGCCATCACGAACCAGTACCGGCTGCTGCTGCGCTACCGCAACGGCACCGGCGACGACCAGTCCCTGCGCACGGCGACCCTGCACCTGGACCTGGGCAAGTTCACCCCGTCGGCGAAGGCCATCCTCCCGGGCCTGCCGGCGGACAAGCCCTCCAGCCTGGCCCTGGGGTACAAGTACGCGACCGAGGGCGTCCAGATCCCCGTGTCCGGTGGCGTCCTGCCGAACGAGTGGGGCGTCGTGGAGATCCCGATCCTGCCCGAGGAGGTCGGTACCCTGCTGGCGACCAAGATGATGAAACTTGCCGAGACGCATCCGGTGTCGGCGTACGCACCGGAGGTCGTGGTCGTCGCCACGCTGACGATCCATGCGGTGGCAAGCGGCGGCGGTTCCGACGCATCGAACGAATTCACGTTCCCGGTCGAGTTGTGCTGGGGCTGCCTGATGGCGCCGGACGCGGAACCCCGGCCTTCCGCCTGCCGCCCGGGCCAGGACGACCTCACCGACCAGGCGTCGTGTCCGCTGGTGGCGCTGCATCCCGATTCCTGCCGGGTGTCGGTCCCGGACGGCCCCGACGCGTCGGGCGGCGAGCTGCCGATGGAGGACCTCCCCGGCGGCGACACCGCGGAGATCTGACCCGCTGCCGCCTCGCTTTCCCTCGATACCTTCATGACACGCGTGGCGAGCGTGTGCGGACGGAACGTTCCGCACCACGCGAGCCTGACCGCGCGGCGGCGAGTCGAAGACTCGCCGTCCACGCGGTCAGACGTTGATTGTTTCGATGGTCAGGCCCGCGTCGGATTGCAGGCCGAAGTAGTCGGTGACCGGCTTGGCCAGGCGGTTCATGCGGCTGAACAGCGAGATGCGCAAGCGCTCGAAGACGCTGTGTCCCGGCGTCACGAAGCGCTCGGCGCCGATCAGGATCAGCCACTTCACCGGCTTCTCCGGGATGCGCAGGCGATGCTCCTTCTTCAGCCGGACCAGCGCCTTCCGGATGTTGGGCTGCTCCATGTATCCGTACTGGGCCTGGATCGAAACGACCGTGCCGCTTTCGTCCTCGCAGAACGTGGTCACGCGGAAGCGCTCCGTGTCGTTGACCGTGGGCGACCCGACGGGCACCACCGAGAAGAACACCAGGTGCTTCGGCAGCCGGTTCCAGTTGCGGAAGTGCACCGCCAGGACGGGCGGAACCAGGTCGTCCGGCCGGCAGATGGGCCGCGACGCCATGACGACCAGCGACATCGAGTGCTCGGGGTCCAGGCTTCCGCCCCGCTTCTGCATCATGTCCCCGACGGTCAGGTGATAGGCGTTCGAGCGCCTCTGGTACGCCAGGCCGATCCACTGCCGCCCCCAGCGCCAGGTGTCCATGACCGCGAAGAACACGAAGCCGATTGCCAGCGGGATGTATCCGCCGTCCGGCAGTTTCAGCAGGTTCGACGCGAAGAACGCCAGGTCCACGGCCCCGATCAACAGCAGGACCGGCACCAGGTAGCGCAGGCGCCAGTTCCAGACCTTCATGGCGACCTTGGCGAAGGCGATCGTGGTCACGACCATCGTCCCGGTGACCGCGAGGCCATACGCCGCGGCAAGCGCCGACGAGTTCTTGAATATCAGCACCAGGCTGACGCAGCCGGCGAACAGCAGGAAGTTGATGAACGGCAGGTAGATCTGCCCGGGCACGTCGGGATTCGTGTGGACGACCTTCAGGCGCGGGAACAGGCCCATGGACGTGGCCTGCTGGGTCAGCGAAAACGCGCCCGAAATCAGGGCCTGGCTGGCGATCACGGTGGCAACGGTCGCCAGGCCGACCAGCGCTCCCATGCCCCAGGCCGGGGCCAGGGCATAGAACAGGTGGCCGTTCGGAACCGGGTTGCCGCCCAGCAGGTACGCCGCCTGCCCGAAGTAGTTCAGGACCAGGCACGGGAACACCAGGGCCACCCAGGCCCGGGTGATGGCCGGGCGCCCGAAATGGCCCATGTCCGCGTACATGGCCTCCACGCCGGTCACGCACAGGACCACCGAACCCAGCAGGTGCGCCGAGTGGAACCCCTGATCCTTCAACAGCAGGAAGGCGTAGTAGGGATTCATCGCCCGCAGCACCGACGGTTCGCGCAGGATGTGCCAGATGCCCAGCGCGCCGATGCACACGAACCAGACCATCATCACGGGACCGAACAGCCAGCCGATCCGGTGGGTTCCGCGCTTCTGGATCATGAACAGGAACGCCAGGATCGCCACCGTGAAGGGCACGACCAGCGATTCGAAGTGGGGGCTGACGACCTTCAGGCCCTCGACCGCCGACAGGACCGAGATGGCCGGCGTGATCATGCCGTCGCCATACAGCAGCGCCGCCCCGATCAGGACCGATATCATCAGCCACTTGGGAAGGGCCTCCGGGGTCCCGCCCGCCGCGCCCAGGGCACGGTTGCGCCGAACCAGCAGGCCCAGCAGGGCGAAGATGCCGCCCTCGCCGTCGTTGTCGGCCCGGAGGATCAGGACGACGTACTTCAGCATCACCACCAGGACCAGGGCCCAGAAGATCAGCGAAACGGTGCCCAGGGCGTGGGCTTCGCTGGGATCGATGCCGCGACGACCGAAGAAGACCTCGCTCATCGCGTACAGGGGGGACGTTCCGATGTCGCCGTATACGACGCCCAGGGCCCCGACCAGCAGGCCCGCCGACGCCAGCCGCCCGACGGTCCCGCGGTGGGGACGGTGGGGACCGTGCGATGCGTCCTGTTCCGTGGGTTCCATCCTGGAGTTCTCCGGCCGAACCGCCTTTTGCGGTGGCGGAGTATCGTTGATTCGGGGGGTTGCGTCAACCCCACCCCTCTCCTGCCCCCGCCCGAGCACGCAGGCGGAGGCGCGGTCCCAATCGCGCCGGAGACGAAGTCGCCTCGGGCGCCCTTAATAGCTGTCCTTGTGGACCGAAAGGACCGCGCGCCCCGACGGATCGGTGACCGCCCGCAGGGCCGGGTCCCAGGCCAGGGCCTCCGGCGTGCTGCACGCAACCGACGGAACGCTGGGTACGCAGGCCGCCGCGGACGACAGGGGGAAGTGCTCCTCGAAGATCCGGCGATACAGGTAGGCCTCCTTCGTGGCGGGCGGGTTCAAGGGGAACCGCGTCGCCGCATCGGCCAACTGCCGGTCGCTGATCTCGCGCTCGGCCGAGGCCTTCAGCGAGTCGATCCAGGCATACCCGACGCCGTCGCTGAACTGCTCCTTCTGGCGCCACGCGATGGAGGGCGGCAGCAGGTCCGCGAACGCCTGCCGCAGGACGTGCTTTTCGATGCGGCCGTTCCCGGGGCGCTTGACCGACGGATCCATGCCCATGGCGACGTCCATGAACTCCTTGTCCAGGAAGGGAACACGGGCCTCGACGCCCCAGGCGGCCATCGACTTGTTGGCCCGCAGGCAGTCGTACCAGTGCAGCCGCGACAGCTTGCGGACGGTTTCCTCGTGGAACGACCGGTCGTCGGGCGCCTTGTGGAAGTACAGGTACCCGCCGAAGATCTCGTCGGCGCCCTCGCCCGACAGCACCATCTTGATGCCCATGGCCTTGATGCGCCGGGCCATCAGGTACATCGGCGTCGACGCCCGGACCGTCGTGACGTCGTAGGACTCGATGTGGTGGATGACGTCCCGGATGGCGTCCAGGCCTTCCTGGACCGTGAAGTGGAACTCGTGGTGGACGGTCCCGATGTGCGCCGCGGCCAGGCGAGCCGCCGCCAGGTCCGGGGCGCCCGCCAGCCCGATGGAAATGGAGTGCAGGCGGGGCCACCACGCCGGGCTGCGATCGTCGTCCTCGACGCGTCGGGGCGCCAACTGGTTGGCGACGGCCGTGATGATCGACGAGTCCAGCCCGCCCGACAGCAGCACCCCGTACGGCACGTCCGACATCAGTTGGCGGTGCACCGCGGCCGTCAGGGCCTCCCGCAGGACGGAGGGATCCGTGGGCCCGCCGACGACCGCGTCATAGGACTCCCAGGCCCGCCGGTACCAGCGCGTCGGAGTGCCGTGGGGTCCTACGAGAACGTGCCCCGGAGGGAACTCCTCGACGGTCTCGCAGGCGGGCACCAGGGCCTTCAGTTCGGACGCGACATACAGGTTCCCGGCGGCGTCGCGACCGGTGTACAGCGGGCAGATGCCCATGTGGTCCCGGCCGATCACGTAGCGATCCTGCTGGATGTCGTACAGCACGAACGCGAAGATCCCGTTCAGATCGTCCAGGAAGTCCGGCCCCTTTTCCTGGTACAGGGCCAGGATGATTTCGCAGTCCGACGCCGTCTGGAACTGGTAGCCGCACGTCAGGCCGCGGGCCAGTTCCCGATGGTTGTAGATTTCGCCGTTGACGGCCAGGACGTGGGTGCGGGCCGCGTTGTACAGGGGCTGCGCCCCGCTTTCCGGGTCCACGATCGACAGGCGCTCATGGGCCAGGATCGCGCGATCGGACGCATAGATGCCGGACCAGTCGGGCCCGCGGTGGCGCTGCAGCCGCGACAGTTCCAGCGCCCGGCGCCGCAACGCCTCGACGTCGGACCGGATGTCCAGGATCCCCAGGATCGAGCACATGGATCGCCTCCTTGTCGGGCGGAACCATTGTTGCGGCCGCGGAGGGGCAAGTAAAGCGATCGGCCCGGTGGGCGTCGCTGCGCCGGGGTTCGCCCGTGCTGTCCTCCGCTGCCCCCCGGCCCCGACCCTGATAGACTAGTCGTCGAACCCACAACCGAACCCGGAGGCCCCATGGACCCCAAGGTCATGAGCACGATCGCGGGCGAAATCGCGCGGACCCTGCAGGCCGAGGGGAACGTCCGCACCGTTTTCGGCGAACCCGTCATGCTGGATTCCCACAAGATCATCCCGGTGTCGGCGGTCCTGATCGACATCGGGGGCGGCGGCGCCTACAGCGCGCCCCCGGCATCCGGCGACAAGGGCCTGGTGAGCCGCGTGAAGCGCATGATCCCGACGGGCGTGGGCGGAGGCTTCGCGATGGACGTGCGCGTGGTCCCGGTGGGCTACCTGCGCGAGGACGACGGGCGCGTCGAGTTCTGCCCCATCGCCCTGCCGGTCGAAATCCTGGCGTCGAAGAAGCACTGACGGGACGCACCGCGGGCAACGCCCTACGCCCTGCTGCCGGCATCGGCCAGCGGCGTGAACCGGACCCGGGGCGCGCGGCGCTCGACGGACGCTTCGATGACGCGGCCCAGGCGCAGCAGAAGGGCCTCGTCCCAGGCCCGTCCCATCATCTGGAAGCCCACGGGCATCCCGCCGTCGTCGTAGCCTGCCGGAACCGTCAGCGCGGGCAGGCCGGTCAGGTTCCCGGGCTGGGCGAACCGCATGATCTGCGCGGTGACCTCGAGGTTCGACTCGCCGGTGGCCAGGGCGTCGGCGGGGATCAGCGGCGCCGTGCACGCCGAGGTGGGCGTGGCGATCACGTCGACCTCGGCCAGGGCGTTGTCGAAGTGCCGCAGCAGGCGCGTCCGGAGGCGCTGGGCGTGGATGTAGTCCCGGGCGGTCAGCATCCGGGCCAGGGCCAGCGACACGCGCGTGTCGGCCCCGTAGTACCTGCGGTGTTCGGCCTGGTACCGGTCATGGGCCGTGGCCATCTCGCTGACGATGGTCACCAGGTGCACCGCCCGCAGCAGGACCAGTTCGGGGATCTCGATTTCGCAGATCCGGGCGCCCGCCGCCGCCAGGATTTCCAGCGACGATCGGCACGACGCGACCACCGCGGGGTCCGCATCCTCGAACCAGGGGCGGTACACGCCGACACGCACGCCCCGCAGGTCGGACTGCCCGAACCCCTCCAGGGAGGGGCGCGGCTGGGGCATCGAGTTCAGGTCCTTCAGGTCCGGACCGGCGATCACCCCGTAGGCCAGCGCCACGTCCCGCACCGTCGCGCCCAGGGGCCCCACGTGGGCCAGGGTCCAGCACAGGGGCGCCGCACCGGCCTCGCTGACCCGGCCGAAGGTGGGCTTCAGCCCCGCAACGCCGCACAGGGCCGACGGCAGCCGGATCGAACCGCCACCGTCCGCGCCGATGGCGATCGGGCACAGCCCCGAGGCCACCGCCGCCGCGGGCCCGCTGGAGGAACCGCCCGTGGCCCGCTGCGGGTCGTAGGGGTTCCGGGCCGCGCCGTGATGCGGGTTCACGCCCGTCACGCCGATGCCGATCTCGTGCATGTTGGCCTTGCCGATCAGCAGGGCGCCCGCGGCCCGCAAACGGGACACGACGGTGGCATCCACGGCCGGCACGTCGTGCAGGAACGCGGTGCCCACCGTGGTCGGGTAGGGGGTGAGGTCCAGTTCGTCCTTGATCGCCACCGGCACGCCGTCCAGCGGGCCCAGGGGGTTGCCCGCCTTCCACCGAAGGGCGCTGGCCCGGGCCTGGGCCATCAGGTCGTCGGCATCCTGGGCGATGATGGCGCGCAGGGGCGGGGTCGAACGCTCGGACGCCGCGCACGCCTCCAGGACCGCGCGGCCCACGCCCTCGGGGTCGGCACGCCCCTCCCGGTACGCGGCCGCATAGTCCGCGGACGTCGCCCACGGCACCCCGGCAGCGGCGAGAGTTTCCTTTGGAAACCCATCGCCTGCGCCTGCGTGCTCGGGCGGCCCCAGGGGCGCCAGGTCGGCCAGGGGGGCACCCGCCGGCGTCGGCGCATCGACACGCCGCGGGGACGCCAGGGGCCAGGGCGGGTCGTCGGCCAGGGTCGCCCGGAAGGCGGGGATTCCGGCGCTTTCCAGCAGCGTTTTCCCCAGCAGGGCCGCGCCCGCGGGGCTTTCCACGATCCGCGCCAGGGTCCTCAGCAGCCTGCCCGCCGACCGGGGCGCACGAACCGGCTTCGAATCGTACCCCATACCCCCCTCACGACTGCGTGACCCGGGCATCGTAGGACAGGAGGCGGCGGGGGGCAATCCTGGGAGGGGGCGGATGCGAAACCTCCCCAACCGGACCCGCCTCGGGTATTCTAGCCCCGGTCCAAGTGCCAAGGCGCAGACGAAGGGTCAGGGAGGAATTTCGATGGAAGGGCCATTGCCCGCATGCTTCAAGGCCTATGACGTCCGGGGACGGGTTCCCCAGGACCTGGACGAGCACCTGGCGGAAGGTGTCGGACGCGCACTCGCGGACCTGCTGGCGGCGGATCGCGCCGCGGGACTGGGCGCGGGCGAACGCAAGACGGGCGACCGCATCGTCGTCGCCGTGGGTCGGGACGTGCGGGAATCGTCCCAGAGCCTGGCTTCGGCCCTGGCCCGGGGGCTCGTCCGCGGCGGCGCCGACGTGCTGGACATCGGGCTCTGCGGCACGGAAATGATCTACTTCGCGACGTTCGATCGCGGCCTGGACGGCGGGATCATGGTCACCGCCAGCCACAACCCCAAGGGATACAACGGGTTGAAACTGGTGCGCGTCGGGGCGCGGCCGATCAGCGGCGACACCGGGCTCCACGCCCTCGGGCTGGCGGCCGTCGCAGGCGGGCAATCCGACGCCGCGATGCCCGGGACCGTCACGCAGACGGACATCCTGGAGGACTACATCGCGCACCTGCTGACGTGGGTGAATCGCAAGGCGCTGCGCCCCCTGAAGATCGTCGTGGACGCGGGCAACGGCTGCGCCGGCCCCGTCATCGAGCGCCTGGCCCGCGAACTGCCGTTCACGATCATCCCGCGGCGCTTCGTGCCCGACGGCACCTTCCCCACGGGCGTTCCGAACCCGCTGCTGCCCGAGAACCGGGACTTCTGCGCCGAGGCCGTGCGGGAGGAGGATGCCGACTTCGGGGTGGCCTTCGACGGCGACTTCGATCGGTGCTTCTTCTTCGACGGCCACGGCGATTTCGTCGAGGGCTACTACCTCGTGGGCCTCCTGGCCGCCCAGGCGCTGCGACAGGCCCCCGGCGCCCGGATCGTCCACGACCCGCGCCTGACCTGGAACACGATCGACGTGGTCACCGCGGCCGGCGGCACCCCGATCTGCAGCAAGACGGGCCACGCGTTCATCAAGGAGCGCATGCGGGCCGAGGACGCTGCCTACGGCGGCGAGATGAGCGCGCACCACTACTTCCGGCGCTTCGGGTACTGCGACTCCGGGATGATCCCGTGGCTGCTGGTCGCCGAGCACCTGAGCATCGAGAACTGCAGCCTGCACGAGGCCATCGGCGACCGCATGGACGAGTTCCCCTGCAGCGGGGAAATCAACCGCGAGGTCCAGGACATCACCACGGCGATCGACGCCGTTCGCGCCCGCTTCGGCGCCCGGGCCCTGTCCGAGGACCATACCGACGGCCTGTCGCTGACGTTCGACGAGTGGCGCTTCAACCTGCGCGGGTCGAACACCGAACCCCTGCTGCGCCTGAACGTCGAAACCCGCGGCGACCGGGGGTTGCTGGAACGACGGACCGCCGAACTGCTGGGCGTCATCGGGGGCGGGAAGCCCTGATTCCCCGGCCGTTCGGCGCGACGCACACCCAGCCCGCCATCGGCCGTCCCGTGAAGTCGAACATGCGGGCGTGGGGGGTCTTCAGGGCCCGGCAGGCTGGTCGCGATCCACGACCTCGGTCCCCAAAACGGTTCCCGACAGGTCCTTCTGCCCCACGTCCTCCAGCACCACCGCCGCCCGCTCCTCGACCGCCGCCGAGCCGTGGAATTCCACGGTCCCCCGGGTCACCAGCGGGCCGGTGACGTGGCGGGCAAACAGGCCGTATGCGGGCAGCGTACCGAAATACGGGGCATCCGGGTACTCCAGGTTCCGTTCGGAGGGCGTCGCGTCCCGGTCCGACAAGGTGCCACCGCGACTGTTGGTGATGGACACGTTCTCCAGCGTGACGTCCTCCACGGCGTGGCCCGGGATGCCCATGATCATGCCCGGGAGCGTCGTGTCGTCCGCGGTCAGGTTGCGAATCGTCACGCCGTACAGTCGTCCGGCCGCCGTGATCCGCCCGCCCTCCTCGTCGCCCAGGTCCCGCTCCTGCACGCGCAGGAAGAACGGTGCCTGCACCGCCTTCATGTGGAGGTTGTCCGCGAGGATGTCGTACACGGACGCCCCGTCGTCCGACACCAGCGTCAGGCCGCCCAGCACCCGGGTCCCCGGCGCCGAGTCCACCGACGCCTGCACGACGGAGTCCCGGAACACCACGCCGTGCACGTCGGCACCCGGGCGCGTCCCGATCTTGAAGCCGTTGGCCCAGGCCGCGCAGGTGCAGTCGTGCACGTTGATGTCGTAGGACTCGCGACGCCAGCCCGGCGTGCCGTTCTTCACCACGATGCAGTCGTCGCCGGTCTCGATGTCGGCGTTCCGGATCTCGACGCGGCGACAGGCGTCCACGTCGATGCCGTCGGTGTTGGGACTGAGGATCGTGTCGCCCACCGTGTTCCGGATCCGGACCCCGTCCACCAGCACGTCGTCGCACGCCAGCAGGTGCAGCGTCCACTTGGGCGATTGCGTCAGGAACAGGTCCCGCACGGTGACGCGCCGGGAGTCGGTCAGGCGGACCAGCCGCTCCGGGCGCCAGTTGTCCTCGCCCGCCAGCCAGTTGTTCCACCAGTACTGGCCGTTGCCGTCCAGCGTCCCGGGTCCCTCGATCACCAGGTCCTCGACGCCCTCGGCGCTGACCAGGCCGGGGCCGGTCCAGTCGGAACGGGCCTCGGACCCCAGCAACCGGGCCCCGGCGTCCAGGTGGAACGTCAGGCCGGACCTCAGCCAGATCGTGCCCGACACGTAGGTGCCTTCCTCCAGCAGGACGGTTCCGCCGGTGCCGGCGCACTCGTCCACCGCGGCCTGGATCGCCACGGTATCGACCGTCGTGCCGTCCCCGATCGCGCCGCGAGCCCGGACAGAACAGACCTTCGGCGCGGCCGTTTCGGCATCGGGGACGGCATCGCCGGAGATAACGTCCGGGACGTCGGGGCCGGCATCGGCGCCCCCGCCACCCGCGCCACAGGCCAGCGCCAGCGCCAGCGCCGAAAGCACCACCGGAACGAACCCCGATCGCATCGTCATCCCCGCGCTCCCTGGGACCCGAGGCGAGCGTACTGAAGCCCTTCCACGGACGCAAGGCGAATGTCAGCCTCTGCCATTTGACGCTGTGCGTCATTTGCGTTACACTCACCTTCGCTCCCGGGAATGGAGAACACGAGCATGGAACCAGAAACCCCATCCACCACGAAGATGCCCCGGAAGGTCCGAACCGGCGCACGGCGTCCGCGGCTGGGCCTTGCCCTGGGCGGCGGCGCGGCGCGCGGCTGGGCCCACCTGGGCGTGCTGCAGGCGCTGGAGGAGGCCGGCATCCGCCCCGACTTCATCGCCGGGACCAGCATCGGGTCCCTGGTCGGGGCGGCCTGGGCCTCGGGCGGGCTGGCGGATCTGCGAACCGCGGTCGAAGCCCTGGACCGCCGGACCCTCATGACCTTCCTGAATGTCGCCTTGCCGGCTTCGGGCCGCATGGATGGCCGCTTCCTGGAAGCGGTGATCGGTCGCTATATCCGGGTCCGGGACTTCGCGGACCTGGACGTGCCCCTGGCGGCAGTGGCCACGGACCTGTCCATCGGCCAGGAGGTCGTTCTGCGTGAAGGCGATCTTCTGCAGGCCGTCCGTGCCAGTTGCGGCGTGCCCGGAATGTTCCGTCCGGTGCGGCGGAACGGCCGCTTCCTGATCGACGGCGGCCTGGTGAACCCGGTGCCGGTGACCGTGGCCCGGGACATGGGCGCGGACCGCGTGATCGCCGTGGACATCACCCACCACATCGTCGAGGACGGGCCCTACCTGGTCCGCGTGGACGACACGGAGGAACCGGTCGCCGAGGCCGAACGCCCCCTGCCGGCATGGGCGGCGAAATTCCTCCCCGCGGCCGGCCTGCCCTTCCGGAAGAGGACCTCGTCGATCCCCGCGACGCCCAACCTGCGGGAGGTTCTGCTGTCGGCGGTGGCGATCAGCGAGGTGACCCTCAGCGACCTGCGCCTGCGGGCCGACCCGCCGGACCTGCTGATCCGGCCCCGCGTCGGGCACATCCCCTTCCTGGACTTCACGCGGGGACGGGAGGCGATCGCGGCCGGGTACGACGCGACGCGCGAGGCGCTGGCGCACTGGGAGTTCGGCCAGGGATCCTTCGGAAACGCCGCTCCGGCCCGACCCGCGTCCGCCTGACCCTACCCGACGATCCGCGGCTCGATCGCCAGGGAAACGCCGAACCGGCCGAACACGGCAGACCGGATCTCGTCCGCCAGCGCCAGGATGTCCCTGCCGGTGGCGCCGCCGTGGTTCACCAGGACCAGGGCATGGGACGGGTGAACGCCGGCCGCCCCTCGCCGGGCCCCCTTGAAGCCGCACTGCTCGATCAGCCAGGCAGCGGCCAGCTTGACGCGCCCGTCCTCCGACGGGAATGTCGGCAGGCCCGGATGGGCCGACCGCAGCGCGCCTGCAATCCCGGGGGCGACCACCGGATTCTGGAAGAACGACCCGGCATTCCCGGTCACGGCGGGGTCGGGCAGTTTCGTCCGCCGCAGGTGCCGCACGGCCTCGGCCACGTCGATCGGTGTCGGTTCCGCGACGCCCCGGCGGGACAGTTCGGTCGCCAGGGCCCCGTAGGACGCGCTCACCACCGGCAGGCGGGACAGGCGCAGGGTGACCGCCGCGACCACGAACCGGTCCTTCAGGACGCCCTTGAACACGCTGTCCCGGTACCCGAAGGCGCACTCCCCGTTGTCGAAGGTCCGGACCGCGCCCGTCGCGATTTCCACCGCCTCCACACCCTCCAGGACGTTCCGGACTTCCACTCCGTAGGCGCCGATGTTCTGGATCGGGGCCGCGCCGGCAGTGCCCGGTATCAGGGCCAGGTTCTCCAGCCCGTACAACCCGAGGCCCAGGCAGCGGTCGACCAGGCCGGTCCAGTCCTCCCCCGCGCCGACACGGACCAGGACACCCTGCGGTCCGGCGTCCGCAACGTCGAACCCGGGAAGCCCCACCTGGAGCACGAGGCCCGGCGGATCGCCCGCCAGCACCAGGTTGCTGCCTCCGCCCAGCGGCAGGACGGGCAGGCCGTTCCCACGGGCGAAGTCGAGGGATTCGAGGAGGTCCGCCGATGACGACGCGCGGACGAACCACCGCGCCACCGCGGGCAGGCCGAAGGTGTTCAGGTCCCGCAGGGACTGGTCGCGCAGGATGTCCACGGGCGCATTGGAGCATCGGCGCCTACCGCAGTCAACCGTCCTCGTCCGGGGCCGCCCGAGCACGCAGGCGCAGGCGACGGGTTTCCGCAGGAAACTCTCGCCGCAGCCGGAGTCGCCTCGGGCCCGATCAATGAGGATTGGTTGACGGCCCCGGGAGGCGCGGCCTATTCTCCCACCGGCCAGTCGAAGGGTTATGCGATGCGACGGATCACATTGGGAATGGCGGCCGTGGTCCTGGCGGCGGTCCTGCCGGGGTGCGGCAGTTCCAGCGCGTCCGACACGGGGACGGGCCCCGCCGACGTGGCCGACGTCGGGGACACGACGCAAGTCACCGATTCCATGGACGTGCCGCTGCCGGATTCCGACGACCTGGCCGAAACGTCCGATCCGGGGCCCGGCTTCGACGCCTGGGCCGCCTTCGACGATCCGCCCGCCACGGATTTCGCCTGGTTCAACGACCGCGCCGGCCTTCGGGCGCTGCTGCCCTTCGCCTACCACTGGCGCCCGGGCACGCCACAGGCGGACGCGGGTCACCTGGGTGACTTCGCGATCGGAAACGGCCGCGCCTTCACGCTGCTGGGGCTGGCCTTCCCCCTGAACACGCTGCACGGGATGATGGGGCCGACCTACGCCCGCCGGCAGGGGTCCTTCGGCGACCTTGCCC
Source organism: uncultured Myxococcales bacterium (assembly GCA_903847405.1). Lineage (GTDB taxonomy): Bacteria > Myxococcota_A > UBA9042 > DTJE01 > DTJE01 > CAIZWN01. The sequence continues at coordinate 18,488 of CAINDP010000263.1, read as the reverse complement.
TGCAGATTGGCGATGCTGCCGGTGCGCCCCGGTCCTTCCAGGAGGAGTGGATCGGCGCCTTCCGCACCCTCCCGGGCGTCCTGACGGTCGGTCGCCTGGGCGACCTGCGCCTGGCCACGATCGATCTGGCCCCCCTGCCGCCCGACGGCGAGCCCGCCCGGGGCGTCCACGCGGCCATCTGGCGCGTCGTGGTCGTGCACAACGACGGAACCGCCGCGTCGGCCCCGGCCAGCCTGGTCCTGACCGCCAACCAGCCCCAGACCCCGGTCGCGGATGCCGTCGTCGAAACCACCAAGGACGGGGTCCAGGTGGCCTGGTTCACCGCGGCGAACGCGGTGGCGTCGGCGGGCGGCCTGGTGCTGCCCCTTCCGTCGATCCCGGCGGGCGGGGAGTGGACGACCGACCTGATGCTGGCCCACGGGACGCCGGAAACCGCGCCGGCCGCGGTCCGCGCCGCCGTGGACGGCGAGGTGTTCGACACCCTGGTCGCCGACACCACGGCGGTCTACCAGGCCTTCGAAACCGCGACCACGTAGGTCACGACCCCCGATCCGCTGGTGAACGATTCCATCGTGAACCTGCGCCGCATGCTGTGGGTCCAGGTGTCCGCCCAGGGCGCCTCCTCGCCCCTGTCGCGCTACGCGATGGCGTGGACCCGGGACCTGTCGGGCGTCGTCCGGCCCCTGCTGGCCCTGGGTGCGGTGCCCCTGGCCGAACGGGTCATGGACTACTACTACGCCGTGGGCGCCCAGGCCGGCTGGCTGACCGATGCCTACGAGGCCGACATCGCGGTGGACCTGGTGAATCCGCCGGCGGTCGACTGGGAATCCCTGGCCCCGCTGGCCAAGAAGGCCCAGGCCGAGGGGCCGGCGTACCTGCCGATCATGTATTCCTGGCTGCGGGCGACGACGGGCGCGAAGGATCGGGTCCAGGGCCGCATCGGGTACCTGCGCCACGCGATCCATGGCCAGGCTCTCAGCGCCGACTTCCTCCTGCCCTTCTCGGGGGACGAAACATACCGGGCCTCCATGAACATGGCCGTCGGCCTGGACCTCGAGTACGAACACCACCAGAAGTCGTGGTCCCTGTCGTCGGGGATGCTGATGGCCACGGGCGCCCGGGCCCTGGCGGACCTGGAAGACGCCCTGGGCAACACGGACAAGTCCCTGGAGGCGCGGACCCTGGCCACCAACGTCGAGGTCGCCACCCACCAGACGTTCGGCATGGACGACGGCTGCCTGTCGGCGTTCGTGACCAAGGCCGACGGCAAGGTGTGGCCGCCCCACGAGGACGCGCTGCTGACCGGCACCTGGGGCGGCCCGCCGTGGGACGCGGGGCCGGACCTGGATCTGCCGCTGAAGTGCCTGCTGGATCGCTTCGCCTTCGGCCCGGGCGCCATCCAGAGCCCCATAGATCCGCAGTACATCGACATCTTCGGCATCCCGATCGAAAAGGGCGTCTACACGGGGATGCTGCCGGGCTACACGCTGCGGGCGATGACCGACGCGGGCCACCCGCAGGCCGAGGCCGCCTTCGGAAACCTGCGGCGTTCGATGTCGCCGTCGGGCAACTACCCCGAGTACTCGATCGCCGACGACTTTTCCGCCCTGGAGGCCCTGTACGACGGGACCGGGGCGATCGGGGACTTCACGGCGCGCTATCGCCCCTGGGAGGGCGGCATCAACCTGGAAGCGCTGTACCACTACCTGACGGGGTACCGCCCCGACGCGCCCGCTGCCCGTCTGTACCTGCGGCCCCACCTGCCGGCCGGATGGCCCTCCCTGGCCGCGTCGCCGCTGCGGATCGGCGATACCCGGGTGTCCCTGGACGTGCGTCGCGAAACGGACGGCGTGTCCGTGGAGGTCCGGCACCTTGCGGGCCCGAAGGTCACGGTCACGCTGGTCCATGACGCGTACGACGGCGCGACCCCTGCGGTGACCGTGGGCGGCGCGGTGGTGCCGCCCGCCGACCTCGGGATCGAAACGCACTTCCAGACCGCCGTGGTTCGGATGCCCGACTGCGATGTCGGAACCGAGCCCGGCGCCTCGTGCCGCTGGACCATCCGTTGAGAGTGGCCAAGGGGGACTCCATGCCGACCGGGGGACGAGCCATCGAGGATCTGCGCTGGGGCGTTCTGGGGACCGCCGGCATCGCCCGGACGGTGATTGCCGGCATCCGGGCCGCAGGGGCGGGACACGTCCAGGCGGTGGCCAGCCGGGACGCGGCGAAGGGGCGGGCCTGGGCCGACGATCTGGGGATCCCGTTGTCCTTCGGCGGCTACGCCGAGTTGCTGGACTCGGGCGCCGTGGACCTGATCTACAACCCGTTGCCCAACACGCTGCACGCGGAATGGACCGTGAGGGCCCTGGAAGCCGGCCTTCCGGTCCTGTGCGAAAAGCCGCTGGCCCTGCACGCCTCCGAGGGCCGTTCCATCGCCGACGCGGCCCGGCGGGCGGGCCTCCCCGTGGCCGAGGCCTTCATGTACCGGTTCCACCCGGTGTTCGACGCGGTCCGGGCCGCCATCGCCCGGGGCGTCATCGGGCGCCCCTCCACGATGCGCAGCGTCTTCACCTTCCTGCAGGACGAGGACGCGGCCACCCCGACCTCCCCCAGCCTGGGCGGCGGCTCCCTGCGCGACGTCGGTTGCTATTCCGTCAGCCTGTCGCGCCTGCTGGCCGGCGCCGAGCCGATCCGGGCCACGGCCGTCGAGCGCCGGGACCAGGTGGACTGGACGATGGTGGGCATCCTGGAGTTTCCGGGCCCGTTCCTGGCCCAGTTCGAATGCAGCATCGAAAACCACGAGCGCCACGAGGCCGAGATCACCGGCACCGACGGCACCATCCGGTTCCCGGACCCGTGGTTCCCGGGGACGGAATCCGCCCACTGGATCCTGCGAAAGGGCGACCGCGAGGAACGCTTCGAGGTTCCCGGTGCGGACCCCTACGGCCTGGAAACGCTGGACTTCGCCCGGGCCGTGGCCACGGGAACGGCGCCCCGGTGGCCGATTTCGGACGCCGTGGCAGGCCTGGCGGCGATGGACGCGTTGTTCGAGGCGGCACGAAGCGGCAGGACCATGAGGGTTGCCCCGGCCTGACGGCGCGGGGTACAGGCTACTCGGGGTTGTAGAGGATCGGATCCGGGGTCACGTTCGTATCGCCCACACCACCCAGCAGGAACAGGCGGCGCGTGGAGTCCAGGACGGCCGTCTGGCCCGCCCGGGGCGCGTCCATGTCCGGGGTGCGTCCCGTGAACAGCCGGGGCACCCGGTAGCACGGCGGCGTGCCGTTCGCGTCCTGGCACTCGACCGTTTCCACGATGACCTCGGTCCGCGACGTCGGGCCGCTGTCGCTGAAGCCGCCGGCGATGAAGATCGTGGTGGGATCCAGCAGGGTCGCCGTGGTGCCACCCCGGGCGCCCGCCATGGGGAGGTACTCGTCGAAAGCCCCCTCGTCGTTCTTGTGGAACCCCTTGGCGCCCTGTCGATAGACCTCGATGCGGTCGATGGGCCCCGACTGGCCCTTCTGGAGGAAGCCACCGACGACGTAGACGATGCCCTGGCGCGCCACGTACACGGCGGAGTGCCCGGTGCGGCCCCCCAGGGGCATCGTGGTGGTCGCGGACTCGTCGCGGCGGATCGAGAACTGGCCGCCGTTCAACGGATCCACCAGGTAGGCCTCGGCGATGTCCACGGTGCCGTCGTTGTTTTCGCCGCCCAGCAGCAGGAAGGCGCCTGCGTCCTTCCCGTCGGCGTCCTTGCCGAAGGCCGGCACGAAGGTCATCGTCTGGTTCCAGCGCGCGGTCCCCGTGGCGCTCTGGTCACCGGTGGGCCCGGGAGTCAGGGCCCCCGCCGCGACCGTGCCGGCCCCGACCATGTACAACTGCCAGGAGCCGCTGGCCCCCGAGGGATTCGCGATCCCGCCGGCCAGGAACACCACGTTCTGGTCCGGGTACGCCAGGGCCGCCGTGAACAGGGCGCGGCCGGCGCCTGCCAGCGAGCGATCCTGAGGCTCCTGCACGAAGGCGTTGGTGTCCGGATCGAACAGTTCCACCGTGCTGGTGATTTCGCCGCCGGTCGTGAACCCGCCCATCAGGACCACGCGGCGGTCGGCGCGGTTGGGGCCGCCCAGCTTGACCGCGACGTGGTGCGCACGGGGCATGTTCATGGCGGAAACGGCCGTGTAGGTCCCGGTCCGCGGGTCGAAGATTTCCGCATCGGCCGTCACGGATTCCAGGTCCTCGGCACGGTTCCAACCCGTCGCGCTCGTCTTGATCTTGGCCCCGCCGGCGATGAGGATCCGGCCGTCGTCCAGCGTCGTGACCGTGGCGCCGACGCGGTACTTGTTCGTGATCACCGACGGTTCCGTGCCGTTCTCGCCGATCACGCTGGGCGGAACGAAGGCGTTCCGGGTCGCCACGAACACCGTCGCCGTGCGGGTGTCGCCCTTGAACACGGTCAGGGGCACGGAGCGGCCGCGCGAGATGATGTCGTTGCCCGCCGCCACGTCACAGGTGTTCCGGCAGACCTCGACGGTCAACTGCCGTTCGTAGCCTTCCGGGAAGGCCGGGAGATCCCCGCCGCCCGCGGTGAAATCGTAGGACGTCGAAACGTCGGACATCCCGGGACCCGATACCGTGAACTTGATGACCTGGGCGCCCTCGAAGGGCAGCGTCGGGGCATCGGTGATCACCTTCACGGCCTCGACCGGGATCACCTGCGCCACCAGGGCCGAGGTCGCCGCGCCGTCGCTGCCGCATCCGGAGACCGTGGCGCCGAAGGCGAGCGCCAGGAACAGGGTCGTCGCACGAATCCGCATCACGTCCTCCATCACCACTGGGCCCGGCCCGTCACGCTGGCCGCCTTCGAACTCTTGGTGCCGAGCACCACGCCGGCCGCCGTGGCGCCGCCGACCACGGCAACGCCGACGATGGTCCACAGCCACCACTTCTTGTAGACCGGGACCTTGGCCGGGGCCGGCGCCAGGTCCTCCATCGGGAAGTCCGTCGGAAGCTCGTCGAACCCGCCCGAAGGGGCCGCCGGAGCCGCGGGAGGCAGGGCCTGCCGGGGTGCGGGCTGCTGCGTGCCGTAGGTCCGCGCGGGGGTCGCCCGGGCGACCGGGGCGGGCGGCTGCTGGGCGACAACGGGCGGCGGCGCGGGCACCGGGACCGGGACCGCGACGGCCACCGGCGTCGGCGTCGGGGCGGGCCGGGAACCCTTCAGGTCGTACAGCGCAGGACGGGCGCGGACCAGCCGGTCGCGCGGGAAGTCGCCCAGGGCCTTGGCCAGCCGCGACTCCAGGTCCAGCAGCGCGATCTGCAGGTTGCCCAGGTCCGTATCGATGATCGCCGGATCGATGGCCACGAGTTCCCCGTTCCGGGCGTCCAGCAGGAACAGGCCCAACTGGAACGCCGACTCGGAGCGCCCGAGGTAGGAGTACAGGACGTAGTCGGACAGGGTCTTGCCGGCCGCCGCCTGGGATTCCTTCACGAAACCCGACTCGAGGTACGCGCCGGTACGGGCATACTCGGTCAGCGGACGGGACTTCGGCTCGGCCGCGACCGCGGGCTTGCCCTTGGCCACGCGGGCCACCCGGGACTTCAGGGTCACCGTCACCTTCGACGCGGCGGTGCCGCGGGTGGTCACGGTGGCGGCGGCGGGATAGTGCAGGTCCGCGACGACCCGGACGAAGTGCTTGCCGCGGGGAAGGTCCGACACCACCTGCGTTCCGGTGCCGACCAGGCGGCCGTCCACGTAGATCGCGCCCTCGGGCGGATCGGCCACCACGGTGATCGCCGGTCCCTCGGCGGTGCGCTTCTTCGCGGCATCGACCGCCGCCACGAACTTCGCGCCGAACTCGCCCGCGTCCACGGACAGGTTGGGACGCAGCGTCAGCACGTTCCCCAGGGCGGCGTTCCCTTCCTCGGCGTACCCGCCGTTCAGGAACGACGCGGCGATCCATACAAGGACGTCGACGTAGCGTTCGAAGTCCTCCAGTTCGCCGATGCGCTTGCCATACAGTTCCTGGGCCTGCATCAGGGTGGTCAGCGCGCGCTCGAGCTTGCCCGCCTTCGCAAGGTCACGGCCTTCGCCGGCCAGCCGGGCCGCCCGATCCAGATCCGGGTGGGGCGCCAGCGGGGGCAGCATGACCGCGGGTTCGGGCCGCGACGCCTCGGGGGCCGGAGCCATCCCCTGCAGGGGCGCCAGTTCCGACGGCAGCGTCACCAGCTTGATCCGGGGCTCGATTTCGATCAGCGCGCGGAAGTACTCCTCCACCCGTGTCGGAACGCCCTCCGGCACCGACTCGGCCCGCTGCACGGGCACGTAGAGGATCTTGGCCGTGCGGGCGGGCGCCTGGGCCAGGGCAGGGGCGGGAAGGCCCGCCACCGAAAGGCCGAAGGCGACCAGCACCGGCAGGCTCACTGCGCCGCCGTAACGCTTCAGTCGGACCAGCATCGTCGGAACCTCCTCGCGTCATGCCAGGATCGCGTCGTCCATCACCCAGGGCAAACGGACTGCGCGCGCGTACCGGGTTTCGCGGAAGGGTAGCATCGCCCGGCGATGACCGTCAACGACTGAGTTCCGCTGGGATCCTGCCCCGGTCCACCGACCCGAAAACCAAATTTCACTTGACAGCCCTGCGTCTTCGCGTATCCTCACTCCGGCTTTGGGGCTCCAGGCGCGTAGCTCAGTGGGAGAGCACTACCTTGACACGGTAGGGGTCGCTGGTTCAATCCCAGTCGCGCCTACAGAGGTTCTTGAACCTTGCAGCGGTCGCCCTCGGGTGGGTCGCACATGAAACACTGGAACGAGAGGAGTGCGTGGTCGTAGAGGATAAAGAGGTCCGCATCAACAACCGTATCCGTGCCCGGGAGGTACGGCTCATCGGTGCCGAAGGCCAGCAGGTTGGGATCGTCCCGACGTGGGACGCGCTCAAGATGGCTGAGGAGGCGGGCCTCGACCTCGTCGAGGTCGGCGGCCAGGCGGTTCCCCCCGTCTGCCGCATCATGGACTACGGCAAGTTCAAGTACCAGCGGAAGAAGCGCCAGCAGGAGGCCCGGAAGCGCCAGTTCATCGTCCAGCTGAAGGAAGTGAAGATCCGTTACAAGACGGACGATCACGACCTCGCGACGAAGTCCCGGCAGGCCAAGGAATTCCTGATGGAAGGGCACAAGGTCAAGTACGTGATGTTCTTCAAGGGCCGCGAGGTCCAGTTTGCCGGCCTGGGCCTGCAGACGATGGAGAAGATCGCCGCTGAAATGATGGAGGTCGCGACCCTGGAGCGCCCGCCCCGCATGGAAGGGCGGCTCCTGGCGATGTACCTGGCCTCCAAGGGTCCGGTCGCGAAGAAGAAGGACGCAGAGGGGGACGAGGATGCCGAAGATCAAGACGAATAGGGCTGCTGCAAAGCGGCTCATGAAGACGGGCGGGCGCGGCTTCAAGCGCGGCAACGCGTTCAAGAGCCACATCCTGACGAAGAAATCCGCCAAGCGGAAGGCACGCCTCGGGAAGACGTCCATGGTGTCCCCGGCCGATCTTGGGAAGGTGCGCCGGCTTCTGCCGAGCGGTTGATTGGAGGAAGCTGGTCATGGCACGAGTAAAACGCGGTTTCAAGCGGCGGCGGCGAACGAACCGGATCTTCGCCTTTGCGAAGGGATACCGGGATCGCAGGCGCACTACATGGCGGCGCACGGTCGAGCAGGTCCACCGTTCGTGGGCCTACGCCTACGTGCACCGCAAGCTGAACAAGCGCAATTTCCGGAACCTGTGGATCGTCCGCATCAACGCGGCCTGCCGCATGAACGGCACGCGGTACAGTGACTTCATTCATGCGCTGCTGCTGAAGAACGTCACGGTCGATCGGAAGGTCCTGGCGGATATCGCTGTTCACGACCCCGAGGGCTTCGCCCGGATCGTGCAGCAGACGGCGACGGCGTGAGCAGGGAGGGATCGGCCATGACGAAGGCGGACATCGTCGAGGGCGTGTACGAGCGGCTGGGCGGCTTTTCCAAGAAGGAAGCGGCCTCCATCGTTGAAACGATCCTCGAGGTCATCAAGGAAGCCCTGGTCACCGGCGAGAAGGTCAAGATCTCCTCGTTCGGTTCCTTCACCGTCCGGGCGAAGCGTCCCCGCATGGGTCGCAACCCCAAGACGGGCAGGCCCCTCGAGATCACGGCCCGGAAGGTGTTGACGTTCAAGCCCAGCCAGGTGCTGCGCTCGATCCTCAACTCCTAGGTCGCCGTGCCTCAACCAGACTGAAGGCGAGGTCGGATGGGCGACGCCTCCCGGCCACAGGATCCTCCGGAAACCACTTCCGAACCCCACTTCTACAAGCTGGGTGAGGCGGCGCGCATCATCGGCGTAGCCCCGTCCGCCGTTCGTTACTGGCAGGCGGAGTTCGCGGCCTTCGTACGCCCCACCCGGACCCGCGCCGGCCAGCACGTCTTTTCGCGTCGTGACGTCCGGGCCCTGGGCCTCATCCGGCACCTGCTGCACGTCGAGGGACAGACGGCGCGCGAGGCCCGGGAGCGCCTGCCGGGGTTGATGGAAGCCGAGGACGCCGCCGCGGAAGGGCGGGTGGCCGCCGAGCAGGGCCTCCTGGACCTGGATCTGGCCGCACCGCCCGCACGCGTTGCTCCCGCGGGCCCCTCCCCTGCCGAGATCGACGCCCTGGCCGAACGCATCGCCCTGCTGGAGCGCGAGCGGGAAGCCTTGAGGGACCGGGCGAACGCCTCGGAGCGTCACCGCGAACTGATGCAGGCGAAACTGACCGACGTGACCCAGGAGCGCGACAATGCCCGCTCGCGGCGCGATGCCGTCGAGCAGGAACTGGCCGCGGCCCGCAGCCGCCTGGCCGAGGCCCGCGGCTGCCTGGACGAAACCCGCCACGCCCTGCGCGAGTTCCTGGATGCCGTCGAATCCGAGGAAGGCTAGTCCAGCGTCAACGAATCCTGCTGAACACGTAGTCCCGCGCCGAGGCATCGGCGTGGCAGAAGTAGCAGCCGTCCGGGTCCACGCGGTCCCGGGGGAACTCGCGGCGGGTCTGGGGATCGAAGGCCTTGAAGGCCCATCCGCTGGTTTCGCCCCGTCCCACCTTGAACATCACCGACACGCGGAACACGTCCCCCACCTTCAGCCGCCCCTGGGGGTTCGCCACCAACCGGTGCTCTTCCTTGACCAGGATCGACCCGACCGGGAAGGAGGCCCCGTCGCCCCCGGAACGGGCCAGGGCGGTGGCGTTGACATACAGGTTCCTGGCGGTGCGTTCGGATTCCAGGAAGATTGGCGCGTCGTTCAGGCGGGTCCAGGTCGTGTAGTCCTCGGGCCAGGGCGAGGTTTCGGCACGGTTTTCGGCCCTGCGATCCTGCGGACCGGAGCAACCACAAAGACTTGCCGTAGTGATGGTGGGGACGAGGAGAAGAGCCGCGAGGAGCCAGCGCACTGTGGAGCACCTCCGTCAACACGGTGGGGCGCGCCGCGGGGCACTACCTGCCGAACGCCACCAACTTCTTGCGGCGACGGTCTGCCTCGCGCTGCTTGCGCTTGCGACGCACGCTGGGCTTCTCGTGGAAGCGACGCTTCTTCAGTTCCTTGTACAGGCCCTCGTTGGCCATCTTGCGCTTCAAGGCAGACAGGGCACGACCCACGTCTCCCTCGGCAACGGTGACTTCCAGCGGGCGGAACTCCAACTGCTTCGGATTCAAGGTGAACTCACCCCCTTCCCGGGTATCAGGGCACGCGGTTTATAGCCGAGGCCCGATCGGATGTCAACGACTACCTTCCAATTCACCGACCGCATCCCGGGCGGCCTGGACGTCCGTCGCGATCTGGCGTTTCAGGTCCTCGACGTTCGCGAACGTGACCACGCCCCGCAGGCGGGTCCGGAACTCCAACCGCAGGCGCGTCCCCAGCAGTTCCCCCTGGAAATCGAGGAGGTGCGCTTCCACCTTCGGCGCCGTGACGTGGAAGGTCGGAATCGGCCCCACGTGCACCGCGGCCACGGCCCGGATCCCCGGACCCGAAGCGACCGCGGCGTAGATCCCCGGCACCGGACGGATGGCCGCGTCGGGAAGCAGGTTGGCCGTGGGGAACCCCATGCCTCGCCCGCGGGCGGCGCCGGACACCACCTCCCCCGCCAGGGAGAACGGCCGGCCCAGCAGGGCCGCAGCGCCTTCCATGTCCCCCGCGAGGACCCGTCGCCGGATCTCGGAGGACGACGCGCGAATGCCCCCGTCCACCACCGCGTCGGCCACGTTCAGCGCGAACGCCCCGGTCGCCGCGTAATGGCGCAGCAGGTCCACGTCGCCCGCGCGTCCCTTCCCGAAGCGGGCATCGCCGCCCACGCGCAGTTCGACGCACCGCAACCGGCGCACCAGGAACTCCTCGACGAACGCCTGGGCGCCCACCTCGGCCAACTGCCGACTGAACGGCACCAGCACCACGGCGTCCACACCCGAGGCATCCAGGCAGGCCAGCCGATCCTCCAGGGACTGGATCAGGACCGGGGCCCGCTCGGGCGCCAGGATTCGCAGGGGATGCGGGTGGAACGTGACGATCGTCGCCAGCACGCCCCGGGCGCGGGCCGAGGCCAGGGTGCCCCGGATGACCGCCTGGTGCCCCCGGTGGACCCCGTCGAAATTGCCCATGGCGACCACCGAAGGCCCGAAGCCGTCCGGCAGCGCCCCGAACCCCCTGTACAATCGCATCGTCATCCGATCACGGCGGTGCACCGGCACGGCGCCCGCCTCGTCCGCCTACAGCCCGAACCGGGTCGCCTTCCGCTGCCGAACGGCCGCCAGGGCATCCCGGGCAACCGCACGCCGCGCCCCATCGGCGTCCGCCGCCAGGCCCTCCAGCGCGCCATCCAGCGCCGCCACGTCCTCCTCGGCCTCCCGCCGCAGGGCGTCCCGCAGCGCGAACAGATCCTCCTCCAGGAATCGGAAGTAGTCCTTGTCCCGCAGGCGCCGCAGGCCGGCGAACTCCCCCGCGGCCATGTCGCGCAGCATGTGCGAAACCGCCAGCGTCGGCCCGGCCGCCCGGAAGGTCACGTGGATGCCCAGCCAGGCCAGGACGATCACCAGGACCGCCGCCGCCACCGCCAGCGCCAGGATCCGTCGCTGGTCGTCCATCTCGACGCGCCCCTGGAGGTCGTCGTCGAACTCCCGGTCGGACGCGCCCAGTTCCATCGACGTCGGCGCCGGCGAGGTGCGCAGTCCCAGCAGCGCCTGCTCCTCCCGGAGCACCTCGCGGTACAGCACGGCAAGCACGGTGCACAGCGCCACCGCCACTCCCACCAGCAGCACGGTGTACTTCAACTGGAAACCGGCGTTCACCATCACGCGATGGCGCTGTTCCTTGCCCGATCGATCGTTCATCACGTTTCCCCCTTCACCGCGCCGTCCGACCACCGACGCTTCCCGGCGGACTCTCCGGAGCCTTCATGCCGGCCACCAGGGCCCTCGCCGCGGCCAGGCCCGCCGCGTCCACGGCGTCCTTCCTCAGGTCCTCGGGCCTCGGGTCCGTCGTGTACTCGTCCCGTTCGCCTTCCGGGATGACGGGCGGCCGTCCCGCGCCTTCGGCGGTGACCTCCCAGGCCACGACGCCATCGGTCGTGGTCGCGCGAAGGCGGGCCCGGGCCAGCGCCCCGTTCGCCGCGTCCCTGGCGTCGATATCGGCCAGCAGGCGCACCGTCACCGGCGCCGCATCCAGGCTTTCGCCCTCGCCCGCAGCCAGCGCCGCGGCGTCGAACTTCCCCTGCCGCATCAGTTCCAGCATCTTCCGATCGTCGGGGGATTCGTCTTCCGGTTCCTTCTGCGGCGACTTTTCGCCCTCGGACGAAAAGTCCATCGTCAACCGCGCACGATCGATTTCGAACCGGCCGCCGTTCGCCAGCAGGACACCCAGCAGCGCCCCCTCGAAGACCCGGGCCAGTTCCTCGGATCGACCCGGCGCCGTCACCTCGACCTTCACGTCGGCCACGCGGACGGTCGGCGCGGACGCCATCGTCCGCCGCAACGCCCAGCCGGCCCATTTCACCACCAGGGGATCCCGGTCCCGGGCCGCCCGGGAAAGCGCCTCGAAGGCATCCGTGTGCGGCACCGCGCCCAGGGCATTGGCCGCCGCAGCGCGAACGATCGCATCCCCGTCACCCAGGGCCGCCAGCAGCCCGGTCCGCACGTCCGGCTCCTCGCCCGCCGCCCGGAGGGTCAACGCCGCCTGGGCACGGACCTTCGGGCTGCGGTCGCCCCCCAGCATCGCCAGGGCGGCGTCCACGGACGGATCCCGGGCGGCAGCGTTCGAAGCGACGGCCACGAGGACCGCGACCGCGACAAAGGAGGCGGGTCCAGGACGCAACTGGCGACTCCGCTTGAAAGGTGCCGGCGGGCAATCCTACCATCGTTCGTCCCCTACCCGATCCAACGACCTTTGACCCCCCGATGAACCGGGGTTTCGCAGGGGCCCTGGCTCCCTCGCATCCCGTTGTTTTTCCGACGTATTTCCCCCGTCATTCCGGGTCCCCGGGGGGCGAGGTGCTACACTCCAATCAATCGGGGAAACCCTCTCGGAGGAACCGGGAATGGACACTCTGCTTCAAAGAATGGCCGCCCATCACGACAAGACCGAATACCGCGAATTGAACTGGACCGGGACCTTCGAGGAGTACCTCGAACTGGTCCAGCGGAAGCCCGAGGTCGTTCGTTCGGCGTACCAGCGCCTGTACGACATGGTCGTGTCCCATGGCTCGAACGAGTACATGGACAGCAAGAAGAAGGTGGTGCGCTTCAACTTCTTCGTGGACGAGGCCAACGGCGGCCGGGACGCCATCTACGGGCTGGACGTGCCCATCATGCGGCTGATGTCGGTCTTCCGCGCCGCCGCCCAGGGATTCGGGCCCCAGAAGCGCATCATCCTGCTGCACGGCCCGGTCGGCTCGTCCAAGTCCACGATCGTGCGCCTGATCAAGAAGGGCCTGGAGGAGTACGCGCGCAAGCCCGAGGGCGCGATCTACACGTTCTCGTGGCACATCCCGAACGACGGCGGCGGCGAGGACGTCCACCCCTGCCCCATCCACGAGGAGCCCCTGCACGTCTTCCCGCTGGAATGGCGCGGCAAGGCGCTGGCGGACCTGGGCCTGGTCCGGGACCTGTCCCGCGAGCACCTGTTCGCGGACCTCTGCCCGGCCTGCCGTTTCCACTACCAGGGTCTGATGGATCGGTACCAGGGCGACTGGGCCAAGGTGGCCGAGCACGTCAGCGTGCGCCGCTTCGTGTTTTCCGAGCAGGACCGCGTCGGGATCGGCACCTTCCAGCCCAAGGACGAAAAGAACCAGGACAGCACCGAACTGACCGGCGACGTGAACTACCGCAAGATCGCCGAGTACGGCAGCGATTCGGACCCGCGGGCGTTCAACTTCGACGGCGAGTTCTGCGTCGCGAACCGCGGCATCATCGAGTTCGTCGAAATCCTGAAGCTGGACGTGGCCTTCCTGTACGACCTCCTGGGCGCCACCCAGGAGCACAAGATCAAGCCCAAGAAGTTCCCCCAGACGGACATCGACGAGGTCATCATCGGCCACACGAACGAGGCCGAGTACAAGAAACTGCTGGCCAACGAGTTCATGGAGGCGCTGCGCGACCGGACGATCAAGATCGACATCCCGTACGTGACCCGCGTGTCCGACGAGATGCGCATCTACGAAAAGGAGTTCGGCCCGGACAAGGTCAAGCACATCCACGTGGCGCCGCACACGGTCGAAGTGGCCGCCATGTGGGCCATCCTGACGCGGCTGACCCCGCCCAAGAAGCACAACCTGACGCTGGTCCAGAAGATGAAGCTGTACGACGGCAAGGTGCTGCCGGGCTTCACGCAGGACGCGGTGCGGGAACTGCGCAAGGAGGCCGAGCGCGAGGGCATGGAGGGCATCAGCCCCCGGTACGTCCAGGACCGGATCAGCCACACCCTGGTGGCCGACAAGGGCGACGGCGCGGTGAACCCGTTCATCGTGATGAACGAACTGGCCGCCGGCCTGCGGCACCACAGCCTGATCACGAACGAGGATCAGCGCGCGCGGTTCCAGGAGATGCTGACGTACGTGAAGGAAGAGTACGACGACATCGTCAAGAACGAGGTGCAGCGGGCGATCAGCGCCGACGAGGAGGCCATCGGCCGCCTGTGCGCGAACTACCTGGAAAACGTGAAGGCCTACCTGCAGAAGGAGCGGGTCAAGAACCGGTTCACGGGCCGCGAGGAGGAACCGGACGAGCGCCTGATGCGGTCGATCGAGGAGAAGATCGACATCAGCGAGGGCCGGAAGGAGGACTTCCGCCGCGAGATCATGAACTACATCGGCGCGCTGGCCCTGGAGGGGCGGCAGTTCGACTTCAAGACCAACCCGCGGCTGTTCCAGGCCCTGGAAGCGAAACTGTTCGAGGACAGCAAGGACACCATCCGCCTGTCCAGCCTGATCAGCGACGTGGTGGACCGGGAAACCCAGGAGAAGATCGACATCGTGAAGTCCCGATTGATCAAGTACTACGGGTACAACGAGGTGTCGGCGACGGACGTGCTGACCTACGTGGCCAGCATCTACGCGCGCGGGGATGTGAAGGAGAAGCGGTAGCCCGAACACGGAGACGGAGCCGGCGGGTTTCCAGAAGGGAAACTCGCTGGCGGAGTCGGAGTCGATTCGGGCGCATTGAAAGGTTGAGCTCGCCCGAACACGGAGACGGAGCCGGCGGGTTTCCAGAAGGGAAACTCGCTGGCGGAGGCGGAGTCGATTCGGGCGCACTCCAACGTGACGTATGTTTGACGAAGACGTGATCCAGACCATCGGCAAGGACCAGGCGCGGTTCCGGCGCATCGTCCGGGGCCTGATCAAGACGGATCTCCGAAAATACATGTCCAAGGGCGAGATGATCGGCAAGAAGGGCGATCAGATCATCTCGATCCCGGTGCCCCAGATCGATCTGCCGCGGTTCGCCCTGGGCAGCGGAAAGGACGGCGTGGGCCAGGGCGAAGGCGACCCCGGCGACGCGCTGGGCCAGGGCCAGCCTGGCGAGGGCGGCACGGGGCAGGCCGGCGAGGCCCCCGGGCACCACGCGGTCGAGGTCGAAATCACCATCGAGGAACTGGCGTCCATCCTGGGCGAGGCCCTCGAACTGCCGCGCATCCAGCCCAAGGGCCGCGACAAGATCGAGGGCGTCAAGGTCAAGTTCACCGGCATCCACCGGGTGGGGCCCCAGTCCCTGCGCCACTTCCGGCGGACCTACAAGCAGGCGCTGAAGCGCACCATCGCGTCGGGCATGTACAACCCGAAGGACCCGATCATCATCCCGGTCCGGGAGGACTTCCGGTACCGCTCGTGGAAGGAAACGCCGCTGCCGCGGGCGAACGCCGTGGCCATCTACATGATGGACGTATCCGGCAGCATGGGCGACGAGCAGAAGGAACTGGTCCGCATGACCTCCTTCTGGCTGGATGCGTGGCTGAAGGCGCACTACAAGGGCATCGCCGTGCGCTACATCACCCACGACGCCGAGGCGCGGGAGGTGGACGAGCACACGTTCTTCCACTCCCGGGAATCGGGCGGCACCATGATCTCGTCGGCCTACAAGCTGTGCGCCGACATGCTGCAGAAGGACTACCCCGAGGGCGACTGGAACGTCTACGCCTTCCACTTCAGCGACGGCGACAACTGGTCGTCGGACGACACGGGCGTGGCCCTGGAAATCGTGAAGACGAAGATCCTGCCCCGGTCCAACCAGTTCGCGTACGGGCAGGTCGAAAGCCCCTACGGCAGCGGACAGTTCCTGAAGGAAATCCTGGGGGCGCTGGCTTCGGACGAGCGGGTGGCGTGGGCCGAGATCAAGGGTCGCGACACGGTGCTGGACGCCATTCGCGCCTTCCTGGGCAAGGGGAGGTGACCATGTCCCGGCGCGAGCTGCAGGACTGGATCGTGAAGATCGCCGACGTGGCGCGCGGGTACGGCCTGGACTTCTTCGAAACGCGCTTCGAGGTCGTGTCCTACGAAACCATGAACGAACTGGCGGCGTACTCCGGCTTCCCGGGGCGCTACCCGCACTGGCGCTTCGGCATGGAGTACGAGCGGCTGGAAAAGTCGTACGCCTACGGCCTGCACCGAATCTACGAAATGGTCGTGAACAACGACCCCTCCTACGCCTACCTGATGGAAGACAACCGCCTGGTCGACAACAAGATGGTCATTTCGCACGTGTACGCCCACGTGGATTTCTTCAAGAACAACCAGTGGTTCGCGCCTACAAACCGCAAGGCCATGGACGAAATGGCCAACCACGGGGCGCGAATCCGGCGGTACATCGAGGAGTTCGGGCTGGAGACGGTCGAGGGGTTCATCGACCAGTGCCTGAGCCTGGAAAACCTGCAGGACTACTACGCCCCCTACGTGGTGCGGCGGCGGGTCGAAAGCCGGCCCACCGAGGTCGAACCCGCCGAGCGGCGCCGGGCCGTCGAGGGGATGCGCTTCAAGACCAAGAAGTACCTGGAGCCCTACGTGAATCCCGAGGAACTGGTGGCCGAGGAGGGCCGACAGGCCGAGGCCCGGATCGTCGAGGAGAAGAAATACCCGGTCGCCGAGCGGGATGTCCTGGGCTTCCTGGCGACGCACGCGCCGATCCCGCGCTGGCAGAAGAACATCCTGTCGATGATCCGCGAGGAGGCCATCTACTTCGCGCCGCAACGGATGACCAAGATCATGAACGAGGGCTGGGCCACCTACTGGCACAGCCGGATGATGACCGAAAAGCTGCTGACGGATGCGGAGGTGCTGGACTTTGCGGACCACCACAGCCGCACGGTGGCGAAGCAACCGGGGCAGTTGAACCCCTACGCGCTGGGTCTGGCGCTGCTGCGCGACGTCAAGGAACGGTGGGACCAGGGGCGCTTCGGCAAGGAATACGACGACTGCGACAACCTGGCCGAGCGGGAGTCGTGGGACCGGCACCTGGGCCTGGGGATGCAGAAGCTGTTCGAGATTCGCAGGATCTACAACGACGTGATGTTCCTGGACGAGTTCCTGACGCCCGAGTTCGTCCAGCGCCAGCGCCTGTTCACGTGGAAGGAAGACGACCGGGGAACCGCCCGCATCGACACCCGGCAGTTCAACGAGGTGAAGCAGTCCCTGCTGAACCAGTTGACGAATCTGGGCGATCCCGTCATCACCCTGGAGGACGACAACCACGCCAACCGCAAGGAACTGTACCTGGTCCACCGCTTCGACGGCACGCCGCTGCGGCGCGACTGGGCCGTGGAGTGCCTGAAGAACCTGGCCCGCCTGTGGACGCGCCCGGTGCACCTGGAAACGCTGGTGGAGGGGAAGAAGCGCGTGTTTTCGTCGGATGGGGACAAGACCAGCGAGGCGACGGCGTAGGCGGGTACGGGTACGGGTACGTCAAGGCTGCGACGGTGCGTGCATATCAGGGCTCGATGTCGATGAAAACGTACCGGCCTTCCTGGCGATACAGGTAGCCGACCGGCCGCTTCAGGGAAATCGTCACGACGATGGCGCCGTCGGTGGCGTCCTCGGAAATCTCCACCAGGTCGACGCTGGTCGGGAAGTCGCGGGTCACCAGGCGGCGGGAATCGTTCGGCGTCGACATGTCGGCGCCCGGAATGCGAACCTCGATGCGGTCGGGCCGGGGACGGGTGACGGCGAAGGCGAACCGCCCGGACACCTGGATGAACACGCGGGAGTAGGTCGGGAACGGCTGGAAGCCGACCCACTCGACGATGGCGCGAGTGGCGGCGAACGCCTCGTTCTCGGGCCGCTTGGCAGCCACGTCCGACTGGTCCCGGACACCCGGTACGACGCCACGGTAGCCACGGGCCGTGTAGATCTGCCCGCCCTCGTCCGCCACCTGGAAGCCGTCCTCCACCGGGGCCAGCACGACGACGCCCGTCTTGGACTTCTTCGCGTCCGCGGCGCTGCGCGGCGCGGATTCGGTGATGGCCGCCGGCTTCTGGTCCTGGTTCCTGGAGGAGTTCTGGGCCGCCGACGTCGCGGTCCAGAGGACCACGGCGAGAGCAACCGGAAGAACCTTGCGGAGCATCACGACCTCGCGCTCGATACCCGCGTGATCATACCTCCCCCTCCCGGTCGGCGCAAAACCCATGACAGGATCGGGATTGGTTTGCAGGCAGGAACCTTCCCCTCGCGCGCGCCGCGGGCTATGCTTCGGGCGCCTGGCACCATGGTTGGCGGGAATGCGTCTGGTCACTGCCGCGACGATGCGCGCCCTGGATCGCCACACGATCGACGTCGTGGGCATCCCGGGGATCGTGCTGATGGAACGGGCGGGCCTCGCCGTGGCGGATCGGGCCCAGGCGATGGCGCGCGGGTCCGGACGTCCGTCCGCCCTGGTCCTGTGCGGCCCCGGGAACAACGGCGGCGACGGGTTCGTGGCGGCACGGCACCTGGCGGACCGGGGCCTGGCGGTCGTGGTCGTCCTGCTGGCCC
>CAINDP010000262.1 GCA_903847405.1 uncultured Myxococcales bacterium | reverse complement strand
GCTGCCGCAGTCCTTCCCAAGGCAATCCGGCGTGCAGGCGCCGCACTCGCCGCAGTCCTCGCACGCGATCACGCAGGTGCTGTCCCACGCGTTGTCGCAGCAGTACGAGTCGCCCGCGCAGACGCAGGCCTCGCAGGCGCATCCGCTGCAGCCCGCCAGTGCCGACGTCGTGCAGCCGTCGCTGCCGCTTCCGGGAACGCAGGTGCCGTACTGGCACGATTCGCCGCTGCCGCACGACCCGCAGGATCCGCCGCAGCCGTCGTCGCCGCATTCGTCGAAGGTGCAGTCCGGCGTGCAGGCGATGGCGGGGCAGTCGTCGGCGTTCAGGCCCAGCAGGGTCCCGCACGAGTACCCGCCCAGCAGCGTCCAGCCGCAGTCCGAAAAGTAGCAGTCCTCCATGCACAGGACGCCGCCCTCGCACCAGTACCGGGCCGAGGAGGCCTTGCAGCATCCGCCTGAGGGAACGCTTCCGCAGGGCACCCCCGCCTCGATTCCGCCCGAGCAGACCGCACCCGCTTCCGTTGCAAGGCCCAGGGAAAGGACCGCCGCGACCCCCATCGACAGAAGGAATCTAGACAGGGGACACCTCCGGGGCGTGAATGAAGAGATACTTTATCCAAAAACGATCTGCAGGGAAAGCGGGCGGCGGTCGGGGCGGGGTTCCCGTGGAGTGGATCGCGCGTCAGGCCGCGGGGCGCCAGGGGTTCGTCCAGTCGATGGGACCCGCGTTGAAGCTGTGTTCCAGTCGGGCCAGGACGAGGTTCCAGGCCTCGGAAAAGTACGCGAACCCCGCGTCCCAGTCCGCTCCTTCCTTCCAGCCGACGACTTCCAGCCCGACCTGGCACTGGGCATCGCCGAAGGCGTGGATCTCGATGGCGACGGTCGTCTTCTCGTCGCGGATGGGCGAGCCGGGCACGAAGTTCCATTCGAAGACCAGCAGGCGGCCCTTCTTCACCTCGAGGACCTTGCAGCCCTCGCTGCCCCGAAGGCCCTCCGGCGCGGCCGGATCGAAGTGGATTTCCCAGGCGCCGCCGGCCTTGACGTCGATCACCGCCTCGGGGGCCAGGAAGGTCCGCAGGCCTTCGACCGTGGTCCAGGCCTTCCACACTTCCGCCGCCGGGGCGTCGATGATCTCCTCCAGGCGGATGAAACGCTCGCTCATGGATCCCTCCAGACAGTGCTTCCAGTGGGCCCGAAGGCTAGAACCGCCCGCCGAACCCGATCGAGAACGGCATGGCATGCCGCTTGATTTCGACGCCGGCGCACTTCGCCCAGCGGAAGTCGTAGCCGACCGAAATGAACGCGCCGAAACGACCCGTGATGATGGCCAGGCCCAGTTCGGGACCCACGATGATCCCGTTGCCGTCCTCCCCGGGCTGGATCAGCCGGTGGTACCCGACCTGCGCCGCGATGTACGGATGGATGATGCCCGAGGGCACCAGGTACACCGTCATGCGGGGCCCGACATCGACCATGCCGAGGCCCGTGTTGTCGCCCTGCCAGAGGTACTGGGTCTTGATGAACCCGCCGATCCCGAAGTAGCGGCTGACCAGGTCCTCGACGATCGTCCGCACGCCCAGCACCAACTGCTTGGCGCTATCGACCTGGTTGTAGTCCAGTTGGACGTCGCCCCGCAGGATCACGTTGCCAGCCGCCAGGCCGTCGCCGCCGCTCCGGGACGCCGCCGCCGCCCGGGCCTTCGGTCGCGCCTGGGCGACGCCTCCGACCAGCACCATCGCCACCACCAGCACCAGCCACTGCAACCGCATTCCGACCTCCCCCGCGCAAGAAACCCGGAAACCGCCATTTCTGCGTCAGGGTATCAGGCCTTCCGACGGAGGACCAAGTTGCGGAACGCCTTACGGGACCCGGATCTATCGCCCAGCGACGCCGTCCGTTCGGCCGTCGCCGTCGCCGCCGTCGCCGTCGCCGCCCGGCGCTGCTCCCACCAGATCAGCCCGGCCGGCAGCACCAGGAGCGCCGCCAGCAGGCAGGCGATTTCGCCCAGCACCGCCGCCGCACCCAGGCTGCCCACCGCCATGTTCATCGAGCCGGCCAGGGCGATGTAGCCCAGCATGGTCGTCAGCGAGCACAGGATGACCGCGCCGCCGGTCTTGCGGACGGCGACCAGCGCACCGCCGGCGCCTTCCTGGATGTACCGCTGCACGATGTTGACCGCGTAGTCCACGCCGATGCCGAAGGTCAG
>CAINDP010000261.1 GCA_903847405.1 uncultured Myxococcales bacterium | reverse complement strand
CCGCCCGTGTCGCTCCCCCCGGCCGCGTCCGTGGCAATGCCGCCAACCACCCATGGAAGCAGCCCGTCTCCATCCAGGGAGCCCGCGGATGAACCGACACCCCCCCCTGCCGGGGGCCTACAGGCCGTCGCTTCGCTCCGGTGCCCCAAAGGACACATTTCTTCGTGAGGCAACGAATCCTGCTTCAGATACTTTTCTACTTGACGCAACGGGGGACTGGTACGCGGGGTGGGTTCGGGGATATGGTAACAGGCCGTGCAGAAACCATTGTCCGGCGCTGGCCGGGTTCCAACGCGCTGACGCCGTTGGGGGCCGCGCCGCAGGGGTCCCCTCAAGTCGGGTTCCGACGCCATCCGGGGGGCGGATCATCGTTGTCTCGCCGGGGCAAGAGCGCAGATCCCTTGTTCGCCTTCGCCGACGCAAAGGGAGGCTACTTCTTCCGCCTCCGCGACGGCGCGGCCGGTTCCTCGGCCGATGCGGTATGCCACCCGGGCAGCACCGCCCTTAGCGCCACGCCCGTCGCCGAATCATCCCGCGCCGCGACTTCCTCGGGCGTCCCTTCCGCGACGATCTCGCCGCCGGCCTCGCCGCCTTCCGGACCCATGTCGATCACGTGGTCGGCGACCTTCAGGATTTCCAGGTTGTGCTCGATCATCAGCACCGTGTTGCCCTGGTCCACCAGGCGCGACACCACCGTCAGCAGCTTGCGGACGTCGTCGAAGTGGAGGCCGGTGGAGGGCTCGTCCATGACATACAGCGTCCGGCCCGTGGCGGTCTTGGCCAGCTCGCGGGCCAGCTTGATCCGCTGCGCCTCGCCGCCGGACAGCGTCGGGGAGGGCTGGCCCAGGTGCACGTAACCCAGGCCGACCTCGGCCAGCGTCCCGAAGATGCGCTTGAGGCCCCGGTGGTTCGCGAAGACCGTCACGGCTTCTTCCACCGTCAGGTCCAGCACGTCGGCGATGGTCAGGTCCTTGTACTTCACCCGCAGCGTCGCCTCGTTGAAGCGCCGGCCGTGGCACTCGTCGCACGTCACGAAGACGTCGGGCAGGAAGTGCATCTCCACCCGCAGAAGGCCGGCGCCCTGGCAGCGCTCGCAGCGGCCGCCGTGGACGTTGAAGCTGAAGCGCCCCGGCGTGTACCCGTAGGTGCGCGCCTCGCGGGTTTCGGCAAACACCGACCGCACCAGGTCGAACGCCTTGGTGTACGTCGTCGGGTTGCTGCGCGGCGTGCGGCCGATGGGCTCCTGGTCGATGACGATGACCTTGTCCAGGTGCTCCAGGCCCTTCAGTTCCCGGTACTTCAACGGGCTGGTGCGCGCCTCCATCAGCAGGCGCTGCAGGGCCGGGGACAGCGTTTCCGTCACCAGCGACGACTTGCCCGCGCCGGACACGCCCGACACCACGGTGAAGCAGCCCAGCGGGATGTCCACGTCCACGTTCTTCAGGTTGTGGCCCGTGGCGCCGCGCAGTTTCAGGTGGGCCTTCCCGACGCGCCGCGTGTCCGGCACCGGGATCGACATGCGCCCCGACAGGTACGCGCCGGTCAGCGAGTCCGGGCTGCGCAGCATCGCGTCGGGCGTGCCCTCGAAGACCACGTGGCCCCCCTGGCGGCCGGCGCCCGGGCCGAACTCGATGACGTGGTCGGCGGCCAGGATCGCGTCGCGGTCGTGCTCGACGACGAGGACCGTGTTGCCCAAGTCCCGCAGGCGCTCCAGCGTGCTGATCAGGCGGCCGTTGTCGCGCGGGTGCAGGCCGATGGACGGCTCGTCCAGGATGTAGGTGACGCCGGTCAGTTCGCTGCCCAGTTGGGACGCCAGGCGGATGCGCTGGGCCTCGCCGCCGGACAGCGACGCGCCCGAGCGGGCCAGGTTCAGGTAGCCGATGCCCAGGTCCTCCAGCAGGTGCAGGCGGGACAGGATTTCCTTGCGCAGTTCCACGGCGACGACGGCCCGGGAGCCCTCGAAGGTCAGGTCGGTCACCTCGCGCCGCAGGCCGCTGATGGCCATCTCGTTGAAGTCGGAGATGCCCCAGGGGCCGACGCGGACGGCGAGGGCCTCGGGGCGCAGGCGCTTGCCTTGGCACGTTTCGCAGGGCTGGTCGGTCAGGAACTTCTGGTAGTAGGACCGCATCTCGTCGGACTTCGTTTCGCGCATGCGGCGCAGCAGCATCGTGGACACGCCCTCGAAGCGGATCGCCACGGAACCGTTGAAGTTCTTGGAGCGCCACTCGACCGGGACGCGCTGCGTGTCGCCGAAGAAGATCAGGTTCTTGTGTTCTTCGGGAAGGTCCTTGAAGGGCCGGTCCAGGTCCAGGTCGTGGCGCTTGGCCAGGCCCTCCAGGATTTCGCCGGTCCAGCCGCCCTCCCAGGCGAAGGCGTTGGCCCAGGGCTCCACCGCGCCCTGGTGCAGGGACAGCGTGCCGTCGGGGACGACCTTGTCGGGG
>CAINDP010000260.1 GCA_903847405.1 uncultured Myxococcales bacterium | reverse complement strand
CCTGGGGCCGTAACCAAGGTCGAGGGCGCGAAGACGGGCGCATCGACCGCCATCTGGAACTTGATCAGCGTCGTGGCGGTGCAAGCCCCGTAACTGCCCGCGTCGAACAGTCGGTTCAGCGACGCCACACCCGTCTTCATGCGGCGGGCGACCTCGGCCTTCGACCGCCCTGAACGGACGAACGCTTCCGTGAGCGCCACGCCCAGCGCCTGCTTCCGCCGGCCGACCTCCAGGATCATCCGGGTCTCGGGGGTATCGGGCACCAGATCGCGCAGAAGATCCTCATGGCGGATTCGTGGCGCATGGGCCCGGGCGGTCGGCGGGTTCCACCGCCTGCGGAGCACGACCTTCAGCGATTCCCGGCGTCCCGGAACCAGCCCCCTGCGCGGCGCCGGAACCCGATGGCGGTGCCCAGCAGCGCGAGCAGCCAACCGGTCCCCACCCCCGCCGGAGCCGACGAACCCGCCGCGCACCCGCCGCCGGAACTGCTGCCGGGCGTGAGAGTGTCGGACGACGCCGCGTCGGCCGGATCGACGTTCCCGCCGTCGACCGAAAGCTCGGCGACGGCGTCCGGGCGACTCTCGGCGTCCTGCAGGGGTTCCGCGACGGACGCCTCCTCGCCTCCGGGATCGGCGACCGTATCGGGGATCGCCGCCTCGTCGGGCTGCGACGTCGTTTCGTCCGCCGACAGAACGACGCAGCGGAAGTCCTGGCACGCGGTTCCGTCCGTGCAGTCCGCCTGCACGCGGCAGCAGTTCATGACCGGTGGATGGGCGCACGCGCCGCCGTCGCCACTGCAGGTGTCCAGGGTGCAGGCATCGCCGTCGTCGCAGTCGGCCGACGTGCGGCAGCACCCCGTCTGGAAAGCGTTGCTGCAGGCGCCCCCGACCATCGGGCACGCGTCCGTGGTGCAGGGATTGCCATCGTCGCAGTCCACATCGATGCTGCAGCATTCCGCGATCAGGCCGCCCTGGCACATCCCGCCGGGTGCCGGGCACGTCGCACCGCTGCAAGGGTTCCCCTGCGTGCAGTCGAAGTCCGTGCGACAGCATCCGTCGATTGCCGGGTGCTCGCACACACCCCCCGGGCCGGAGCATGTGTCCGTGGAGCACGGGTCGCCGTCGTCGCATTCCGAATCGACGTTGCAGCAACCCGGAACCGGTTCGTGCGCGCACAACGAACCTGGCTCGGGGCAGTCGTCGGTCGTACAGTCGTTGTCATCGTTGCAGTCGTACGCCGCCAGGCAGCACTCCTGGATCGGGACGTGGTCGCACGCCCCCCCGGGGACGCTGCAGACGTCGGTCGTGCATGTGTTGTTATCGTTGCAGTCGGCGGCGCGGGCGCAGCACGCCTCGCCCGGGATCGCGCACGGCCCCGTCACCGTGAGGTCGGACAGGGCCGGGGTCCTCCAACCGGGTCCCTGCAGCGACGCACGCACCTGCACGTACCGGCCGGCGACCCCGGTGATCGGCACGCCGTTCGCGACGACCACGTAGGACGCGACGTCCAGCCCGGCGACGGTGTCGGCGGCACGCACTTCGATGGCCAGCACGGTGCGCGGCGGTTCTGCGCCCTGGGGCTCGCTGTTCCACGTCACCTGGCCCCACGGGATG
>CAINDP010000259.1 GCA_903847405.1 uncultured Myxococcales bacterium | reverse complement strand
TGCGCCTGCGAGGCCTGCGTCTGCGCGGGCGACTCGTACTGCTGCGACAACGCGTGGGACAGCACCTGCGTGATCGCGTGCGAGGACTGCGGCGAGTGCGGCGCCTGCACGCCGGATTGCCTTGGGAAGGACTGCGGCAGCGACGGCTGCGGCGGCGAGTGCGGGACATGCCTGGGGGGCCAGACCTGCCAGGCCGGCACCTGCACGGGCACCGCGTGCACGCCCGATTGCACCGGCAAGCAGTGCGGCCCGGACGGCTGCACCGGGACCTGCGGCAACTGCCTCACGGGGAAGACCTGCACCGCCGGCCTGTGCGCCACCGACGGATGCACGCCGTCGTGCGCCGGGAAGGAATGTGGCGACAACGGCTGCGGGGGCGTGTGCGGCACCTGCGGCGCCGGGACCGAATGCCAGGCGGGCACGTGCCGGGCGCCGCAGATCTGCACCCCGGTGTGCGCGGGCCGCGAATGCGGCGACGACGGCTGCAGCGGCGTCTGCGGAGCATGCCAGCCCCCGCTGAAGTGCACCGTCGCGGGCCGGTGCGCGGACCCGGCCACCTGCACCCCGGCCTGCACCGGAAAACAGTGCGGCGACGACGGCTGCGACGGCGTCTGCGGCACGTGCGGAACGGGCCTGTCGTGCAGCGCCGGGCGATGCCGCGCGGGCGAGCCCCTGCCGGAAGACGACGCTGTCACGACGACCGACGTGGCGGGGGACGGCACGACGACCGTGGACACCGTCCCCCCGGGCCCGCGGTGCCCGGCGGGCCAGTCGATGGTCTACGGGGCCTGCGTCACCGTGACCACGAAGGACGCCACCGGCGGAGGCTGCAGCGCAGGCGTGTCGCCCGGCCGGTGGGTTCCCCTCCTGCCGCTGTTCCTGGGCGCGCTGGCCCTGATCGCCCGGCGCCGGATTCGTGGACCCCGACGTTGACGTGGGAAAATGGGGACAGCCTCCGATTTCCAACGCGCCCACCGTGATTCGTACTATCGGTGACTTGCGAACGCAGTTTGGGAGGAAGGGGGAGAGCCTTCGAATCCCCTGGCGCCGACGGTTGACCGTGTTAACGGGCACTTGCGAAAATCGGTGTCTGTCCCCATTTTCGGGGCGTCACCCGGACGCCTTGACCCCCGCTTCCTTCCACCGTTCCCACGTCGCGCGCCGCACGATCCCCCGGTCCACCGCGTCCTGGGCCAGCGACTGGACCTGGCCCTCGGACGTCACGGCACGGACGGCGTCCGAGGCCTGGCGCGCAGCGTCCACCCCCAGCAGCCCCTCCTCCAGGAGAGCCAGAGCCAGTTGCACCCCGCCCCGCACCGGGACGACCAGGGGCGCGAGGGCCGCGAACCGTGTTGGCGGCGAGCCCTGCTCGAGGTGGATGAACACCTTCCCGACCCGCCCTCCCACCGGGCCCAGGCGCACCATCAGGTCGTGGATGCAGTGGCGGTCCTCGGGCCGGACGCCCGCGTCGGCCAGCGCGATGTCCACCTCGTCGGGCGGAAGGTGCTCCTGGATCAGGCGGGCATACAGGTGGAACGCCCAGGCATCCCGCTCCGCGTCGTCGCCGAACAGGTACTCCACCGCTCCGGGCCGCCGGATACGCCCCGTCAGCAACGCGCACACCTTGAAGCCCACGTGCTCCGTCAGGCGCCAGGGCGTCAGGCGCATCACCGCGCCCAGCCAATCCTTGAACGTGGTCCCGTCGTATTCGACGCCGTCCCGCTGCATCTTGTGTTCGACCACCTTGCGCAACTGCGGCGGGCTGGCGGAAACGAAGTACAGGGGCGCGCAGGCGAATCCCGGCCCCGGCCCCCGCCGCAGGCCCCGCAGCACCTCGGGCATCCCCGGGATCGCCTGCTTGTCCACGGCGAACTCCAGCGGGATGCGGGCCAGCCCCTGCAAGGACGAAAACCGGGTCTTCAGATAGGTCTTGTCGATGTCCCACACGAAGACGTTGCCGACGAAACCGGGCGCGTACCGGCGCTGGTCGTCCACGTCCAGCGGGTATCCGCGCCGCAGGACCCGATCCGTCAGTACGTCCACCGCCGGAAACCGCTCCCGCAGGGACCGCAGGGATTCGATGGGAATCCTCATCGCGCCGCTCCCGTTCCCTCGCGCCCCGCAGGCCGCGCGGTCAACTCCCGCAGGGCCTCGGCCGGCGTGACGCCTCCGTACAGCACGCCGTGGACCGCCTGCACGACATGGAGGTCCAGCCCCATCTGGACCGCCTGCTGGTGCACGGCCAGGCAGGTCGGCACGGCCTCCGCCACCTGCGTCAGGCCGGCCAGCGCCGCCTGGACCGATTCCCCCCGGGCCAGGCGCTCGCCCAGGCTGCGGTTGCGCGACAGCGGCGAAAAGCACGTCGCCATCAGGTCGCCGATCCCGGCCAGGCCCTGGAACGTCATGGGATCGGCGCCCAGGGCCGTCCCGTAGCGCTGCATTTCCGCCAGCCCGCGGGTCACCATCAGGGCCTTCGCGTTGGCGCCCAGGTCCATCCCGTCGGCGGCGCCGGCCGCCAGCGCCACGATGTTCTTGAAGGCGCCGCCGATCTCGGCCCCGATCACGTCCGCCCCGGCATACACCCGGAAGCGCGTTCCCGCGAACAGCCCCTGGACCGCCCGCGTCACCTCCTCGAAACGGGACGCGATCACGGCGCCCGCGGGCTTGCCGGCCATGATTTCGTGGGAAAGGTTGGGGCCCGACAGGGCGCCGATCTTCAGGGCGCACGTTTCCCGCCGCAGGAT
>CAINDP010000258.1 GCA_903847405.1 uncultured Myxococcales bacterium | reverse complement strand
GCCACGGGGGCCGGCGCGGGGACGGCGACGGGGACCGGGGCGGGGGGCGGCACCACCGCAGCCACCGGGGCCGCCGGGGCCGGGGGTGTCGGAACGGGGCTGGGCCGCTGGGAAACCACCAGGATCGCCGCCACGGCGACCACGACGACACCGGCAGCGGCCGCACCCGCCAGCAGCAGGTTGCGGCGCTGGCCCTTGCGGCGGGCCAGGGCCTCGGCGACGTGCTTGATCTCCCCTTCGTCCAGGGAGATGACGCCCATCCGCACGGGCGCGGGCTTGGGAGCGACCGGCGCCGAGGGCGCGGTATCGACCGGCTTCAGGGACACCGGGGCGTCGAACGCCCCGACGGACGGCTGGGAACGCGTTCCCTTGCGGGACTTGTAGTCGTCCAGCGAGAAAAGGACCGACGTTTCCTTCCGCTGGAAGAGCATCGGTTCCCCGGTGGCCGAGGTTTCCGCGTGCTCGTCCGAATCCTCGGAGGAGGCCTCGGACCTGGCATCGCCGCGGCCTTCGTTCAGGCCCTGGAAACTCATCAACTGGGTCGAATCGCCGTCGTCCTTGGCGGCACCGGCCGCGCGGAGTTCGTCGATGTCCCCGAGGCGCGTCCAGCCTGCGAAGCCCTTGCGCCACGCCAGGTTGTCCGTGCTGACTTCCCCGTGGGCCAGTTTCGCCTGCACTTCCGCGGGCGTGAACGGCCCCTGGCGCTCGCTGCCGGCTGCCAGGTACCACTTCACCGCATCGGCGGCGGTGGCGGCGGCGGGGACGACTGCCGGCGGCGCCACCAGGGCGGCCGCGGACAACTCACCCGACGGCTCCTCGGCGGCGGCGGTCTCGGTCGCGGCCGACGTGATTTCAATCACGTTGCCGCAGTTCTTGCACTTGACCTTGACGGAGCCCCCGCTGGGAACGCGGTCCTTCGGCAGCTTGTAGGTGGATTTGCATTTCGGGCACTGGACCTTCATCTTCCGTCCTCCGAAGTCCGGCGGCCTACGACCTGCCCCGGGGGTTCATTCCCGGGCCGTAGTATAGACGAATCGCAACACAATCAAAGCCATGATCCCGAGAACCAGTCCTGCCGGCACCGGGGAACCTGCTCGGGACGAACCGGCGGCGCACCCCCCCCCGTTCCTGCCGTCCGTGGCCGGCCCGGAATCCTCGGACAACGCGTCCGATTCCAATAGATCCGTTCCGGGCGAAACGTCCGCGACACAGTGCGACTGGGCGTTGCACCAGAAGCCCGCGGCACACTCCGCGCACCGGCCCCCGCATCCGTTTTCGCCGCACCAACCGGGCGGGCAGGACGCGACGCACGCGCCTTCGTCCGCCCCCGGGAGTTCCGCGGCCAGATCCTGGGACGGTCCCGGATCGTCGATCGCGTCGGGCGTCGGCTCGACCGGCGCCGGCACGCAACTGCCCGACGCGTCGCAGGATCCGCCGTCCGCGCAGTCCCCGCAGGACCCGCTGCAGCCGTCGGTGCCGCATTCCCTGCCGCTGCACGCCGGGGTGCAGGCCCCAGGGCAGGCGATCGGGAAACTGCCCGAGGGATCGGCGCCGGAGTAGCCGCAGTCGTACCAGCCGTCGCCGGAGCTCCAGCCGCACGTGGCGCCGGTCCCGCAGTCCTGGGCCTGGGGCGCGCGGTTTTCGCAATACCGGACCGTGCGGCCGTCGCAGCAGCCCTCCGCGGTCAGACCTCCGCACGGATCCGCCGAACCGTTGCATTCGTTCAGAAGGCACAGCCAGGCGGGACCCGTGCACTGGGTGCTGTCCTGGCAGGCGCCGGCGTAGCCCCCCACGGCGCCCTGGCAGGTCCCGGAGGTGCACGTCCCGTCGGGAACCCAGGCGGACAGGGCGCCCGCGGGAACCTGGCGCGACACGCAGTGCATGGCGCCGCCCCAGGAAATGACCAGATCCGAGTCGATCCCCACGTGGGTCCAGTCCGGCATCGCCTGCTGCCAGACGGCCATGGCGTCGGCTTCCAGGGCCGGGAAATCCGGGTACACCGGGACCAGGTTCACGCCGTTCGCGAAGGTCGAGTTCGTATAGGTCCGCCACACGCCGTCGTTCTGGTAGGGCATGGGGATGCGGTGCACGGTCAGAGAGGATCCGTCGGCCAGCACCGCTCCCTGAAGAATGTCGAGATTCAATTCGAGGTCCTTCACGGTCTTGGCAGAGGAGTTCGCCGTCGTCGCCTTCCCCAGGACGTAGACGCTGGGCGCCACGTGCTTCGAGAACATGTCGATGTGGCCGGTGCCGTCCTCCTCCGGGATCAGCACGATCACCTTGTCGCATCCGAGGTACTCCCGGAACACCTCCCGGATCTGGGCGTCGGTCTTGTCGGCGTTGCTGAGGAAGGTCTGCTGCGACGTGTAGCAGGTGCCCTTGCCGTCGGACGTGAAGTTTCCGCCCTCGAGGTCCAGCGGCGCGCGGTAACTGGTCACGCCCCACAGGTTGCCCAGCAGCGTGGGGACACTGTCGTCGGACGTCCGTTCGGGATAGTAGCGGAAGTCCGCGAACCCCACGGCGCCGGCCGGATCCACGAGGGGGAACGGCCCGAAGTCGATCGTCCAGATCGAGTCGGCCGTGTACGTCAGGAAGTGGACCTTCGCGTCGATGGTCGCCTGGGCGACCCCGAATCCCTTCAACCGCTGCACCACGACGCTCTGGGTCGCGCTGTCCGGCACCAGCACCGTGAAATCGGTCGTGTCCACGCCGTACTGGATCATCTGGAGAATCGAGTTTCCGACGGCCTGGTAGCCTGCGTCGAACCCGGTGTACGACAGGAGGATCGTCTGCATCGGCTCCCATTCGACGAACGAACGGAAGCCCGCCTTCCCGGGCGGCGCGGTGATCGCGTAGAGGTCCGGGTGCTGGGCGCGATAGTCGGAATACTGGTCCGGCTGACCGGCGAGCTTGAGGCCGCTGGAGGTCTTCCAGGCCGGGACCATGCGGGGCGACTTCGCCGCGAAGAGGGGCGGATCGGCGGCGACGCCCGAAGCCCCGTCACACGCCGCGACCAGCATCGCCATCGCCAGGATCGCAGTCGCCAGGACGGTTCGCATGTCGCCTCGCCGGATGCTGGAAGACCCGCCGGGATGGGCAGGACGGCGGGCATTATAGGGACACGCGCGGGGAAAGAAAACGTCACCTCTCGAACCCGCGATAGACGCCGGCCCTCTTGCGCGCCTGGTTTCGCAGCAGGGGCACCTGGGCATCCACGAAATCCACGATGCGGCCCGCGGTCTTCCCCGCCGACGGACGAAGGGCACGCCCCAGGGCCTGCGTCGTCCGGGCCACGTTGCCGTTGGGCGTCGTCAGGAAGACCGTGTCGATCGCGGGCAGGTCGAAGCCCTCGCCCACCAGGGCGGTCGTGGCCACCAGGACCGTGATTTCCCCCGACACGAAGCGCCCCAGCACCTGTTCCCGGACCTCCTTCGCCAGGTCGCCCGTCAGGACCGCCACCGGGATCCCCGCTGCGGCCAGCGCGCCCCCCAGGAGCCGACAGTGCTCCACGCGGTCCGACAGGACCAGCGATCGCTCGCCCCGGTGCGCCTGGACGGACTGCACGATCAAGGCGTTCCGGGCCGGGTCCTTCGAAAGGCGGCTGATCAGGCCGCCATAGTTGTTGCGGAAGGCGCCCTTGAACGCGGTTTCGACCTCCACCACCTCCGAGGGCGCGATGGATCCGTCCGCGACGAGGGTCTTCGGCTTCACGGCGTGCACGATGGGACCGACCACGTCGAACAGGACCGGGTGCAGGCGATCCTTGCGGGTCGGCGTGGCCGACAGCCCGATGCGCCAGCGGGCCGACAACCGCTGGACCACCGACTTGAACGTTTCGGCCGGGCAGTGATGGCATTCGTCCAGGATGACCAGGCCGAAGGCGTCCCGCAGGGGCGCCATGTCCCGTCGCTGCAGCGTCTGGACCATCGCGATGGTCACGTCGCTCCAGTCGTCCCGGCCGGCGCCCACGATGCCCGGCTCGATCCCCAGGAACTGCCGGAATTTTTCGGCCGTCTGCTCCAGCAGGACGGACGTGTGGACGATGACCAGGGTCCGGGTCCGCAGGCGGGCGGCCAGGGCGCATGCGATGACGGTCTTGCCGCTGCCGGTGGGCGCCTGGATCACCCCGTCCCGGGCGGCCACGGCAGCATCCACCGCCGCCGCCTGGTAGTCCCGCAGGTCGCCCCGGAACGCCGGCAGGTCGGCAGGGGGAGCGGCGGTGCGATCCTGAATCGGAAGGGCGTCGGGTCCCAGCAGGCGCGACACCCAGGCCAGCCCCCCCCGGGGAAGCGACACGGAATCGGGGCCGCCGGATTCGAAAAGATCAACGGTATGGGGGAGGTGGCGGCAGGGACGCCGGAAGCGCCGGGCGTCCCAGTACACCGGGTTGTCGTAGGTGAACCGCTCCCTCAGGCTTTCGATCAGGACCGCGTGGTCCGGACGCGCCGGTTCCAACCCCTCAAGTTCCAGGCGCTCCTGGACGACAAGCCTCATCGTCGCGGTATGCCACCCAACGAACCGCCCGTCAATCCGGCATCGGGCAGTGTTTCGTCAGGTCGGCGTTGCGGCGGGTGTGGAAGTTCGATGGTAGAATCGCCGCCGGGAGGCGCCCTTGGACAAGCGATCGGACGAACGATTCCCCCTGGCCATGAAGGCCTTTCCCCTTGCCGGTCCCCTGGAAGCGGTGCTCGAAACCGACAACGTGTCGGCCAGCGGCGCCTATTTCGTCGGCGATCCGGGCGTTCCCGCGGGGACTTCCCTGTGGATGCGCGTCGAACTGGGTTCGGCCCAGCGCGGACGGGAAAGCATCTTCCCGATGTGCATGGAGTTGCGGGTCGCCCGCCTGTCCCGATCGGGGGACGGGTCGGTCGCAGGGTTCGGGGCCGAGTGGCGGGCCGCATGGTCGGCCGACGACGCGACCCCGCTGAAGGAATTCCTGCGGCGCACGCTGAACCTTTCGTCGGGGTACCTCGAGGCGATTCCCGCGGCGTCCGGCGACGGACGGCCGTCGTACCTGTACGTCTTCCCGCAGACCGGGCAGATCTCCGTCGAAGCCGCGACGGCCTACGAAGAGCAGACCGAACTGGAGGCCGCCCCCCCGCCCGCGAAGGCCCCGGCCGCGACGCCCCTGACCGTCGAGGGGGGCGTCGACCTGGACGGGATCGCGGCGCCGACGATGGATCCCCGATCCGGGCTGGCCGTCTACGTCGCGGTTCCCCTGACGTGGTCCATCGACGAGGGCGAGTTCGAGGGCCGCGCGATCAAGCTGACCGCCACGGGCCTGCGACTGGCCACGATGGCGGACCTTCCCGGTTCGTACCGGCGCATCACGGTCCACATCCCCATCCGCCAGCGCGACAAATCGGGCAGCCTGGCCCTTTCCGGGACCGTCGTGACCCAGCGCCCGCCGAAGGGGGAGGGGCAGGAGTCCCAGTTCGAGATCCAGTTGACCCTCGGCAACGAGCCGGAAAGCCTGCAGTTGTACCGCAAGCTCCTGGACCGCCTGTCGTCGATGGCCGCACCCGTCGGGGCCTGAGGCGCCGGCAGCCCCCGAAGCACTCCGCCGCGTCACCTTCAGTTGGATCGTCCCGAGTCGGGTTCGGGAGGGATCGTTGACTGCGGGCGCGATCATGGTATGTTTCACGCGCGTTTCGGGAGGGCAGTGCGGATGCGTTGGACGGGATTGGCGCTGGTAGCGATCGTGGCCGTGGCGGGTTGCAACGGGGACCCGGTCACGGCGGGCCGGCGCCTGGTGGACACCGACCCCGCAAAGGCGGCGGCGCTGTTCCGTGATGCCGCCGCGAAGAAGGCCCCCTGCTTCGAATGCGAGGCCTGGCTGGGCATGGCCCTGGAGCGCACCAAGGATCTCAAGGGTGCCGCCGAAGCCTACGAGCGCGCCCTGGCGATGCCCGAGGCGAAGAACCGGCCCGAGCCCGTGGCGGCCCGCCTGCTGAACGTCTACGAGGCGCAGTTCCGGGACATCGCCGACGTCGCACAGCGGACGGACCTCGCCCGCAAGGCCGCCCCGCTGGAAGCCTCCCTGAACCTCGCGAAGCCCTGGGCGAATTCCTACCTGTTCGACCTGGCGAAGAAGCAGATCACCGCGCTGGCCGAAGCCGGCAAGTCCCGGGAAGCCGCCGCCGCCGTCGACGCCGCCATGGCCCTGTACCTGACCGCGGACGTGAAGAAGCAGTTCGCGAACGAGGCCACCGAGGCCCTCCGGACCGCCTTCGTCACCCGGATGAAGGCCCCCTTTGAAAAGGACCTGGCGGCCGCCCTGGAACGGGACGGCTTCTACGATGCGAAGACCTCCGAAGTGGTCGTCGCCAACCGGTTCACCATCCCGGGGAAGAAGGCCGACCCGCGGTTCGACCCGGCGGCGTCCGACTTCGCCACGGTGGTCCGGAAGGAAGCGTGCCTGCCCCTGCGGAAGACGCTCGAGGATCTGGTCGCCCGCAGCGCGGCGCCCCTGGGCCTGCGGAAGGCGACGCCCGCCGACCTGGACTGGGTCTTCGCCCAGGTGTTCAAGGATTCGCGGGCCGGTTTCGCCACCCACGGCAGCACGGAACGCGCGCCGACGGGCGAGTCCTGGCTGTGCGAAGTGCGCCTGCCCGTTGCGAAATTCCTCGGGGAACTGTACCGGTTCGCGGAGTAAGGGATGCGCGTCGCCCCCACCCGCCGGGACGCGGCCGTCGGGGCGGCACTGGCCGTCCTCACCTTCGCCCTCCTCGCCGCCACCCTCGACATCGGATTCTCCCGGGACGAATCCTTCTACTTCAGCGCCGCCGAGCAGTACGCCGGCTGGTACGACATCCTGCTGACCGACCCCGGGAAGGCCGTGTCCAAGGAGTCGATCGACCACTTCTTCGCCTACAACGGCGAGCACCCTGCCCTGCCCAAGATGCTGTTCGGCGCGTCCTGGCGCCTGTTCGGCCAGATGCACGACCCGGCGACCGAGCCCTGGAGCCGCGCCTGGTACCACCAGGGGCAGCCGCCCGAAACGATCCTGGGATGGTTCAGCGAGTCGACCGCGATGCGGCTGCCGGCGCTGCTGCTGGCGTCCTTCCTGGTGTTCGCGATCTACCTGTTCGGCGTCGAGTTCCTGGGGCGGCGGGCGGCCCTGTTCGCGGCCCTGGGCTGGATGTTCCAGCCGCACGCCTTCTGGCACTCGCACTTCGCGTGCTTCGACGTCCCCGTGACCGCCATGTGGTTCCTGACCGCCTGGGCCTTCCTGAAGTCGATGCCCGCGCCCGGCGAACCCCGGCAGCGGACGCACTGGAAGTGGGCCCTGCTGACGGGCCTGGCCCTGGGCCTGGCCTTGAACACCAAGCACAACGCCTTCTTCTTCCCGCCGCTGGCGTTCCTGTGGTGGGTGATCGCACGCCGCCACGAGTTCGGCGCGTCGCTGGAGGGCCCGGGCCTGCGCCTGCGCATCCCGCCGATTCCCCTGGCCTTCTTTGCCATGCTGATCGTGACGCCCGTGGTGTACCTGGCGCTGTGGCCCAAACTGTGGCACGACCCCATCACGCACCTGAAGTTCTACATCAGCTTCCACGCCAAGCACGAGTACTACTGGGTGTACTACTTCGGCACCCTGTTCACGAAGCCGCCGTTCCCGCTGCCGTTCCCGTTCCTGATGTCGGCGATGACCATCCCGGGGACCACCGTGCTGCTGTTCGCGGCGGGGACGCTGCGCCTGTTCAAGGAGCACCTGGTCCGGACGGGCGCGCGGTTTTCGACCACCCTGGCCAGGGCGGCCCAGCGCTTCCCGGTGCGCGAGCCCGGCGTGATCCTTTTCATCTTCCTGAACTTCCTGATCCCGTTCGCGGTCATCGCCCACCCGAAGGTGCCCCACTTCGGCGGCACCAAGCACTGGCTGCACGGCGTGCCGTTCGCGTGCCTGATGGCGGGCGTGGGCTTCGAGGTGCTGCTGGACGGGCTGAAGGCGCTGGCCGATCGGATGGGCGACTGGCTGCGGTCGCGGACCGTCCGGGTGGCCGGGGCGGCCCTGGCCCTGCTGCTGTTCGTGGCGCCCGCGGCGTTCGACACCCTGACCGACACGGCGGACGGTTCCTCGTACTACAACGCCTTCGCCGGCGGCCGCGCCGCCATGGGCGAACTGGGGATGCAGCGCGAATTCTGGGGGAACTCGTCGTACTCGGCCCTGCCGTGGATCAACGAAAGCCTGCCGCCGAACAGCCGGGTGGACTTCCACGACACGACCTGGGACGCCGTGCGGATGTACTGGCGCGACGGCGCGTTGCGGCGGGACGTGGTCCCGATGTGGGACTACAACGCGGCCGACGTCTTCCTGTTCCACTGGCACAAAGAGTTCACGGACATCGAGGCCGACTGCCGCGATGCCTACCACGCCGAGGTGCCGTCCTTCGTGGCCGCGCCGGGCGGGGTCCCCCTGCTGGACGCCTGGCGACGGGCGCCCGCGAAGCCGACGGGGAAGACGCCATGACGGCCGGTTCCACCACCCGCATCGCGGTATCCCTGGCGCTGATCGCGGGCGCCGCGGCCTACGCTGTGATGGGCGCGATCCAGCGGTCCGGCGTCCCCGACGAAGCCTCGTGGGACCAGGCGGCCCAGGTCGTGCGGGAAGGATGGCAGGACGGGGACCTGATCGTGTTCGCGCCGGCGTGGGCCCATGCGGGCGCCCCCCGGTTCCAGGGGCTCCACGCGGACATCGCGGAACTCCCCGACTGGTACGAGGCGGCCAAGCACCCCCGGGTCTGGGTCGTGGCCCAGGCGCCCCACCGGGAACCCGTGCCGCCCTACGGCTGGCAGGCCCTGGCGCGAACGGAAACCGGCGGGATGACCGTGCACCTCTGGACCCCGCCGGCCGACCAACCCCTGGTCTGGGACGGTCTGGCGTCGATCCGCGATGCGAAGGTCGCCCACGGCGACGGCCCGGCACGGCAGGAGTGCACCACCTGGCAGAACAACCGCTGGTCCTGCGGCGCGGCCCATCCCTGGCAGAACGTGGGCCGGGTGTCCCGGGACATCCAGGGCCGGGAACGCACCGTCATCTGGGCCCACGGCCGGGACAACGGCGACCCCCTCGAAATCCGCTGGCCGGGCGTTCCCGCCGGACGCACGCTGACGATCCACGTCGGCCTGACCCAGCGGGCCATCGAGCAGGCCGCGGGCGCCCCGGTGGTGTTCGAGGTGCGGGTGGGGGACCGGGTCGTCGTCCAGCGCACCCTGGGCTTCAACGAGGGCGGCTGGTTCCGCCACGACGTGGACGTGACGGGACAGGGCGCGTTGGACGTGACCGTGCGGATCGTCACCAAGTCGAACCCGTTCCGGCAGCTCTGCTTCACCGCCGACGTGTGGGGGTAGCCCGGCCCGGGGCACCCCGGGGTATGGGACCCGCCTCGGTTTCGGATACAATCGTGCGGTCGGAGGTCCATGACATGCAATGTCCGGCCGAAACCCCCAGGTCGCAGAATCCCGGTTCGGGAACCCGCCTGGCCCTGGTGGCCCTCCTCGCGGGGATCCTGCTGGTCCCGGGCGGGGACGCGTTCGCCCGGTCGTTCCAGCCCGACCTCGGGGCCTTCCTGGTCACCTGTCTCCCCGGCGCCCGGAACTGCGACCAGATGGACGTGTCGGGGTTCGAGGACTTCGCCGGGCAACTGGCGTCCGCCGTGATGCCGCGCTTCCCGGGCCCCATCGGCTCCCTGGGCGGCCAGGGGTTCGAAGTGGCCTACACGGTCGGCCTCAGCGAACTGGACCGCGGGCACGATGCCTTCAGCGCCGACGCGGTCACCGGCCGCCCGGGCGTCTTCAGCGACACCGGCCACGTGATGACGGTCGGCCAACTGCAGGTGCGCAAGGGCCTCCCGGCCAGTTTCCGCCTGGGCGGCAGCCTGACCCAGGTCTTCAACAGCAGCCTCTGGGACGTCGGGCTGCAGTTGGCCTACACGCCGCTGGAAGGCATCCGCAACGCCCCGGACCTGGGCATCGAACTGCAGGGCGGCACCGTCCTGGGCCACGGCGACCTGATCGTGGTCCACGCGGGCGCGGCGCTGATCCTGTCCAAGTCCTTCGGCGTGGCGGGCCTGTTCACGCTGGCGCCCTACGGCGGCTACCAGTTCGTGTTCGTGTCGGCCAGCACGCACCTGACCAGCGGCTACCTGATGGACCAGACCACGCCCACCCTGTTCGCCTTCGATCCGCGGAACATCTTCCTGCACCGTCTGGTCTTCGGCCTGGAATCCGTGGCGTCGTGGGTGGTGGTGGGCGCGGAAATGACCATCCAGGTGCCGACCGCGCGGCGGACCTACGCGTTCAAGCTGGGGGCGCGGTTCTAGCGGTCCGGCCGGACCTCCAGGTCACAGCCGGAACTGCATCTCGGACGAGCCCAGGCGGATCGAGTCGCCGTCCTTCAGGAACGCCTTCAACACCTTCTGGCCGTTGACGAAGACGCCGTTGACCGACTGCAGGTCCTCGACCTGGAAGGACCGGTCCCGGATGCTGATCGAGCAGTGGCGCTTGCCCACGGAACTGTCGGGCAGGGAAACGTGGTTGTCGGGCGAGCGTCCGACGTAGGTCACGTCCTCGACGAGGTGGAAGGTCAGGTTCGCGGCCGGGCCCTCGCGGACGATCAGGCGCCCCCGGGAAGGGCCGTTGTAGGACTGCGACGCGTTGCGGGCCTCCTCCTCCTCCCGGCGATGCCGGCGGGCGGCCAGCGCCTGCAGGATGAACCGCACCAGCAGCACCAGGAACACCAGGCTGACCAGGATGACCGCGACGAGGATCACGATGCCGACCCAGGAGCGTTTCGGCTCCAGGCGGCCGACGGACGCCGGGTCGGACCGGTCCGCGGTCTTGCCCAGGGCGGTGGTCAGGACCAGTTCGGCGCCCTTGCTGCGGATCGGATCGTCCAGGACGTACGACACGCCGTACACGCCGGCGCCGGCCACCCAGGGACCCAGTTTCCCCAGTTCCGTCGGCAGGTTCTGGCGCACGGGGACCGTGGAGGCGATGCCGCCCGCGCCCAGGGCCTGCAGGTTGTTCAGGTCGCCGCCGTCCTCCAGGCCGACCACGTACAGTTCCAGCCAGCGGTTGTCGGAGTCGCCCAGGAGGCTCTTGAACCACGTCGGGCTGACCGGTTCCGTGCTGTTGCCGTCGCTGATCAGCACCACGACATAGCGCTGGGCCTCGGACTTCTTGGCCATCCACTGCTTGACCGCGCCGGCCAGCAGCGTCTGCAGCCGGGGCGTGCCGGACGTGCCCGACACGCAGCGGCCGATGACCGCGGCCACGTCGGTCGGCACGGTCACGGACGCCGCCTTCTTGACGCCGTCCGACAGGCGCACCGGGTCGGCCTTGCCGCCGTCGTAGCACCCGATCGCCAGGTAGTCCTTGTCGTCGATGGACGTCTTCAGGGACTGCAGGCCTTCCAGGACATAGCGCAGCGGCGTGCTGGCGCGGTCCTTCGCCACGTCGGGCTCGTCGCTGCCCGTGAAGATCGGCGTCGCGGGCACCAGGAACAGGATCGACGTCACGACGTCCTTCGCCCGGTAGCCTTCCACCGTCGTCGCGACCTTCAGCGCCTTGTCGCCGTAAAGCAGCCCCCACTCGGCCTTGTTCAGGCCCTCCAAGGGCCCCGCCTCGTCCCGGGCGTCCACCACGAAGGACAGGGTGCTTTTTTCCGGGTAGGCGCCGGCGTCGATCGCCCGCACGGTCAGCCGAGCCGACGCGGGCATCGCGGCCAGCACCAATGCGGCGGCGACGAGTCCTGAAGCCAGGCGGCGTGCGGGCAGCAGAGGACGATTCATGGGGCCTCCCGGGTGCGTTCGGGGTTTTCGAGGTCAGTCCAGCGCCTTGAACCGCAGGTCCGTGTGGCCGATCGTCAGGCCGTCGTTGTCCACGATCTGGGCCTGCTCGACCTTCTTGCCGTTGACCCGCGAACCGTTGGTGCTGCCTGCGTCGCTGAGGCGGTAGACGCCCTCGTTGTCATACACGATGGTGGCGTGGTGGGAGGACACGTAGGGATCCGTCAGCACCACTTCCATGTCCGCGTCGGTGCCGATGCGGTTGCGGCCCGCCACCAGCCGGAAGTCGCGCCCCTTCTGGACGCCGTTCATCACGACGACCCAGCCCACGCAGGGCTTGAAGTTCGCGTCCTCGAACTGGCCGATGTTGATGGCCTGGGTCTTGGCCTCGGCCTCTGCCTCGTCGCCGTCCCGGGTGGAGGGGGCCGTCGCCGAGCCCGGTTTGTCCCCCTTCTTGCCGAACCACGGGAATCCCATCTTGCTGCCCTCCGGCTTCGCCTTCTTCTGCCCGCCCTTCCCGGCGCCCTTCACCTTGTTCACGCCGCCGTCGATGGCGCCGTTGAACTTCGACGATGCGCGACTCTGGGCCTTGGCGCGGATGTTGTAGGCCTTGCCCTTGGCGCCGATCTCGACGCCTTCGATACGCGAACGCAACAGGCCTTTGAAGAAATCAATCACGAACATCGTGGAACGATTATCGCCGGGGCCGGGGGGCTGTCAATTCCGCAGGGACGACACGGGGGGGGCGATCCGGCCCCCCAGGCGGATGAAGCCCGACGAGTCGAACGGCTTGACCTCCATGACGATCAGTTCGCCGAGCAGGCCGCCCAGGTCCACCGTGTCAAAGGCCTTCGCGCCGGGCACCGGGATGATGCGGCAGGCCGTGGTCTTGTTGTTCATGACGCCGATCGCCATCTCGTCGGCGATGATGGCGGCGATGGTTTCCGAGGGCGTGGAACCGGGAATGGCGACCATGTCCATGCCGACGCTGCAGATGGCCGTCATGGCTTCCAGCTTGTCCAGGGTCAGGGCGCCCACCCGCGTGGCGTCCACCATGCCGCCGTCCTCGCTGACGGGGATGAAGGCGCCGGACAGGCCGCCGACGGACGACGAGGCCATGATGCCGCCCTTCTTGACCGCCTCGGTCAGCAGGAACAGCGCCGCGGTCGAGCCGTGCGTCCCGGCCTTTTCCAGGCCCATCGCGACCAGGATGTCGGCCACCGAATCGCCCTGGGCCGGCGTGGGCGCCAGGGACAGGTCCACCACGCCGAACCGTACGGGCGGGCCCAGACGCGCCACCACCTCGCGGCCGATCAGTTCGCCGGCGCGGGTGATCTTGAACGCCATGCGCTTGATGGTTTCGGCCAGGGTCGTGTAGTCCATGTGCTCTTCCAGACGCTTCTGGCGCTCGATGGCGGCCAGCACGACGCCCGGGCCGGACACGCCCACGTTCAGGACGACGGCCGCCTCGCCCACGCCGTGCATGGCGCCCGCGATGAAGGGGTTGTCCTCGGGGCAGTTGGCGAACACCACCAGGCGCGCGCATCCGGCGCCGTGCTTGGTGATGCGGCTGGTTTCGGTCATCACGCGGCCCATCAGGGCGACCGCCTCCATGTTGATCCCGGCCTTGGTCGTCGCCAGGTTCACCGAGCAGCAGACGCGGGTCGTGGACGCCAGGACTTCCGGAATGGACCGCATCAACTGGGCGTCCCCGGGGGTCGCGCCCTTGTGGACCAGGGCCGAGTACCCGGCGATGTAGTCGATGCCGATCTCGATGGCGGCGCGATCCAGGGCCAGGGCCGCAGCCAGGTACGATTCCGGCGGCGCGCCTTCCAGGACCAGCGACATGGGCGTGACGGACACCCGCTTGTTCACGATCGGGATGCCGTACATCTCCTCGACTTCGTTCGCGGCCGAGCGCAGGCGCCCGGCGCACTCGACAACGCGGTTGAAGATGTAGTCCGAAACCGTGGCGGGATCCTTGCCCGGGCACCCGAGCATGCAGATGCCCATGGTGGTCGTCCGGATGTCGAGATGCTCCGCCTCGACCATCCGCAGTGTTTCCTTGACCTCCTCGGGACGATACAGCACGGAGTCCTCCGCGAGGGCCCGTCAGGCGGCTGGTGGCGCCGCGCGCGGACCCCGATGACGCCTCACGGCCGGTGCATGGCCTGAAGGATTGCCTCGTGGATGCAGACGACCTCGGCCCCGACCGCCTTGCCCGCGGCCTCCAGTTTTTCCTTGAAGCCCTTGAACGTAAGGCCCCCGGACATCGAGTCGATGTTCAGGACGAAGATCATGCTGAAGAAGTCGCTGACGATGGTCTGGCTGAGATCCTGGATGTCGGCCCCGCAGGCGCTGATCGCGTTGGTCAGCACCGCCGCGATGCCGGGCTGGTTGCGGCCCGTGGCGACCACGACGGCACGCTGGGGCTCGCCGGCGCGGGCCTCGGCGATGCGCATGGCGGCCCCGGGACTGGCCAGGGGCGAGTGCGCGGGGATGAACCGGCCCGCGCCGGAGGACATTTCGGCCATCGCCCGGACCACCTGGTCGGTCACCGCGCGGCGCAGGGCTTCTTCCGATTCGGCCCCCTTGCGCCCGGTTTCGGGATCCCGGGGCAGGTCCTCCGACGACGGGACGGACCCGCCGGCGTAGACCAGCCGGATGCCCCTGCGCGACGCGAACTCGCGGGCCAGCGGCGTGACGATCATGCCGCGGACGACCTCGACCACGCCGTTCTTCGCCAGGGACTCGATATCGGATTCGGAGACGATCTTCTTGCTCACCGGGAACCTCGTCATTAGGTCGTGGGCACCGGCGGGACCACCTGGAAGCGGTCCACGATGGCGACGACCGCGGCGTCGATGGGGAAGTGCGGCGCCTCGCCGGGCCTCAGTTCGGGTTCGATGCCCACGCGGGCGGCGTGGCCGTAGGCGATGACCACGTCCTCGCCGGGACCGGCGCCCAGGACGTCCGCCACCACGACGCCATCGTGCAGGCCCGTCGGGGCCACGCCGTCATCGGCGGTACGGCCCTCCGCGCGGACCAGGTCGTCCAGGTGGTAGGGGCGCACCAGCAGCAGTCGCAGGCCCTTCAGCCCGTCCCACTTCACCGACGCCCAGACCGTTCCGACGACGCGTGCCAGGAACATCAGTGGACTCCGGTACGCAAACCCGGCGCGAGATTCCCATGATGGGGGCGCGGTGTCAATTCCGGGAGGATGAGTATTGACACCGCGAGGGCGCGGGTCGAGCATCGGCCATTGAACCTGCCCAGGACTGTCGCTCTGCCTGGACGGGACGTCCCGAAATCGGAGGTGTGCCATGGGGAACCGCTCTTCCACCATCCTGCTGATCCTGGCCTCCGTCCTGGGGGGCGCCTGGGGGTGCGGCGAGGACAAGGGGGTTTCGGTCGCGGCCGTGTCGATGGATTCCGGCCGGTTCGGCGCGCTGATGGCGGCGACCGACGGGACGCAGTTCCTGCCGATCGTGGACCGCGACCCGTCCGGGGCCGTCATCGCGGCCCGCGGCGCACTGTGGATGAACTCGAAAGGCTCCCGCATCGCGGTGATGGTCGACCCCGCGACGGGCCTGCCCTCGCGAACCGTGATGGGCGATCTGGTCCTGGTGTTCGGCAACTGGAACACGAAGGCCGGCACGGTGGACATCGCCACGATCTACGGCCCTACCGGGTACGTGGCACTGTACCGCGGCGTCGCGGTGCCGGGTGCGGCACCCAGCCAGGCCTCGGGCGTCGTGTCGTCTGCGATGACCTGCTTCCCCGCGTGCGAAACCCCCCTGAAGAACCTTTCGGAGATGCTGAAGATCGGCTTCACGTCCCTGTCGATCGGGGGCTGCATCGCCGCGACGGTGGGGACCTGGGGCGCGATGGCGCTGCCGTGTGCGGGCGCCCTGGTGTCGGCGGCGTCGCTGGTGACCCCCGATGACCTGTGGCTGGACGACGTGGACCAGACGGGACGGATCCTGGCCCTGACCGATGCGCTGAAATGCACGCGGGGCGACGCCGGAAGCTGCGTGGGATTCTTCGGCAGCGTCGCGACCGAGGCGATGGACCTGGTCGATTCCACCCTGGCGACCCAGGCCCCGCTGATCGCGGTCGC
Source organism: uncultured Myxococcales bacterium (assembly GCA_903847405.1). Classification (GTDB taxonomy): domain Bacteria; phylum Myxococcota_A; class UBA9042; order DTJE01; family DTJE01; genus CAIZWN01. The sequence continues at coordinate 8,294 of CAINDP010000258.1, read as the reverse complement.
CGAGGAGGCCCTGGGCAACCCCGCCGCGCCTGCCGGCGTCGTGCAGGGCGCCGCGCCCGTTTGCGCCCAGGACTACGAATGCACGCCCGGCGCCTACCTGCCGTGCTATCCGGAAGGCACGAAGCAGTGCGGCCAGTCCTGCAAGTGGGCCAAGTGCCCGGCCTCCACAGGCGGCGGAAGCTGCTCGATCAACACGGACAGCAACGAGGTCTGCGGCGCGCTGGTCGACAGCGTCACCGCCCAGTGCGCGGCCAAGGGCGGCCACATCATCGCCTGGGCGCCGGATCAGGCGGCCTGCGTCGAGGGATACGACTGCTGGAAGGGATCCTGTCCCTGCCTGATGACCTGCAGCGAGAAGTGCGCGGCCGACACGAACTGCGCCCTGCAGTGCATGGCCGACATGGGCGAGGACGCCCAGGCCGCGGCGCTGCGTTGCGCCGCCTGCCCGATTCCCGAGGTGAAGGGGCAGTGCCAGACCGGCGGCTGACCGGCCGGAACGCTCACCCATCCAGCCGGATGATGTTGCACGTGATCGTGCGCAACACCCCGTCGATCATCTGGATCTTGGCGTAGGACACGCGCCCCAGCGCGTTGATGTCCTCGGCCTCGATCCGGGCAATCACGTCGAACTGCCCGGTCACGGCATCGCAGGCGGTCACCTCGGGGATCTGGTGCAGGGCGGCAAGGATGGCGGATATGCGTCCGGAAGCGGCCTCGATCAGCACGTACGCCGACGTCATGGCGAACCTCCTTCGAGGAAGGATGCCCCCGCCCTGGCCGGCGTCAGGGCCCCTTCTTGAAGAGGCCCACGATCTGGTCCACGAGGGACGACGGGGACTTCTGGAAACTCATCTTAGGCGCGCCCGCCCGGGGTCGCAACAGTTCGCGCACCTCGCGGGCCTGGGCATTGTCCGGGTCCAGGGCGAGCGCCCGGCGGACGTATTCCCGGGCCGCATCCACCTTGCCTTCCATCCGTGAAATGGATCCCAGGCAGGCAAGGCCCTGGACCAGGTCGGGCTCGACCTTCAGGGCTTCCTCGACCAGGGCACGGGCCTGGAACATCGCCCCGGAACTGGGGGGCATGGCCAGGATGGCCCAGGCCTGGTAGACCTTGTACTCCGGCTCGTGGGGATCCTGGCGCAACGCGGCCTCGAACTGAACGGCGGCCTCCGCCGGCCGGTGCTCCTCCATCAGGTCCACGCCCGCCCGCCAGACCGCCCGGGCCTCGGCGATTTCCACGACGCGGGTGTCCAGGGAGGGCGTCGAGATCCCCATCTGGCGGTTGTAGGCGTTGCGCCGCGTGCGGTCGCACAGCACGTCGCAGACCGCCTCCAGGTGCTGGAGGATCTTGTCGACCAGCTCCATCGCCTCGACGGGCACCACGTCCTCGTACTTTGCCCGGGCGAACTGGGCGCGGGCCTTGAGGTAGGCGGTCGTGATGGACGACTCGCGGGCGTCCACGGGCACCCCGAGGACCTCGAAGTGGTTCCGGGCCTGCATTTCGTTCCAGGCGCTCCGCAGTTCCTTTTCGAAGGGATTCGACACGCCGGCCAACTGGATCGAGTCCTGGGGACCCATCCACGTCGGACGCCTGGGAGAGGCCGGCTTGGGGCGGTTCGGGGAATCGTGGGCCGACGCGGGCCGGGGCTCGGCCATCCGATCGCCCGGCGCCGGAGCGCCTGCCGGCCGGGGCGCGGGAGGCGGCGCGTGCGCGTGCCCCTCGCCGGCGACCCCGTGGAGCAGGCCGGACACGATCAGCGCGAACAGCACCCGGACCGTGTCTTCCTGGTCCAGCATGTCGTCCGTCATGTCCTCGGGACGGCCCGGGCGCAGGACGGACAGGACCCGCAACTCGCCGAAGTGGCTCTTGGCGTGGGACAGCGCGAATTCGAACCCGGGCGCCAGGACCAGGTGGCCCCCGGCGCGCAACCGGTCCACGACGGCCCGCAGCACGGGAATCTGGCCGTCCCGGGCCACGGCGCGCAGCAGTTCGGGGAACGGATCCACGGGGTGATCGGACACGACGCCCATCAGCATCTCGGTGGGCGTGCACGACCAGTCCGTCGCGGGCAGGGACAGGACCTTGGACAGGACGCTGCGGGCGTAAGACCCGTGCAGCTTGGAGGCGTCCTCGGCGCGAATCACGCCGGCGTCGATGAGCCGCCGGGTCGATGCCAGGCGCTCCGCGGCGGCCGGATCCGGGACCATGCGGGCGCGGACGAGGTACGAACCGAACCCCAGCGCCGGGACTTCCGACTCGGCCTGGTAGATTCGCCCCTTCCGCAGGCCGAACGAAACCGGGCCGTCGGCCGTCGCGACTTCGAGATGGCCCGAAATCCCTTTTGCCTCGATGCCTTTCAGCAACCGGTACAATCCCCAGGCGGGGATCGGGCTTCCCACGCGGCGCCTCACGTCCCATGCGAACACGAAGTCTACCAAGGGGGGAGCGGAGGGGCAACCAAACGGCGGGCCGTCGAAACCGAAACTCCGCCCGTCAGGCCGAGAAGTACCGCGCCCGGGGATGGTGGAAAACGATGGCCGACGTGGACTGTTCGGGGACCATCTGCAGCGTTTCGGTCAGGGTGACCCCGATGCGCGCCGCCCCCAGGAGGTCCAGCAGGGGGCCCTGGTCGGCCAGGTCCGGGCACGCCGGGTAGCCGAAGGAATATCGGCAGCCCCGGTACCCCTTCCGCAGGACCTCGTCGGGCGACGCGGCATCCTCGGCCGCGATGCCCCAGTCTTCCCGCGTACGACGATGCAGGAACTCGGCCGCGGCCTCGGCGATCTCGACGGACAGGCCGTGCAGGTACAGGTATTCGCTGAACTCCCCGGCGTCGAACAGCGTCTTTTCCCGCAGCGAGGCCTGCGCGCCGCACGTCGCGACCTGGAAGCCCAGCACGTCCCGCACGCCCGAGGACACGGGCAGCACGAAGTCCGCCAGGCACAGGTGCGGCGGCTCGGCCTGGCGCGGGAAGGCGAAGCGGGTCACCTCGCGCACGCCGTCCGGGTCGTAGACGATCACCGTGTCGCCATCGGCGTTGGCGGGCAGGAAGCCCCGGATGCCCGTGGGCTGCAGGATGCCCTCGGCCGCATACCGGCGCAGGCGCTCCTGGAACATCGGCTCCAACTGGCCGTCCACCAGGCGCTGCCACTCGTCGTCGGTGCGCTTGCCCTTCTTGAACTGCCACTGCAGGCGGAACAGGGACATGCGGTTGACGTAGCGCGCGACCTCCAACACGGGCAGCGGCCCCTCGACGCGCATCCCCAGGAACGGCACGGGGGGCGGGGCGTCCACGGGCGACACCACCTCCCGGACCCCGACACGGGGCGCCGCGGCGGGACGCGCCGACGGTTCCCGGGCAACGGAGGACGTGTGGCTGCCCGCGGCCAGGGCCTCCATCACCCGCAGCCCGTCGAAGGCGTCGGCACAGTACGTGACCCCGCCGGAATACCGGGCCGCCAGGTCCTCCTCGACGAAGCGCTTCGTCAGGGCCGCCCCGCCCAGAAGGACGGGCGTCGCCAGACCCCGGCGCTGCATCTCGACCAGGTTGTCGCGCATCACGACCGTGGATTTCACCAGCAGGCCCGACATGCCGATGGCGTCGGCATGCTCCAGCACCGCCGCGTCCAGGATTGCCTCGACCGGCTGCTTGATGCCCAGGTTCACGACGCGGTAGCCGTTGTTCGACAGCAGGATGTCCACCAGGTTCTTGCCGATGTCGTGGACGTCGCCCGCCACGGTCGCCAGCACCAGCGTGCCCTTGGGCGCGCCGTCCGACTTTTCCATGTGCGGCTCCAGGAAACGCACCGCGGCCTTCATCGCCTCGGCGGATCGCAGCACGAAGGGCAACTGCATCTCGCCGCGGCCGAAGCGCTCGCCCACGACCTTCATGGCCTCCAGCAGGATGTCCGTGACGATCGCCATGGGCGCGCGGACCGCCCGTTCCTCGTCCAGGGCGGCTTCCAGCCCCGTGCGGTCCCCGCGCAGGATGCAGCGGTGCAGGCGGTCGGCGGCGGGCAGGGCCTGGATGACCCCGGCATCCTCCGCGATCGCGGGGGCGTTTTCGAAGGCCTGGAGGAACAGTTCCAGCGGATCGCCGCCCGTGGACCGATCGAACACCACGTCGTCGGCCAGTCGGCGCAGTTCCGCCGGGATGTCCGCCAGGGGCACGACGCGGCCGGCATTGAGGATCGCGGCGTCCAGGCCCGCCTCGACGGCATGGTTCAGGAACACGGTGTTCAGGACGCGCCGGGCCGGAGGGTTCAGGCCGAAGGACACGTTGCTGACACCCAGGCTGGTGAACACGCCGGGGATTTCCGCCTTGACGCGCCGGATGGCTTCCAGGGTCCGCACGCCCGCGTCCCGAAGGGCCCGGTCGCCCGACCCCAGCGTGAACGTCAGCACGTCCAGGAACAGGTCCTGGGGCGCGAAGCCGTGCACCGTGACCAGGCGATCCACCAGGCGCTTCGCGATATCGACCTTCCGGTCCGTGGTCATCGCCATCCCGATCTCGTCGATCGTCAGGGCGACCAGGGCCGCGCCGTGCCGGCGGGCGACGGCGGCGACATGGTCCAGGCGGGCGCCCCCGTCCTCGAAGTTCACGGAGTTCAGGACCACCCGGCCCGGCCAGGTCTGCAGCGCGACTTCCATCGCGTCGGCTTCCGTCGAGTCGTAGACCAGCGGCGCCTCGGCGACTTCCCGCAGGCGCGGCAGGTAGGCCCGGGCATCGGCGGGCTCGTCGCGGCCCACCAGGGCCAGGCAGACGTCCAGCAGGTGTGCGCCTTCGGCCTGCTGGTCCCGGGCGATGGCGACCATGCCTTCCACGTCGTCGGCCGCAAGGCGGTCGCGGAAGGCCTTGCTGCCGTTTGCGTTGGTGCGCTCGCCCATGATCAGGGGCCGGGGCTCCTGGGCGAAGGGAACGGCCGTGAACAGAGACGAGGCCGAGGGCGGCAGGACGGGGGCACGGGCGCCGACGACCACGCCGTCCAGCGCGCGGACCAGCGCCGCGATGTGGGCCGGGGTCGTGCCGCAGCAACCGCCGACGAAGGACACGCCCAGGTCCCGGACGAACCCGGAAACATGCCGGGCGAAGTCCTCGGGGGACAGGCGGTAGGCCAGGTGTCCGCCGATGTTTTCGGGCAGGCCCGCGTTGGGCAGGACCGTCAGGGGCAGCGGGCAGATGCGCGACAGTTCGGCCAGGACGTGGTGCATGTCCTCGGGACCCGTGGCGCAGTTGATGCCGAAGGCGGCGACGCCCGGGAGGTTCGCCAGGGTCACCACCGCGGCCATCGGGTCGGTGCCCAGCAGCATCCGGCCGTTCCGATCGAAGGTCACCTGCACGAACAGCGGGACCTCGCGCCCGGCTTCCGCCATGGCATCCCGGGCCGCGAGGACCGCGATCTTGGCCTGCAGCGGATCCTGGCACGTTTCGATCTGCACCAGGTCCACGCCGCCTTCCAGGAGGCCCGCGATCTGGTCGCGGTAGCAGGCCAGCATCTCGTCGTAGGAAATCTGCCCGAGGGTCGGCAGGCGCGTCCCGGGGCCGACCGAGCCCGACACGAACCGGGGGCGCGCGGGCGTCCCGAACTCGTCGGCGGCCCGCCGGGCCAGCAGGGCGGACACGCGGGACAGTTCGCGGGCGCGCGTTTCCTGGCCGTATTCGCGCAGGATGACCGCGTTCGACCCGAAGGAGTCGGTTTCGACGACGTCCGCGCCGGCCGCGTAGTAGGCCCGGTGGATGTCCAGGATGACGTCGGGCCGCGTCACGACCAGGATTTCGTTGAGGCCGTCGAGGCCGTCGAAATCCGTCGCGGTCAGGTTCCGCAACTGGATTTCGGTCCCCATGGCCCCGTCGAACACCACGGGTCGCCGCAGGGCCAGGTCCAGGATCAGGTGGTTCATCGGTTGCGCTCCCCTGTTCACGAATTCGCGGAAAGGCATGGCCGTTCGATAGCGGAACGGGGGCGGGAATGCAAGGAAGAGGGGACGTGTGCCCCGGAATCCACCAGCATCTCGGGCGCCCCGATTCCCTGCCTTGCACTGGGTCCGGACCTCTCGTATCGTCAAAACGTCTTCCGAGAGTGTCGAGGCCGTCATGTTCAAGAGCCTGGCGCCCGGCTTCCTGTTGGCCACCCCCCACCTGACCGACCCGAACTTCAAGCAGACGGTCGTCCTGCTGTTCGCCCATACCGCCGAAGGAGCCATGGGCGTGATCGTCAACCGCCCGTCGAACCGCTTCCTGCGCGAAGTGCTGGATTCGGCGGGGCTGGAGTGTCCCGAGGCGACGCTTCGAGGCCAGCGCGTGTTCGCCGGGGGGCCGGTACAGTCGGAGTCCGGCTGGGTGGTGTTCGAGGGGGACGACCCGCTGGCGGAGTCGTTCGAGATCACGGAAACCCTGCGCGTCACCGGTTCGGTGGACGTCTTCAAGGCCCTGCTGGCGGACAAGTCCCGGGGACGGCTGATGTTCCTGCTGGGCTATGCCGGCTGGAGCCCGGGCCAACTGGACGCCGAGATCGAAAGCGGATCGTGGCTGCCGGTGCCCGCGGACCCCGCCACCGTGTTCGAGGTGCCGGTGGAGGACCGCTGGCGATCAGCGTACCTCGCCTGCGGCATCGATCCCAACCTCTGGTCGCTGACCGCAGGTGACGGCTGAACGCGGGTCCCGCCGCAGAAAGCCCGCCGCGTGCTAGGATCCTCCCCCATGAAGTCTTCCCTTTCGGCCCGCGTGGCCGCCGGTCTCGTCATCCAGTCGGTCGTCTTCTGCGGGGCCATGCTGTACCTGGCCCTGACGGCGGACTCGCTGCTCGTGGGCGTTTCGGTCCTGAAGGAGGATCTGGCGCCGGCCGTCGAGGACCTGAACCGCCTGGTCATGGAAACCAAGGCCACGGAAGACCAACTGGCCTCGAACCGACCGGGCGACGTCGAGCGCGCACGGGGCCAGGTGGCGCGCCTGCGGCCGTTCGAGCGCCTCCGGGAGGCGGCCGCGGTCCTGCGGACGGCGGCGACGTCGGGCGGGGTGGGCGAAGCCCGGGCGGAGGACCTGGTGGACGCCGCGGACGCTGCGACCGCTGCGGCCGCCATGGAGCGTCGGCCGATGGCCGGGGCCGACCCGACGATCCCCCGGAACGCCGAGGAGGCCATCGCGGTCCTGCTGCAGCGCATGGAAACCGCCGTGAAGAGCGGCGCGACGGGCGAGGCCGAGGCCGAGGCCCGGGAACTGCTGCGCACCCTGCGCTTCGTCCGGGGCGGGGAGCTGCGCACCCACCGGATGGCCCTGGCAGCCCTGCAGGAGGCCGAGCACGACCTGGTGACGCGGCGTTCCGAACTGTCGCTGGTGGTCATCATCGTGTCGGCTGCGGCCCTGGTGACGGCCCTGGTGGTCCTGCTGCTGTCCCTGCAGGCGCTGCGGCCGGTAGGGTATCTGGTGACCGCGATCCGCCGTCTGGCCGGGGGCGACTACTCGCCGGTGACGATCCGCTCGCCCAAGGAACTGGCCGACCTGTCCGACGCGCTGAACTCGCTGGCCCAGGAACTGTCGCGACGCGCCACGGAACAGGAGCGCGCCCAGGAAGAACGGATGCGCACCGAGCGCCTGGCCGTGGTCGGCCGCATGGCGTCGGTCGTGGCCCACGAGGTCCGCAACCCGCTGAACTCCATCGCCCTGAACGTGGACCTCCTGCACGAGATGCTCCAGGCGCCGGACCGGGGCGGGAAGCGCGCCGGCGAGGTCCTGGGTTCGGTCCAGCGCGAGGTCGACCGCCTGTCGGAGATCACCGAGGAGTACCTGCGCTTCGGGCGCATGCCGAAGGGCGTCCTGTCGCCGATCGACGCGGTGGGCGTGGTCCGCGACACCCGGACCTTCATGGCGGAGGAACTGGCGATCGCGGGCGTCGAGGTCCAGGCGTGGCTGCCCGACGAGCCCGTGCGGGTGATCACCGACGAGGGCCAACTGCGCCAGGCGCTGGTGAACGTCATCCGCAACGCGGTCGAGGCCATGCCCGGGGGCGGGCGCCTGACGCTGGCGGTGCGGGCCGAGGGCGACCGGGCCGTCGTCGAGGTGACCGACACGGGGACGGGCATCCCCGAATCCTTCCGGGCGCGGCTGTTCGAGCCGTTCGCCACGACCAAGCCGCGCGGGACGGGCCTGGGCCTGGCGTTCGTGCAGCAGGTCGCCCAGGAATCGGGCGGCGACGTCGGGATCGAGTCGAAGGAAGGCAAGGGGACGTCGGTGCGCCTGCGGCTGCGCCGGGCCTGACGCTCTAGGAAAATGGGGACAGACACCAATTTCCGCGAG
>CAINDP010000257.1 GCA_903847405.1 uncultured Myxococcales bacterium | reverse complement strand
GCCCTGCTGCGGTGGAACCTGCTGGTGTACGGGCTGGGCGGGCTGGTCGCGCCGTTCGTCGGGATCAAGGCCATCGACCTGCTGCTGGCCGGTGCGGGCCTGGCCTGAGGAGGTTCGGGAAGATGAAGACGTTGTGGAGGGCGTTCCTGCTGCTGGGAATGTTGACGCTGCTGACCGGGGTGGCCTATCCCCTGGCGGTCACGGGGATCGCCCAGATCGCGTTCCCGGGGGCCGCGAACGGGAGCCTGATCGAGGCCGACGGGCAGGTCGTGGGATCGACGTTGATCGGCCAGCCCTTCGATGAACCACGGTACTTCTGGGGGCGCCCGTCGGCCACGGGGCCGGTGCCCTACAACGGGGCCGCGTCCGGGGCGACCAACCTGGGGCCGACCAACCCGGCGCTGGTGGACGCGGTGAAGGGGAGGGTAGAGGCCCTGCGGGCGGCGGACCCGGGACACGACTCCCCGGTTCCGGTGGACCTGGTGACCGCCTCGGCCAGCGGGCTGGACCCCGACATCAGCCCGGCGGCGGCGCTGTTCCAGGTGCCCCGGGTGGCGCGGGCCCGGGGGCTGGACGTTGTCCGGCTGAAATCCCTGGTGGAAAGCGGTGTTCGGGGCCGCCAGTTCGGCCTGCTGGGCGAACCCCGGGTGAACGTCCTGGTACTGAATCGCGCCCTCGACGCCGGCATGTGAGAGGATCGGCGCATGAACGACGGACGCCCCGATCCCGATCGGCTGCTGCAGGGACTGCAGGAACAGGAGCAGCAGGCCCGGCGCGGCAGGCTCACGATATTCTTCGGCGCTGCGCCCGGGGTCGGCAAGACCTACGCCATGCTGGAGGCGGCCCGCGCCGAACGGGCCCAGGGACGACGGGTGCTGGCGGGTGTCGTGGAAACCCATGGACGTGCCGAAACCGCGGCCCTGCTGGAGGGGCTGGAGATTCTTCCGCGGCGCGAATCCGACTATCGGGACATCCGCCTGTCGGAATTCGACCTGGATGCGGCCCTGGCGCGGCGTCCGGACCTGCTGCTGGTGGACGAACTGGCGCATACGAACGTGCCTGGAGCCCGCCATCCCAAGCGCTGGCAGGACGTCGAGGAGGTGCTGGACGCCGGGATCGACGTGTTCGGCACCTTGAACGTCCAGCACCTGGAAAGCCTGAACGACGTGGTCGCCCGCCTGTCCGGGGTGGTCGTCCGCGAAACCGTTCCGGATTCGTTGCTGGAACGCGCCCACGAAATCCGGCTGGTCGATCTGCCGCCGGACGAACTGCGCCAGCGGTTGGCCGAGGGCAAGGTGTACGTCTCGGACCAGGCGGCCCTGGCCGTCCAGCATTTCTTCCGGAAGGAGAACCTGATCGCCTTGCGGGAACTGGCCCTGCGCAGGACCGCCGAGCAGGTCGATCGCCAGATGGAGGACTACCGGCGTCGGCACGGCATCGAGCATGCGTGGTCGACGTCGGACCGCCTGCTGGTCTGCGTCAGTCCCAGTCCGTACTCCGCCCACCTGGTCCGGGCGGCGTCGCGCATGGCCCGCGGGCTGCACATCCCGTGGTTCGCCCTGTACGTGGAAACGCCCGCGTCGCGTCGCCTGCCGGAGGCCGACCAGGCCCGGGTCGCGGCCCACCTGCGCCTGGCCGGGCGGCTGGGGGCCGAAGTCGCCGCCGTCGGGGGGGAGCGGACCGCCGCCGCCGTGCTGGCCTTCGCGCGGGAGCACCACGTCAGCAAGATCATCGTGGGCAAGCCGCGCGTCCTGCGCCTGCGGGACCGGATCCGCGGATCGTTCGTGGACGAAATCATCCGGGATAGCGGCGACATCGACGTGTTCGCCACCTCGGGCGAAGAGGAAGGCGCAGCGGAAGGTCCGTCGGTGGCGGCGGTCCGGACCGGTGTCGCGTCCCCGCGGGAATACCTGGCGGCGGCAGCCATCGTCGTGGCGTCGGCGTCGTTGGGCTGGCTGGCGTTCGGTCAGGAGGGTACAGCCGACGTCATCATGGTGCTTCTGCTGGGCGTGGTGGTCGCCTCCCTGCGCCTGGGGTACGGCCCGTCGCTGGTGGCCGCGGCCCTCAGCGCCCTGGCGTTCGACTTCTTCTTCGTGCCGCCGTACCTCAGTTTCAGCATCCAGGACTTCAGCCACGTCATGACCTTCGGGGTCCTGTTCCTGGTGGCCATCGTGATCAGCCACCTGGCGCGGCGGGCCCGGGATCAGGCCGAGGCCGCCCGGGATCGGGAGCGGCGGACCGCGGTGCTGTATGCGGTGACGCGGGAACTGGCGCGGACGACGGGGCTGGAGGCGCTGGTGGCGGTCGCGTCCGCGGAACTGGCCAAGGTCTTCGATTGCGAGGTCGCGGTATTCACGCCGGCGGTCGGCGGCGATCTGCGGACCGTCCACCGGATCGGCGTCGAGCGGCCGTCGGAGGACGAGGCGAGCATCGCCCGGTGGGCCTTGAACCACGTTCGGGACGCGGGGCTGGGGACGGACACGCTGCCCGGCGCCCGGGGGCTGTACCTTCCCCTGGTGGCGACACGGGGGCCGGTGGGCGTGATCGGGCTGATCCCCCGGGATCCCAACCGGTTCCGCGACGTGGAGCGCAGGCGCCTGCTGGACGCCCTGGCGGGGCAGATGGCCATGGCCATGGAGCGGGCGCTGCTGGTCGAGGAAGCCCAGCAAGTGCGCGTCGAAGCCGAGCGGGAGCAATTGCGGAACACCCTCCTGTCCAGCGTGTCCCACGACCTCCGCACTCCCCTGGCGACGATCACCGGCGCCGCCAGTACCCTGGTGGGCGACGGGGAGGAACTGGAACCGGCCGCTCGGCGCGAACTGGCGCAATCCATCTGCGACGAGGCGGAGCGTCTGAACCGCCGGGTGCGGGACCTGCTGGACATGACCCGCCTGGAGTCCCGGGCGGTGCAACTGCGGCTGGAATGGCAGCCGGTCGAGGAGGTCGTCGGGGCGGCGCTGGCCCGCATGGAGCGTCCGCTGGCAGGGCGCGACGTGACCGCGCGACTGGATCCCGATCTGCCCCTGGTGGCGTTCGACGCGGTGCTGATCGAGCAGGTCCTGGTGAACCTCCTGGAAAACGCGGTGAAGTACTCGCCGCCGGGGACGCCGATCCAGGTGTCGGCCTGCGTCACTCCCGGCGAGGTCGTGGTGTCGGTCGCGGATCGGGGCCCGGGCATCCCGCCGGGGCAGGAAGACCGGGTGTTCCAGAAGTTCTATCGTGCGCCCGAAACGGGTCGCGGGGACGGCGTGGGCCTGGGATTGGCGGTTTGCCGCGCCGCGCTGGACGCCCACGGCGGGCGGATCTGGGTGGACAACACCCCCGGCGGGGGCGCCGCGTTCCGGTTCGCGCTGCCGGTCCGGGGGACCCCGCCGGCGATGGACGTGCCGCAGGCCGAGGAGGACGCACCATGACGGACGCCGGCCCCCTGATCCTGCTGATCGAGGACGAATCCCAGATGCGGCATTTCCTGCGGGTCTGCCTGGTCAACCACGGCTTCCGGCTGGTCGAGTCGGAAACCGGGGAGGACGGGCTGCTGCAGGCCGCGACGCGCAACCCCGACGTGGTCCTGCTGGACCTGGGCCTGCCGGATCTGGACGGCCTGGAGGTCACGCAGCGCCTTCGGGAATGGTCGGCGACCCCGGTGATCGTCCTGTCCGCCCGGGGACAGGAAAAGGACAAGGTCGCCGCCCTGGATGCCGGGGCCGACGACTACCTGACCAAGCCCTTCGGCGTGGACGAATTGCTGGCGCGGATCCGGGTGGCCCTGCGGCACCGCGATCGCGCCGGGGAACACCCCGAGGCCGTGTTCCAGACCGGGGACCTGCGCCTGGACCGGCACCACCGCCAGGTCTTCGTAGGCGATCGCGAGGTCCACCTGACGCCCTACGAATACAGACTGCTGTCCACGCTGGCCCAGCATGCCGGGCGCGTCATGACGCACCGCATGCTGTTGATCGAGGTCTGGGGCGTGGCCTATGCGACACAGACCCAGTACCTCCGCGTGTTCATGGGCCAGTTGCGGCACAAGCTGGAGGCCAACCCGGCCCAGCCACGCTACCTGCTGACCGAGCCCGGCGTCGGGTACCGCCTGAAGGCGGAGTGACCCCGATCCGCCGTCCCTCGCCCCTCCCGCCCCGTCGTCGACGTGGACGAGCCTCATTTCCCCCGCCCCGATTGGACATGCATTGCAGGTTGCCCCACGATCCGGCGCGGAGGTGCTGCATGAAGGTGCGTTCATCCCTGGTGATCCTGGTCGGGCTGCTGGCCGCATGCGGAGGTTCCGGGGGCACCGGCCCCGCGGACGCGATGGACGTCCCGGACGTGGCCGACGCGGCCCCGGACGCACCTCCCGCGCGGAAGCTGCCCTTCGCCGCGTGGAGGGACCTGCGCACGGCCCTGCGGTCCAGTCCCGACCACCTGGCGGCCCGGGCCGACGAGGTCGTCGCGACGAAGGACGCCCTGCGGATCTACGAGTTCGTCCGGGACCGGATCGCGGCGCACCCCGCACGGGCGAAGGATTTCGGCCTGGGCGCGGATCGCGAGGTCCTGTGGGGGCCTGCGGTGACGCTGCGATCCGGGACGGGCACCCCCCGCGAGAAGGTCGAACTGCTGGTGGACCTGTACCGGCGGGCGGGATTCGAGGCCGAGGCGATGAGCGGCGACAACGCGCTGACGGCGGACCAGCGGCGGGCGTGCCTGTCCGCGAAGCCGGCGCCGGCGTTCGCGCCCGCGGATCCGGCTGCGATCGAGGCCCTGCGCAAGGAACTGGGCGGGGGGCCGACGCCCGCGGCGTTGACCGTGATCGACGACGGCGCCACGGACAGTGCGGCTCTGGCGGCCCGGATCGACGCCCTGCTGCCGGCGTCGGCGGCGGCGCAGCCCCTGGACCTGTCGGGCTTCGACCGGATGCCCTTCGTCCGCGTCGTGGTGGGCGGTGTCGAGACGTTCGCGAACCCCCTGCCGCCCGACGGTGTGCTGGGCGAAACCTACGCCACCGGCACCCCGCAAGCCGCCCCGTCCCCCGTCGGCGCCCAGGACGAACTGCACGTCGCCCTGTCGTACGCCACCGCCGATGACCCGGGTGCGTTGAAGCCCTTGATCGAGGGCGACTGGGCCCTGGCCGACGTCGCCGGGCGGCGCCTCCGGGTCCAGATGGTCCCGACCGAGGATCTGGACACCCTGGCCCTGACGACGATCGACTCGGTGCGGTCCTTCTTCCCGGTGCTGGCCCTGGACGCCCCCGGCCTGGATCCCGCCGAGATCGCCGCGAAATCCATCGCCGGAAAATCGGCCATCACGCTGGCGGGGCAGGTGATCGCGGTGGATGCAGGCGGTGCCGTCACGGTGGACGGCGAGCCCGTGGCGACCGGCGCCCCGGATCCGGCCGCCCTGGCCAGCGTGGCGTCGATCGAGGTCGCGGCGGACCCCGTCGCGTTCCCGCGGATCCAGGTGGTTGCCTTCGCCCGGGACGTGGGCGGAAACGTGGTTTCGGGGCTGGGCGCATCGGCGTTCCGGGTGACGGACGAGGGTGTGGGCCGGGGCTTCGTGCTGGACCGGAACCGCGCGCCGGGGCCGCGGGTGCTGATCCTGATCGACGTGTCCGACAGCATTCCGCTGGCGTTCCGCGAGGAGGCGGGGACGTACGCGAAGGACCTGGCGACCGCGATCCTCGTCGACCATCCGGACGCGATGTTCCGCGTGGCGGCCGTGGCCTTCGGCGCCGAGCCCGCGGGGGACTGGACCGCGGATCCGGAGGTGGTGAAGACGCAGGCCGATGGGGCTCCGGGCGCTGCGTCGGACCTCTGGGCCGCCCTGGCCCAGGCCGGGGACCTGGGGGGCACGGTCATCGTCTACACGACCGACGGGGACCCGGACACGCCGGACACGCCCGAGCAGAAACTGCACATCGCCCACGGGCCGCCCGTGGTCGTGGTGGGCGTGGGGACCGTGGTGCCGGGCACGCTGGCCGAAATGGCCGCCCTCAGCGGCGGCGTCGTGGCGATGGCGACCCTGCCGGCGGAAGCGGCCGCCGCGGCCCGGACCTTCCTGGACAAGCAGGTCGTGGACCCCTACCGACTGGCGTACCAGGCGCCTGCCGGTGCGACGGGCCTGCGCCAGGTGTCGATGAAGACGGCGGACGGGCGTGTCGAGGGCAACGCCACGTACACGGTGCCGGGCCAGGCCATGCGCCTGCCGGAGCCCGCGATCACGGGCCTGTACCTGACCGTCACCGTGGGCGTGGAAACCGTGACGCGGACGCTGGCCGGGTTCGACCGTGCCCCGGGGGAGGCGCCGTCGGCCACCGCGGCCCTGGAGGTCCAGGAAGCGATGTTCGGGACCGCGCTGCTGTCGGTGGAAGGCGGCGCGCCGACGCTGGCTGCCCGGCTGGACGATCTGCTGGCGTCCAAACTGGCCCTGGAACCCCTGTGGGACGCGGCGGTGTCGGGGGATGCCGACGCGATCCGGGCCGCCCTGGTCACGCCGATCGCCGCCGTGTCGGCGGACCTCGCCGGCCTCGCGGCGCCGCTGGCGTTCGCCGACGCGGCCGAGCCCACCTATGAAACGGGCCCGCGACTGGTCCTGATGACGGTGCGGCCGGAATTCGGGACGGGGCGCGCGCGCCGCATCGACGTCCTGCCCCTGGCGGGGTTCGCGACCTTGTCCACGGATCCGGCCCGGGCGCTGCGGCGCACGCTGGCGGCGACGGCGCGCCTGGCGGTGATGGAGCAGGCGCTGTTCCCGACCAGCACGATGTCCCTGCTGGACGGCGCGGAACTGGCCCTGCTGAACCCGTACGACAACATTCCGGCAGTCGCCCCCGGCCTGGACCAGGCAGCGCGGACCCGGTGGGAATTCGTGATGGATCCCTACTGGGACTGGTACCGCGTGGTCCCGACGTCGGGAACCCCGATGGCCTTCTATGCCGTGGATCCGGACACCGGCCGGATGATCGCGGTGCTGCCCGACGGGACCGGCGGCGGTTCGGGCACGGACGACATCCAGAAGGCCTTGACCGGCGGCAGCAGGGGGCTTGCCGCGCTGTCGGCCCTGGGAAGCCTGGCGGGCGGAGGCTTCGGCCTGGGCGGGTTCATCGCGTTGCAGAAGGCCATCCTGAAGGCGATCCTGCGCGAGGCCGCGGCGGTCGAGGCGCTGGACGCGACCGGGCTGGCGGACGATCTGGGGAAGATCGCGCGGGATGCCGGGTGCGACCTGGCCAAGGAAGGGGCGGGAGCCCTGCTGCCCCCGTTCGGCGACCTCAACACCGCCGACAGCGTCGTCGAGGCCGCCAGGGGCAGCGGCGTGCTGAACTGCCCCTGAATCCGAGGCTTTCCGGGAGCACCGGGCACGTCGATGACCGTCGTCCGTCCCGCTTGCACGCACGGCCCGCAGCCCCTATGCTTCGGACCGGTCTTATCCGGAAAAACACCGATGAACCTGCTGCGTTCGAACCTGGCCCTGGCGGTCCTGTGCCTTGCGATGGTGGGCGGATGCGCGGCTTCGGAGGACGTCGGTGACGCACTTCCGGACGCCTCCGGGGACGTCGGCGGCGACCTGGTGGACGGCGCCGACGCGCTGCCCGCCTGCGAACCGGCGCCGGCGGCGTGCGACGGCAACGACGCCGTGACGTGCGTGGACGGCAGCCAGCATCGCGATGCCTGCGGGACCGACGCCTACTGCAACGCCGGCGCGTGCGTCCCCACGACGATCGTCCTGCCCCGGGACGCCGGGTTCCATGCCGAGCGGTCCGAATGGTGGTACTACACGGGACATGTGAAGGACGGCGACCAGACCTGGGGCTTCGAAATCACCATCTTCCAGTACGACTTCGAGGCGATGTTCGGCACCAACGACTACGGGTACATGTGCCACGTGGGCCTGACGGACAAGACCGCCGGCCAGCATTACCACCACGACACGATCACGATGGACACCGGGACCTGGCAGAACGCGCCCATCGTGCTGGAGATCGACGAGTGCCGCTTCGAGATGGGCGGCGACGGGAACGACCACATCCGCGGCATCATCCCGCTGAACAAGGAAAAGGACGGGAAGGCCTCGCCGTGGACGATCGACCTGACGGTTTCGCCGACGAAGCGCGTGGCCCGCCATGGCACCGACGGCATCATCCCGATGTCCACCGGCGGCGGGTCCAGTTGGTATTACTCGTACACGCGGCTGGCCGCCAGCGGAACGATTTCCACGCCCGAAGGCGACCACGCGGTGACGGGCCAGGCCTGGATGGACCACCAGTGGGGCGAGTTCGACATCACCGAGTTCAAGGGCTGGGACTGGTGGAGTCTGCAGTTCGACGACAACAGCGAAATCATGCTGTTCCAGTTCACGGACTGGAACGGCGACCTGGTGCTGAAGGCCGGGACCGTCGTGGCTGCAGACGGCACGCAGACCGCGCTGGAGGGGATGGACGGGTTCACGATCGCGCCCCGGCGCACCTGGGCCAGCACGCATACGGACGGCATCTACCCGCTGGACTGGGACATCGCGATTCCGCAGGGGGACTGGCTGCTGGGCGTCACGACCTCGGTGGACGACCAGGAAATGTACAACCCCGCCCAGAACTACTGGGAGGGCGAAACCACGGTCACGGGGACGCGGGCCGGCGTGGCCGTGCCGGGCGTCGGGTACACGGAACTGACCGGGTACGCGTCGGACTTCCTGGACCCCGTCCCGTAGACCCCGCTCGAAAGTGCCGTCAAGGCGCCGTGAACAGGCAGCGCACCAGCGGGAAACCCACGTCGATCAGGACATAGAGGTAGTACTGCGTCCCGCTGACCAGGGCGGGGGGCGGGCCGCTGGCCGGGACGACCTGGCGCTGGTCGCCGCTGACCTGGCCATACACGGCCGTGGTGATCGGCGGCGACACGTTCGGGACCTCCATCCTCCAGATCGTCCCGTCCGGCGTGTCGAGGTTCGGGGGGACCACCGGTCCCTTCGCGCCGGCCGCCAGGACATAGACGTAGCGCGCTTCGATGTCGCCCCAGTACATCGAGCCGTCGGCCTCGACGCCTTCGCCCCCGGTGCAGACATCGGGAACGAACGACAACTGCTCGACCAGGGGTCCGCCGAACGGCGGCACCGACGTCCCGTAGGCCTCGGTCAGTCCGCGTCGGGTCCATTCGGCCTGCAGGAACCTCTGCATCCGGGGTACGTCGTTCGTCGGGAGCCCCACCTGGGTCCGGTCGAAGCCGTTGTTCTGCGCGGGCGGGAAGGCGCCCAGGGCCCGCGAGTCGGCCAGCCCGACCATCAGGGCCAGGCCCGAGTCCCGGATGCCGTCGGTCCAGATCCCCGGGGCGTCGATGTGCCAGTTGGCCGGACCCCTGGGGGCGATTGCCTTCTTGTGGCAACAGACGCATCCGCAGGCGTCCACCTGGCTTGCCGCCCAGGCCACCTCGGCCATGTACGTCGCGTCCGACAGGCGCGGGTCGTTTTCGACCGTGGCCGTGGCGCCGCTGGGGCCGTAGGGGCGCTGCGTGATGACGTCGGGGCAGTATGCGTAGTCTTCGAACCGGCGCCCGGCCTCGGTGCAGCCCGAAATCAACGTCCAGGAGCAGACGTGGCCGTCGGTCTGTCCCGGCGCCTCACCGGGCTTCGCTTCGATGCACATCCGGTAGGGCGGGACGAAGGGGACTGCGCCCCAGGCCGCGTCCGGGGCGCCCAGGGCCTGGCAGGGCGCGCCGGGTTCGAAGGCTCCGCCGGCCCCGACGAGGCATGCGGTGCGGACCAGGTTGCATCGGGTCACGTCGTCGCCCGAGGACCGGAGGACATGGGAGCGGGCGTCGGACGTTTCGATCGTGCAGGTGCCCAGCGCGTTCGGCGCCTGGCAGGTCGCCGCCGCGTCCCAGGTTCCGGTCACCCCGGGCTGGACGACGGCGCAGTCGGCCATTGCGAGTTCGCGGTTCCAGCCCGCCCCGTATTCCTTGCACTCGGCGACCCCGGTCACGGAACCGGCGTAGGTGCAGGTTCCGGGCGATGTGGGGGGCGCATCGGTCGCCGTGTCGGCCCCGGGGTCGGTCGGGCTGACGTCGGCCCCGGGTCCGAGGTCCGTCCCCCCGCCCGAGCCGGTCGAGCAGGCGATGCACAGGGCCATCGACGGCAGAATCCAGATCCGATGCGCGGTTTTCGTCATGGGTGCCTCCTTGTGCGCCGAGTGTAGCGCGGAAGCGCGCCAGGCAACCCATCCTCGACTGTTTCCCCGCGTGCTGCCTGGGATTGGCGGTCCCAACCTTTCCGCCCCATGGCCCTACCCAGCTCGTCGCACCGATGGTAGAACCGCGCCCGGAAGACGCCCCAGACCTTGACGAGGTTCGCCCATGACCCGCATCGATTCGCGCCGGCGTCGCGGGACTCGCCGTCGGGATGGGACCTGCGGCTTCCGGGGAAGGGCCTCTGGGTCGCCCGTGCGTCGGGGCAGCCGGATGCGGATCTCGCGGTGCAGGGCGGGTGCCGGGAAACGTCCCGGTCGCCGCGACGGGCGGACGGGACGCAGGAGATCAGGATCGAGGCGGGCGGGAAGGGAACCTGCACGATCCGGCTGACGACCTCCTCGGAATCCCCGGTGCCCGTGGTGCTGGAGGTGGAGCGGGCCGGGGGCGGCAAGCCGGGCAAAACGGCGTCCGTCGCGTGCGGCGCTGCGGACAAGGCGTACCGTTCGGTCCCGCTGGCCGCGATCCGGGCCCGGCCGGCGCGCTGGGAGGGTCGGCGGGTGAAACTGGCGGGGCGGGCCACCGTGGTTGGAATCGCCTGCACGGCGATGGCGTGCCCGGGGAAGGGGTGCTGCAATGCGTGCGGCGCCACGATGGTGTTTCGCGGCAGCCCCAGGACCCTTCGCGACGGCAGCGTGGACCCGCGGCACATCCGTCTGGAGGGGCTGCGGTGCGGCGGGAACGAGTGCACGGTTCGGGACGGGTGCCCGTTCCGGAACGGGGGGCGGATCACCGCCTGGGGCACCTGGAAGGGGGCCGATTCCGACCGGGAACTGGCGGTCGAGGGCGCCTGCGGCGGGTTCTAGGGTCCGAACGTGCAGGCTCCGCCCCTGCTGGGCGATGGACTGCGCGCGCCGGCTTCTCAGGGGGTCCAGCGGGGCGCGACGGTGGCCCAGACCGGACGGTGGTCCGACAGGCCGTCCCAGGTCGGGCCGTCCCCGACGCCCGGGGCCAGGAAATCCGCGTTGCGGCCCAGGATCAGGTCCAGGATGAAGGACATGTCGGGGTCCGTGATCCGCTGTTCGTAGGGCAGGGCGCCGTGGGCGTCCACATAGCCGCGGTTCGTCAACTCCATCACGGTCGGGTCGGTCGGCACGCCCTCCTGGACGTCGACGAAGTACAGGCCGGCGTTCAGGTCCCCGCCCATCACCACGGGCCAGGGCTGCGCCAGCCCCTCCTCGGCAGCCTCGGCGGCCTGGGCCGTCCGGATGGACATGTCCCCCGACGACTCCAGGTGCAGGGCCGCGACGTGCAGGTACCGGTCACCCACCTGGATGTCGGCGTGGATCGCGATGCGACCTCCCAGGCGGGGCTCGTCGGCCGGGGCGCCGGGCGGCGTGTACCAGGATCGCTGGGTCGCGTGCCGCACGGCCCGGACGTTCCCGATCGGGTACCGCGACAGCAGCGCGTTCCCGTGCTCGCACACGGCTCGCCACCGCGTCGCGTCGCTGGGATCCGGTTCCAGTTCCACGAACTCGGTGGCGAACACGACGTGCAGGCCCAGCGCCCGGGCCAGGTCCTCCGCCACGTTCCGGTAACCCGACCGCGGGCATCCCCGGTCCAGTTCGGACAGCAGCAGCACGTCGGACGCCGGTGCCGAGGTTCCGTCCGTCAACTGCCGGATCTGGTCGTCGAGGTGGATGCCCCGTTCCATGTTGAAGGCCAGAACCACCAGTCGATCCTTCGGCGGTGCGGTTGTCGTGGTGAAATCGCCACCCTCGGTACGGCAATGGACGAACGTCGTGTCGGCCGCGTCGACCGGGTTCGCGGCTTCGTCACACAGTCGGTCCGTGACCGGGTCCGGCCAGGCGGCCAGCGCGGGGTAGGGGTCGAACGCGAAGGGGAGGGCGTCGGCTGTCGGTGCGTCGGCCGCCGGGGCGTCGGCTGTCGGTGCGTCGGCCGCCGGGGCGTCGGCTGTCGGTGCGTCGGCCGTCGGGGCGTCGTCGGCCGACGTGTCCATGCCCGCGTCGTTCGAAGGGTTCATGGTGGTCGCGGTGCAGCCGGTCGCCAGCACCGCGGCCAGGAGGGTCCGGATCTCGCGGCGCATGGGGCCCCCGGG
>CAINDP010000256.1 GCA_903847405.1 uncultured Myxococcales bacterium | reverse complement strand
TGGGAGCCCCGAAACCCCGGCCGGTCAGTTTCCCCCGAGGCCCGGAGCCCCGGCGGCGCCGCACGAGGCGGAATCGATGTACACGCGGCCGGCCGCGCCGCCTTGCGCGGGGATCGCATGGCACGAATTGCACTCGCCCAGGGCCTGCGCCCCGGGCATCGCCTGCCGGACGCCGTTTCGCTGGACGGACGCCCGGATGGACGGCGGCAGCGGGATCACCGAGTAGAAGTTCCCGACCGCGTTCGTCGTCAGGCGCAGGAGATCGGTCCCCGCCGCGTCGGTGATGACGACGGTGACGCCGTCCACGCCCGCACCGACGTCCGCCTGGGCGCACGGAAAAACGGTGCCCGCGACGCTCCACCGCGGGGCGGCCGCACCGTCGTGGCAGGTCATGCAGTTCGATCCGGGCCGCATGGACGAATCATGCCGTTCGCTGCATCCCGACAGGACCGCCAGGCCCAGCAGCAGCAGCAGCGCCCGCGCAAGGTCCTTCCTCATCCGTTCACCGTCCCCGTTCCCAGTGATCGACCTCGGCCCCGTCCCACGTCCGCGTCGACAGGACCAGGCGTTCCCGGGACGCGGTGATGACCTGGTAGGTCGGCGTCCCCTCGATCCCCTTCGCGATGCGCGGCGAGGCCTCCTGCCCGTACGACTTCGATCCGGCGACGGCGACCATGTAGACCGTGCCGTCCGGCGCCGGCTGTCCGGCCCGCAGGGGGACCGTCCGGGCATAGGAATGGTCGTGGCCGCTCAGCACCAGGTGGGCGCCGTGGCCCTCCAGCGTCGCCATCCAGGCCTCCCGCACCTCGCTGCCGGCAAACAGGCTCCGGGGGGGCCAGACCGGGTGATGGAACGCGACGATCTTCCAGGCGTCCGGGCGTTCATCCAGCCGCGCGGCCAGCCATGCCGCCTGCGCGGCCAGGGTCTTGTCGGACGTGGAGTCCAGGACCACGACGCGGACCGGCCCGTAGTCGAAGGACCGGCAGTGCCCGGGGCCCGAGGGACCGCCCCCGGACAGGGCGAACTGGCGTTCGAACAGGGTTTCGCCGCCCAGGAAGTACTCGTGGTTTCCCAGGACCGGGACGAACGGCACGGTCGCGAACGCCCGCACCGCGCCCCCGAACACGGCATCGTAGTCCGTGCGCCGGGCCCCCAGGTTCACCAGGTCCCCGACCTGGATCGTGAACCGCGCCTGGGGATGGCGGTCCACGGCGGCCTGGTAGCGGGACGACCATTCCGGAATGCCCTTCTGGACGTCGCCCAGGTACAGGAACGTCACCGGATCGGCGTCCGTCGGGGGCGCCGTCCGGAACCGGTGCCACGCGCCCGTCGCGTCCGGACGCGCCGGATCGGCGGGGCGGTACCGGTATTCCGTGTCCGCCGAAAGCGCCGTCAGGTCGGCCGTGCACCGTTCCACGACCGGATCGCCTTCCACGGTCATCCATTCGCGGGAATCGAGGGTCCTGCAGGTCGCGTCCACCGTCCGGGACGGGCCGGGCTCGGGCGGCCGGACCTCGACCCGATCCGCGGTGCCGCCCGGGGACTGCCGCCAGGAAACCGCCAGGGACGTCCTGGGATCGCCCGAAAACGTCAGGACCACCTGGTCGGGAACCACCGAGGACGGGTACTTCGCGCCCCGGCTGCAGGCCCCGGCCTGCGGGACCACGCAGACCGCCACCAGCAGGACGACGGACAGGCGGGACAACCCGTGCGGACGCGGCATCGAACCTCCCCATCAAAGCCCGGCGGGGCGCGGTCAAGGCTCGGTGGAATAGTAGTCGCTGAAGACCTTGGCGACGACCGCGTCGCCCCCCTCGCTGAAGTGCGGGCCGGGGAAGGTGAACACGTCACAGGACGGCGCCTGGAATTTCGGCGCCGCGGTGACGAACCCCGGGTACGCCGCCACCACCTTGGCGATGGCTTCATCGATCCAGGGTTCGACCACGACTTCGTCGATGCCCTCGACAGGCTCTTCGCCTTCGACCAGAACGAAGGTGCAGACCTTGTTTCCGGGCGCGCGCAGCATCGTCATCAGGTCGATCCGCTTCAGCCCCGGGTACTTCGCCTTCAAATCCTCCACGACAGCGGTGAACGCCGTGGTCCACTCGGCAACGGTCGTGTAGGTCCAGTTGCATCCGGTGAACAGGACCCGATCCGGGTTGTCGGCGTTCAGCGCGCAGGCGGACACCGGCGCGATCGACCACACGGCGTTCGCGGGATCGGCCCACAGATCGATGTAGGCGTGCGACTGGGAAATCACCTGCCAGCGGCCGTCGTCCACCGCCGACTCGAACCCGGCCGTGAACCAGTCGCCGGTGACGGAAACGCCCATCACCTGGTTGCACACGAAGTCCTGGGCGCTCATGACCTCGCCATCCCCGCCGGACGTCGAGCAGGCGATCGGCACCAGGGCCGCCAGGGCAATCAGCACCGGAACCTGCACCCGCATCTTCATCCGACTCTCCTCGTCATCCGGGCTCCCGTGCCGGGAGTCCCACCGCCCAACGCGCGGGCCACGTTTTCCTCGTACTCGGGAAGGGTCCTGGACTTGAGGACCCGACGGACCTCCGGGAGCACCGCCGCCCAGTAGTTCCAGACTTCCTTCATCTTGGCCAGGACCGGGCCCGCGCCCCCTTCCAGGGCGCCGCGGTAGGCATCATAGAGGTCGTCGTGGAACCGCGCCAGCGCAGGCACCCCGCAGGCCTCGGCTTCCGGCGTGCCGACCCGGATCGCGGCGGGCAACCCCGGGTTGGTGATTGCGCCGCGCCCGATCATCAGGCTGGACAGGTCGGGAAAGCGGTCGCAGATCGCACGCCCGTCGGCGGCGTCAACGATGTCGCCGTTGTAGGCCACGGGATGCCGCAGCCGCGACTTGAGGTCGGCGAAGCGCTCCCGGTCCGCCCTGCCCTCGTACTGCTGGCGGCCCGTGCGCGGGTGGATCGTGATTTCGACGATGGGGTAGCGGTTCAGCAGGTCGATCAGCGCCAGGTAGTCGTCGTCCCGCTCCATGCCCAGGCGCATCTTCACGGACAGCCGGCAGCGCAGGCCCGCGCAGGCCGCCTCCAGGAAGGATTCGATCCCCTCGGGATTCCGCAGCAGGCCCGCGCCGCGACCGCGCGCGGTGACCGTGGGCGACGGACAGCCGATGTTCCAGTTGATTTCCGGGTAGCCCAGTTCGTCGTGGATGAAATTGGCGGCCTCGCGGAAATCGTGGCCGTCCTTGCCGATCAACTGGGGGATCAGGGGCAGCGAATCCCGGTTGTTTTCGGGCAGGACGTCCCGGAAGTACTTCAGGGGCGGCAGTCTTCCGGTGGTCGTCGGGATGAACGGCGCCATGGCCCGATCGACCCCGGAAAAGTGGCGCTGGAAGACCCGGCGGAACAGGGCGGTCGTCACGCCCTGCAGCGGCGCCAGGACGATGGGCGGGACGCGGGTCACGGGCGACGGGCAGTGCGTCGGATCGCTCATCGCGCGATTGTAGGGAGGGACCGCCCCGCGGGCAAGGCGGCCCGACTGCGATACACTCGCCGGGCCTGACCCGGAGGCTCCCATGACCACGACGCGACGACTGCTGCTTCCCTGCCTGCTGGCGGCGCTGGGTGCCTGTGGCGAGGGCTCGGCCACGTTGAACGACCTGGCGCCGCTCGACGTCCCTTCGGACAACGGGACACCCGATGCCCCGGCCGATCCGGGAACCGTTCTTCCCGTCACGGACCGCCTGCCGGCGTTCCCGCTGGCCACCTCCGGCCGATGGATCGTCGGGGCCGACGGACGGCGGTTCAAATTGTCCGGGGTGAACTGGCAGGCCCACATGTCCCCCACGCGGATCGAGGCCCTGGACAAGGCCGACGTGCGTCAGGTGGCCGCGGCCCTCCGGCGCCAGGGATTCACGGTGGTGCGCCTGACCTGGTCCAACGAGGGTGTGGAACGAAACCTGCCCCTGGATCCGGACGGACTGGCCGCGAACCCGGCGCTGGTGGGGAAGTCGTACCTGGAGGGGCTGGACGCCGTCGTGGACGCCCTGGGCGCCGAGGGGATCGTCGTGGTGCCGAACAACCACATGAGCGACGCGGGCCCCTGCTGCTCGGAAACCGACGACAACGGCTTCTGGTACAACGACCGCTACCCCGAAAGCGCCTGGATCGCCGACTGGACGACGCTGGCCCTGCGCTGGAAGGACCGACCGTGGGTCGCCGGCGCCGACCTGCGCAACGAAGTGCGCTTCCTGATCCAGTGGGGCGCCGACTTTGGAGCCGAGTACGACTGGCCCTCGGCGGCCGAGCGCTGCGGGAACGCCCTTCTGGCGGTGAACCCGGACCTGCTGATCGTCGTGGAGGGCGCCAGCTACGGGAAGTTCCTGCAGGGCGTGAAGACGCGGCCCATCGCGCTGGACCTGCCGAACCGGGTCGTGTACGGCAGCCACGACTATCCCTGGCACCACCGCCTGCTGGGCACCACGACGAACAACTGGAAGAACCCCGGGGAACTGTACGCGACGCTGGACGAATGGTGGGGCTACCTGCTGGTCGAGAACCAGCCCTGGACGGCGCCCGTGTGGCTGGGCGAGTTCGGGGACAACCCGGTGATGTTCAGCGAAACGAACCAGTGGGACACCTTCGGCCTGTGGTTCATGGTCCTGCACGCCTACATCGTGCTGCACGACCTGGACTGGACGATCTGGAGCATGTCCTGGAACGGGGCCGAGGGCCTGCTGGACATGGCGACCCTGGAGGTCGGGGAACCGATGTACGGGGCGCTGCTGCAGACGATCGTGCCGGCGCGGATGGGTCCTCGGACCGGACCCTCCGCGCGTTCCCGATGACCGTTCGCGCATCGCTTTGAACGTCTCCGCTTCGAACCTCGGGAGTCCCCCCGCAACCTGGGAGTACAATGGCCGTATCGAACCGAGGTGAACCGGCGTGACGCTGGACCTGCGCACCATCGTCGTCAGTTGCGTCATCACCGACGTCATCTGCATCCTGGTCATGGCGGGATTGTGGCGCCAGGGCCGCACCCGGTTTGCCGGGACGGGGCACTGGGTCGTCGCCTTCGTCTGCCAGTTGGCGGCGATGTCCCTGATCATCCTCCGAGGCAGCATCCCGGACATGCTGTCGATGGTCGCCGCCAACACCCTGGGGATCGGCGGGGCCATCCTGGTCTATCGGGGCCTGGGGCTCTTCGTCGGCAAGAAGGTCCCGCAACTCCAGAACATCGTGATGCTCGCGGTCTTCGCCTGCGTCCACACGGTCTTCACCGTCGTCCAACCGGACCTCGCCGCCCGGAACGTCAACCTGTCCCTGGCGCTGCTGTTCGTCGCGGCACAGGGTGCGTGGCTGGGCCTGCACGGGGCCGGCCCGGCCATGCGCCGGTACACGCGCGGGGTGGGCGCGGTGTTCCTGGCCTACTGCCTGGTCAGCGGGATCCGGATCGCCGAGTTCGTCCTGGTGCCCCATGCGATCACCGACTACTTCCACTCGGGCCCCTTCGAATCGCTGGTACTGCTGGCGTACCAGGCGCTGCTGATCCTGCACACGGTCACGCTGGTCCTGATGGTGAACCTGCGCCTGCTGGCGGAGGTCGGCGCCCAGGAGGCGAAGTTCTCGACGGCGTTCCGCTCCTCGCCCTACGCCATCACGCTGACCCGTCTATCGGACGGCCTGATCACGGACGTCAACGACGGCTTCGTGGGCCTCACGGGGTACCCCTACACCGAGGCGATCCACCGGACCTCGGCGGAACTGCACCTGTGGGACCGGCCCGCCGATCGGGACGAGGTCGTCGCACGACTGCAGCAGAACGGGAAGTTGCCGTGGACGGAGAACCTGTTCCGGAAGAAGTCCGGGACGACCTTTCCGGGCCTGTTCTCGGCCGAAATCCTGCAGATCGACGGCCAGGACTACATCCTCGCCAGCATCAACGACATCACCGAACACAAGCGGGACGTGGAGGCGCTGCAGGCCTCCGACCGGGAGTTGAAGGCCCGGAACGAGGAGTTGACGCGCTTTTCCTATGCCGTTTCCCACGACCTGAAGAGCCCGGTCGTGACGATCCAGACCTTCCTGGAATACCTGAAACGGGACATGGCCGCGAACGACGCCGAGCACGTCGAAAAGGACCTCCGGTTCATGCAGACCGCGGCCGAAAAGATGGCCCGCCTGCTGGACGAACTGCTGCAACTGGCGCGCGTCGGCCACGCGACGCATCCCGCAGTCCAGGTTTCGCTGCAGGCGGTCGTGGCGGAAGCCCTGTCCCTGGTGGCCGGACGGATCGCCGACCGGGGCGTGGCGGTCGCGGTCACGGACGAACCGTACGTCCTGGTCGGCGACCGCGAACGGCTGGTGGAGGTCTTCCAGAACCTGGTGGACAACTCCTCGAAGTTCATGGGCGGGCAGCCGTCGCCGCGGATCGAGATCGGGGTGGAATCGGGAGGTCCGGAGCCGGTGATCTTCGTTCGCGACAACGGCATCGGGATCGACACCCTGCATCAGTCGAAGTTGTTCGGCGCGTTCCAGAAAGTGGACCCCCGGACGGACGGGACCGGCATCGGGCTGGCCCTGGTCCAACGGATCATCGAACTGCACCAGGGCCGGATCTGGCTGGAGTCGGCCGGGTCCGGGCAGGGAACCACCTTCCGCTTCACCCTGGCCGGAACCCGGCGCGCCGGCGCCTGACCTACCCCAGCGCGTTCTTCCGTGCGACGGCGGTGTTGTGGCGCTTGCCGGCCGACAACTGGGTCTTGCGCATCCGGACGGACTTGGGGGTCACCTCGACCATCTCGTCGTCCGTGATGAACTGCAGGGCCTTTTCCAGGGTGATGGGCGTGATGGGGGACAGCAGGATGTTGTCGTCGCGGCCCGCGGCCCGCATGTTGCTGAGCTTCTTGGTCTTGCACGGGTTCACGTCGATGTCGTTCTCGCGATTGTGCTCGCCGACGATCATGCCCTCGTAGAACGGATCGTTCGGGACCAGGAACAGGCGGCCCCGATCCTCCAGGCCCGCCAGGGCATAGGCGACCGCCTCGCCCTTGCGGTCGGCGACGATGGACCCGCTGAAGCGGCTGGTGAATTCCCCGCGATGCTCCTCGTAGCCCAGCAGGTACGAACTCATGATCCCCGTGCCCTTGGTGTCGGTCAGGAACTCGTCGCGGTACCCGATCAGGCACCGGGACGGGATGTTGAACTCGATGCGCACGCGGCCGGCGCTCTGGATGGCGTAGTTGATCATCCGGCCCTTCCGCATGTTCAGCTTCTGGGTGACGATGCCCAGGAACGGTTCCGCGCAGTCGACGTACAGGTGCTCGATGGGCTCGACCACCTTGCCGTCCCGCTCCTGGAAGATCACCTCGGGACGGTTCACGCACATCTCGAAGCCT
This sequence comes from uncultured Myxococcales bacterium, assembly GCA_903847405.1. GTDB lineage: Bacteria > Myxococcota_A > UBA9042 > DTJE01 > DTJE01 > CAIZWN01. Next base: position 19,874 of record CAINDP010000256.1, on the reverse strand, counting down.
TCGCGCCGCATCGTTTCGATCAGGATGGCCAGTTGGAATTCGCCCCGGCCCTTGATGATGAAGCCGTCGCCGTCCGGCGCGACCTCCATGCGGATGGACACGTTGCGCAGCGTTTCCTTCAGCAGGCGCTCGTGGATCCGGCTGCCCTGCACCTGGGTGCCTTCGGTGCCCGCCAGAGGGGAGTTGTTGGCGATGATCCGCATCGACACCGTGGGCTCGTCCACGACGATCCGCTTCAGGGCCTTGGGCGCGCCCTGGGTGCAGATGGTGTCGCCGATCTTCACATTGTCGATCCCGGCCAGCACGACGATGTCCCCCGGCAGCGCGGTGGCGACGTCCTGGATGCTGATGCCCACGTAGCTCTGCAGCCGGGTCACCTTCAGCGACTGGCAGACGCCGTCCGCATTGATGCACGTCAGCGCGTCGGCGCCCGTCACCTGGCCGTGGAAGATCCGGCCGATGGCCAGGCGCCCGACATAGTCGGAGTAGTCCAGGTCGGTGACCAGCATCTGGAACGGCTCCTCCGGATCGTAGGCCGGGGCCGGGATCTCGCTGAGGATGGTTTCGAACAGGCACTGCAGGTCCTTCCGTTCGTCGTCCAGCCCCCGCATGACCACGCCGTCGCGGCCGACCGCATACAGGCAGGTGAATTCCGACTGTTCGTCGTCGGCGTCCAGGTCGATGAACAGATCGTAGATCTCGTTGAACACTTCCAGGGGCCGGGCGTCCTTGCGGTCGATCTTGTTGATCACCACGATGACCTTCAGGCCGGCTTCCAGCGTCTTCTTCAGCACGAAGCGCGTCTGCGGCAGCGGCCCCTCGGCGGCGTCCACCAGCAGGATGGCGCCGTCCGCCATCGACAGCGCGCGTTCGACCTCGCCCCCGAAGTCGGCGTGCCCGGGCGTGTCGATGATGTTGATCTTCACGCCGTTCCAGATCACGCTGCAGTTCTTGGCGGCGATGGTGATGCCGCGCTCCCGCTCCAGGTCCATGTTGTCCATGACCCGGTTTTCGACTTCCTGGCCCTCGCGGAACACGCCGCTCTGGCGGAACATGGCGTCGACGAGGGTGGTCTTGCCGTGATCGACGTGGGCGATGATGGCAACGTTCCGGATGTTTTCGCTTTTCACAGACTGATTCATCAGATTCCTTTCATAGAATACAAACGTGTATCCATAATTGCGCGACAAGATACACCAATCCCGCCCGCTTTGCAATGACCGTCTCGCCGCAGCGCCCGCACGTTGCGTCGCCGACGGTTCGTGATCCGGAATCCGGACGACGGTGTGTCCTCGACGGCATCCTATTGCAGTTGGCCTATGCAAGTCGCCTATGTGAATCGTGTTCCTGGCGGGCACTTGAGTCCCGCGTTCGGTTCCGCGTACTCTAGCGTCTGTTCGATCGGAGGCCCATCCGTGTCTGCATCTCCCTGTCGCGCGGAGCACCGCGTCGCACCCCTCGCACTTTGCCTGATCGCCCTGGCCTGCGGCGGGCCGTCCGGGCCTTCCCTGGGTCCCGGGGATCTGCCGGCAGGCCAGGACACTGCGGCCATCGACGTACCGTTCGCCCAGGACGCCCGAACCGAGATCCTCGTCGATGGGGGCACGGACGCGGCGCCCCAGTGCACCCAGGCGGGCCAGTGCGCGCTGGGCAACCTGTGCGTGCAGGGGACGTGCACCGCGGGATGCGCGGGCGACCGGGACTGTCCGGCGGGCCGGCCCTTCTGCGACCCCGCCCTGGGGGACCACGGTGCCTGCCTGCAGTGCCGGGGCGAAACCGACTGCACCAACGGCGCGCACTGCATCCTGGGCGACTGCGCGACCACCTGCACCGGGAACGGGGACTGCACGGCCACCCCGGCCACTCCGTTCTGCGACCTGGCCCGCAGCACGTGCGTCGGATGCCGGGCCACCGGCGACTGCGCCCTGGGGTCGATCTGCGTCGTCGGGGCCTGCACGCCGGGGTGCGAAAGCGATCGCGACTGCCCGACCGACCGGTTCTGCGACCGTGCCGTGGCGCCCCACGGGGGCTGTTTCGCCTGCGTGACCGACGCCGCCTGCAACGGCGGAGCCTGCGTGGACCATGCCTGCGTCGGCGGCACGTGCGCCATCGACACGGACTGCGGCGGCGGCCAGTATTGCCACCCTCTGCTGCACGCATGCAAGGCGCTCCCCACGGGCGCCTGCACTCCGTCCGAGGGTTGCGCTTCGTACGTGGTGGGGTGTGATCCGCTGACGCGGACCTGCATCCCGATGTGTTCCGTCATGGACGAAACCTGCACGATCGCGGGCACCGCCGATCGCCCGAAGTGCGGGCCGGGCAACCTCTGCTACGGGTGCCTGTCGAACGCGGACTGCGCCGGGACGGCGTGCCGACCGGCGGACCGGATGTGCGTCCGGTGCACGGACGACGGGGCCTGCATCGCGGGCGGGCATTGCGAGGTCGCGACCGGGAAGTGCTGGCCCTGCATCGCCACCAGCCAGTGCGGCACAAACCAGGTGTGCCGTCCCGCCGATCACACCTGCGTGGAGTGCACGAAGGACACGGACTGCAAGGTCCCCGGCCGCCCCCAGTGCTGGAGCGACGCAACCTGCCACGCCGCCTGCACCGCCGACTGCACCCTGGACCAGACGTCCTGCGACCCCGCCCAGCCGGACCAGTGGCGTTCCTGCGGGCAGTTCGACGCGGACCCCTGCCTGGACTGGAGCGCGCCCGCCGCCTGCCCGACGCACCAGGCGTGCAGCGCCGGGGCCTGCGCCTGCGACGATGCCTGCGCCGCGGGATCCGACGCCTGCGACGCCACCAACACCATGCGGGTGCACCACTGCGTCGCGGACGCCAGCGGTTGCCGGTACCTGCAGGACGAAACCTGCTCGCAGAGCCAGATCTGCCGGTCCGGAAAATGTGATTGCGAGGTGTACTGCACCCAGACCGATCGCCGCTGCATCGCCGGCGACCTGGGCCACTTCCAGGCCTGCGTCCCCAACTCGTTCACGCGCTGCAACTACTGGACGACCTACGTCTGCCATACCGGGACGCAGTGCACGTCCGCGAACGTGTGCACCTACTGACGACGGCCCTACCGGCAGGCGGCGCCGTCGCACTGCCCGTCGCCGGGGCAGATGCCGCCCATGAGGCTGCCGCACAGCCAGAGGCAGACCTTGAACGGCAGGCCCTCGACCTCGGTACACTGACCGTTCGCGTTGATGGCGACCTTGTCACAATCGGTATCGACCTCGCACCCCGGGTTGCACTGGGCGTGCGTGACCTCGCCCGCCACGCAGTTCGCGCCGTTGGCGCACTCGGCCGACACCTCGCAGTACTGGCCGGGCGTCTTGCTGCCCGTGACGACCACGTCCAGGCCACCCGGGTCCGGCATTCCCGGATCGGGCGCGCCGGGGTCGAAAATCCCGCCATCATCCTGGGCGGTCACGTCCGGCGGCCCGGGATCGGCGAACGTGTCGTCCCCGGTTCCCGGGTCGGCAGCGGCGTCGTCCGGTTCCATGCCGACGTCGGCCGGAACGTCATCCGTAGCGCCGGGATCGACCGCCAGGTCCGGCCCATGGGGGAAGACCACTTCCGCCAGCACGTCGCCCGTCGCACCCGTCCCGTCGCACGAACACGCGAAGGCCACGGCGATCGCCGCGACGATGATCCCGGTACTCCTCATGAACACCTCAGTCCGAGCCCACGGACCCCGTCGGTCCGGGCGGATCGTGGCAGAGCGCGGGGGCGGTTTCAAGCGTCTTTCGACGAGCGGCGCGGGAGGATGGCGGAGCCCCCGGGGACCGGAGGCGTCGCCGACGCAGGCCTGCTGGATTCTCCCCCCCGGAAACCGCATACTGCGCCAAGGCAATCTTGTGGAACATCGAACGATGCGAGCGACCGTTGGGGCCTGCCTGGCCGTGGTCCTGGTCCTGGGCGCGTGCCTTCCGTCGAACGCTCCGGGGGATGCGGGCGCGGACCCCAATCCGATGACGGACGTCCCGCCGGTGGATCCCGGAAACGGGGATCCCGGCATGGCCGACACGGACATTCCGTCGGGCCTGCCGATCGACTGCATGCCCTGCGCCGCCGATGACGAGTGCGGCCCGGGCGCGAAGTGCCTGCCGGTCGGCGCCACGAAACACTGCCTGTCCGACTGCATCGACGACGGCGACTGTCCGCGGTCGTACACCTGCTACCAGGCCGCCGCGGGCGGCAAGTCGTGCCTGCCGGTGTCCTACAACTGCGTCGCCTGCGCCCAGGAACACCCGTGCGCAGCCGGCAAGGTCTGCGACTTCGTGTCGGGGACCTGCAAGGTGGGCAGCGGCGGGTGCGGCAAGTGCACGTACGACTTCGACTGCGACGAGGGCCGACGCTGCTACAAGACGACCGGGGCCGCGACCGGCGCGTGTGTCGAAGAGTGCGTGGACAACTGCACGGACAGGCAATGTTCCACCTGCGTCACCACCGACAGGGGCGTGCGGCTCTGCATCCCGAAGGTCCCCGACAAGTGCGGCGGTTGCGGCGGCGCGACCCCGTTCGTGTCCCCCGACTGCATGACCTGCTGGGGCTGCCTCAACAACAGCCACTGCATCGTGCAGGGGGAGAGCTGCGAACTGACCACCCACAGTTGCCGAGAGGTCTTCATCGACACACCCCCGTGCGGCTGGCGCACCTGCGACGACGGGATCCAGGGCGAGTGCTGCGCCGACGCCGACTGTACCGGGTGCTCGGTGTCCACCGGCCGATGCCTGGACCGACGGTGCGAACCGGCGGACCTGGTGGACCCCTGCAACGGCCAGTGCGGTGGCACCTCGTTCCCGGTCTGCAAGGTCATCAACAGCATGCCGCAGTGCGTGCAGTGCGACTCCGACGCCCAGTGCACCCCCATCGACCCGCTCTGCACCTGCACCGGCGATCCGACGTTCACGTGCCTGCGGCCGGACGGCAGCGTGTGTTGATTCGGCAACTTCCGGGAGTCGAGGGGTGCGGATCATCCAGGGCGCCAATGCCCGCCGTCACGGGCGCCTTCGAATGCGTCCGGCAGTGACGGCGGCGGTTCTTGACACCCGGTGAAACCGGACGGCAAACTTGCCTGCCCCCGGGAGGAAGGCCATGAATCCTGTGAATCGCCCCTGGATGAACGTCGCGATCGTCCTGTCCGCCATCGGGTGCGCCATGGCGCTGGCGGGATGCCCGAAGTTGTCGGACGGGGAAAAGGACCCGGGCAACCCGAACATGACGTTCCAGTCGGCCCAGGCGATGTGCACGGACGGCACGAACCTGTACCTGACGGAAGGGGTCGCGTCGCCGCTGGGCACGGTCAAGTCGGTGGACCTGTCCGTTCCGCATTCCACCGCGATCGCCGAGGGCCTGGCCCATCCCACCTGCATCATGACCGACGGGCAGCACCTGTACTGGCTGGAAAACGACGCGTCGCCCTATGGCGCGGTGCGCAGCGCCCGGCTGGACGGCACGGAACTGGTGACGCTGGCGTCCGCCATCGATTCGCCCCATGCCATCGCGATCAACACGACGTACGTCTTCTTTGCCGACCGGCGCAACGGGGTGACCGTCGTCAACCGCGTGCCGAAGGCCGGCGGCGAAACCACCACCCTGGCCACGCTGGCCCGCGACTTCGCCACCACGCTGGTCGCGGACGAGTCCTGGGTATACTTCACCGCGCCCTACGACCTGCCGAACGGGTTCATCGGCCGGGTCCCGGTGGAAGGCGGCGGCGCGGAACCGGTGATCACCGGCCTGGGCACGCCGACGGCGATGGCATTGTCGGGCAACACGCTGTGCTACACCGAAAAGTATGGCGGCCAGGTCGGGTGCGTCCAGGACGTGACCGCCACCTGGACCCCCGCCGTCCTGACCAGCGGCGAAAACGTCAACTTCGGCAGTTGCCCCGGCCTCCTGGTCCTGGACAGCGGCGCGGTCTACTACGCCGTGTCGCCCTCGGTAACGTACAACCGCATCCGGATGGTGATCCCGGGGTACGCGCCGGTGGACGTGGCCACGACCGAGATGTTCAGCACCATCAAGGGCATGGTCATCCTGGGGGCGAAGATCTACTGGCTGGAAAGCGACAGCATCTACCGGACCGACAAGGGCTTCTAGCAGGGCCGCGCACCCACCAGCGCCCTGGCCCCGCGCTCCAGCTTCCCGATTTCATCCGGGGACATCGCCAGGATCGCGGCCAGTTCCTCGACCGTGCGGGTGCGCTCGGTCCCGATCCCGTTGCGCAGCCGCAGCACCGCTTCCTGCATCGGCGTCAGCCGTGCCAGTTCCCGTCGGCACTCCGGGCCGATCGGCCGCCCCTGCGGTCCCGTGAACGGGTGCCGTTCGGAAAGTTCCAGGGCCGCGTCCCTCGACGATTCGCACTGCACTGTCTGCACCATCCTGGGTCCTCCCGGGTTCGATTCCATGAACGCAGCCGGTCGCGCCGAACCGCGTTCGCCGCCCGTCTGGGTCCTCCGGGGAACCCGCGATTCGCCCGGGAATTCCCGGGGCCTCCCGGGCTGCATCGCGCCCCGATCGGTGGTAGCGTTCGCCCATGCTGTTCGCCCTGACGATCGGCCTCGGCGCGTTCCTGCTGTTCCTGGTGCAGCCCCTGGTGGGGAAGGCGCTGCTGCCGTGGTTCGGGGGCGCCCCCGCGGTCTGGACCACCTGCCTGCTGTTCTTCCAGGTGCTGCTGCTGGGCGGGTACGCCTGGGCCCACCTGCTGGGGACGCGCCTTCGGTTGCGGACGCAGGCCGTCGCGCATATCGGCCTGCTGCTGGTTTCGATCGGACTGCTGGCCTGGCAGGCGGGCGCCTGGTCCGTGCCGCTGCTGCCCGACGCGGGGTTCCAGCCTCCGGACTCCACCGCGCCGACCGCGCGGATCCTGGGGTTGCTGGCGATGGGTGTGGGCCTTCCGTATCTGCTGCTGTCCGCCACCAGCCCGCTGCTGCAGTCCTGGTTCCACCGTGCGCGGCCCGGGCAGTCGCCGTACCGCCTGTTCGCCCTGTCGAACGCCGGGGCGCTGCTGGCCCTGGTGGCGTACCCCTTCGTCCTGGAGCCCGCCCTGGCGCTGCAGCGGCAATCGTGGGCGTGGACCGGCCTGTACCTGCTGTTCGCGGCGGCCTGCTGCGCCGTGGCATATCGCGCGATGCGGCAGGGACCGCGCGGGTCGCCCGCCCCCGAAGCCCCTGCCCCGCCGGAAGTCGTCCCGCGGCCTGCCCGTGGCGTCCGCCTGGCGTGGCTGCTGCTGCCCGCAACCGCGTCTGCCATGCTGATGGCGACCACGAACCAGATCTGCCAGGAGGTGGCCGTCGTCCCGCTGCTGTGGGTCCTGCCCCTGGGCCTGTACCTGCTGTCCTTCATCCTGGCGTTCGAGCGGGACGGCATCTACTCGCGGGCCGTGTTCGGTCCGCTGCTGGTCCTGGCGTGCGCCGGGTCGATCGGGGCGCTGTTCCGGGGCCCGGCCCTGGGTGCGACGCCCCAGATCGCCATCCACGCGACCACGCTGTTCGCCTGCTGCATGGTCTGCCACGGCGAACTGGCCCGCATCCGGCCGCATCCGCGCCTGCTGACCGGGTTCTACCTGGCGGTGTCCCTGGGCGGAGCGCTGGGCGGCGCCTTCGTCGCGCTGGTCGCGCCGCTGGTCTTTTCCGGGTACTGGGAACTGCACGTGTCCTTGCTCGCGACGGCGCTGATGTTCCGGATCGCGCTGGCCCGCGACGGGGGCCCCCTTGGGAATCGCGGCCGCCGTTTCCCGCGCCGCGCCGCGGCCGACATCCTCCTGGGGGTCTTCGGCGCGGCCCTGCTGGTCCACGTCGTCGCCGCCCTCGACGCGCCGGTGGTCGCATCCCGCAATTTCTACGGCGTCCTGCGCGTCGTCGAAATCGGCGCCGACGATCCCGCGTCGGCTTCCTACAACCTCCAGAACGGCTCGATCCTGCACGGACTGCAGCCCCGCGCGCCGGCCTCCCGCCGGATCCCCACGACCTACTACACCGCCGACAGCGGCCTGGGACTGGCGATGCACTGGATCACCCCCGGCCGGACCGGCCTGCGGATCGGCGTGATCGGCCTGGGCGTGGGGACCGCCGCCGCCCTGGTGTCGGCCGGCGACGACCTGCGCTTCTACGAAATCAACCCGGACGTCGTGGACCTGGCGCAGGGACAAGGCGGGTTCTTCACCTACCTGTCCGATTCCCCGGCCAGCATCGACGTCGTGGTCGGCGACGGCCGTCTGTCGATCCAGCGCGAACTGGCGGACGGGGCGCTGCCGCCCTACGACATCCTGGCCGTGGACGCCTTCACCTCGGACGCGATCCCGACGCACCTGCTGACGATCGAGGCCCTGGAACTGTACCTGCGGCGCTTGGCGCCCGACGGCGTCCTGGCGTTCCACATCACGAACCGGCACCTCCACCTGGATTCCGTGCTGCTGGCGGCCGCCGCCCGCCTGGGCCTGTCGGCGGCGACGATCACCACGCCGGAATCCCCCCCCTGGGGCAAGGCCTCGGTCTGGATGCTGCTGACGCGGAACGCGGCGTTCCTGGACCGACTGGCTGGCGCAGCGGGGATGGAACGGCCCGCCTGCCCGGCGACGGGCTGCATCCGTCCCTGGACCGACGACGACTCCAGCCTCCGAGCGATCCTGCGGTAGGACGGCCATCGCTGCGGCCAGTCGGCCGTTCATCCTGATTGCCGCGGCCGGTCCCGCAACACCGCATGACCCGCAACAACTTGTTCTTATTCATGTACCAATGACGGATCGAAACGTGCATCACCAATGATCGGGGCGATTCCCCCCAGGGAGACGAGAATGAAGAAGCCCATCACGAGCCCACTGTTCCTGGTGCTGGCACTCCTGGCGGCGTGCGGATCGCAGGGGTCCGGGGTCGACACCCCCGGCGCGGACGCCCCCGACGCGGCAACCCTCGACGTGGCCGGCGTTGATGCGGCCGACGTTGTCGTGGCCGACATCGACACGTCCGACATCGACACGTCCGACATCGACACGTCCGACATCGGCGCGTCCGACATCGGCGCCGACGGTACTGGAGCCGTGCTGGCCGTCACGTCCACCACCCCCGTGAACGGTGCGACGGCGGTTGCGCTGAACGCGCCCATCACCGCCACGTTCGGCGAGGCGCTGGATCCCCTGACCATCACCGCAACGACCTTCACCGTGACGCAGGCGGGGGCGGCTGTTCCGGGCACGGCGTCGTGCGCCGGCGCCACCGCGATCTTCACGCCGGCAGCCCTGCTGGCTCCCTCGACCCCGTACACGGCGACAATCACCTCCGGGGCCCGGGGCCTCTCGGGCAGCGGACTGGCGTCCGTCCTGGAATGGACCTTCACGACCTGGACGCAGGCAGCCCAGGACGTCCGCCAGGTGGTGGTCCCCCTCGGATCGACGTCCAGTTTCGCCATCCTGGCCAGCGCGGCGATCACCAACATCCCGACGTCCTCGATCACCGGCGACATCGGCTTGACCCCGGATACCGGTTCCAACATCAGCGGGTTCAGCGAACCGATGACCTGCCCGGAAGTGATTGGCAAGGTCTATGCCGTCGACGTGACGGGCCCTGCCTGCGCGCTGAACGACCCGGTGCTGCTGGCGAATGCCAAGACGGATGCCGGGATCGCGTTCATCAATGCCCGGGCCGCCGTTCGCGGGACTCCCCAGGCGATTTCCGGCGATCTGAACGGGCTGACGCTGTATCCGGGCCTGTACGAATCCGGGACCTCCCTGGAAATCTCCCCCGGCGGCATCCTGTACCTGGACGCCCAGGGCGACGGGAACGCGGTCTTCATCCTCCGCAGCGCCACCTCGATCACCACGTCTGCCACCAGCGAGGTCGTCCTGGCCGGCGACGCGAAGGCCGCCAACATCTACTGGACGGCCGGCAGCGCGGTGACGCTGGGCACGAACTCGATCATGAAGGGGACCCTGATCGCGGGGACCTCGATTTCCCTGCTGACCGGCGCGAACCTGGAAGGACGGGCGTTGAACCAGGGTGCCGCGGCCGAAGCCGTCACGCTGGACTCGTGCACCATCGTCGTGCCCGTCCCGTAGGCAACCGACCCCTGCCCGCCGATTGACCCCCTTCCATCGCCGGCCAATAATGCCGCCATGAGTGCGCCAGGCCGGACCAGGATCCCCTCCCCCTTTCCGCTGACGCCAGGCTGGCTGGCCAGGTCCACCCCGATCGCCCTCCTCCTCTATGTCGTCGTGCTGTATGCCGGCACCGCGCTGCTGCAGCCGGGCCTCTTCGAACGGGACGGCTACTACCACGCCCGGCTGGCGCAACTGGTCCCCGAACGTGGCTTTTCGCGGGACTTCCCCTGGACACAGGTGTCGACCTGGAAGGACGGCTTCTGCGACAAGGAAGTGCTGTACCACCTCGCGATGGCGCCCTTCGCCGCGTTCGGGGACCAGCCGATCGTCGGCGCGCGGGTCTTCGGCGTGCTGCTGGCACTGTCCGTCATGGCGCTCCTCGTCTGGCTGATGCGGACGCACGCCGTGCCCTGGCCGACCTGGTTCGCTGCGCTGCCCCTGGCCATGGGCGGGCTGTTCCTGGCCCGCCTGGGCATGATTCGTTCCCACGTCCTCAGCATGGCGCTGCTGCTGCTGGGAGTGCACTTCCTGCTGCAGCGACGCTGGCGCGCCGTGGCGATCCTGGGCTTCGCCTACGCCTGGTGCTACACGGTGCCGTTCGTGCTGCTCCTGACCGCGGCGCCGCTGGTGGTGGGACGCTGGCTGGGCCGGGGGGGCCTGGATTGGCGGTCGGTCGCGGCGGCCGGTCTGGGTTCCGTGGCGGGCCTGGTGATCCACCCCTACTCGCCGCTGACCCTGGAAACCTTCTTCACCTACCTGCAGGTTTTCCGGATGGGACTGACGGGGGTGGGCGAATCCGGCTTCGAACTGGGCAACGAAATCTACCCCTACGCACCCGCTGTCTTCTTCGACATCTACCCGCTGCTCGTGCTGCTGGTCCCGGTCCTGGTCCTGGTGGTGGCCCTGCGCTGGCGCCACGTGGCGGCCGACAGCAAGGGCGTCGTGCTGGCGATGCTGTTCTGGACCGCCATGTCGGCGGTGTCGGCGCGCTTCGTCGAGTACCTGGCGCTGCTGCTGGCGATTGCCGCGGGGCTGGTCGTGCGCGACCTGGTCAAACGCCCCGGCGCCCTGCCCGCCCGGATGCCCCGGGGCCGGCGCTGGCGCATCCTGGGCGCGGTGGTCGCCCTGGCGCTGCTGGCGGGCTTCCACGGCCGTTCGCTGGGCTTCTACCGGGTGTACCAGTTCGATTTCGCGCCGCCCCGGTTCTTCGACGGCGCCGGCGCCTGGATGGCCGACCACCTCGAACCGGGCGAAACGGTCATCAACCTCTTCTGGGACGACTTCCCCGATCTGTTCTACTCGGCGCCCCGCCAGCGCTACCTGTGGGGGCTGGACCCCACCTACTCCCTGCGTTTCGACGCGGACAAGGCGCTGCAACTGGAGCGCGCACGAGCGCGAACCGATCGGCTGGACGGCCCCGCCCTGGTTTCGGCCTTCCACTCCCGCACCCTCGTGCTGCGGGCCTCGCGGGCAGGCCGGTTCCCCGCCCTGCGAGGGCCGCCCTTCCGGGTGGTCTACCGGGATCCGCGGGCGGTGGTGTACCGCATCGACGACGTCCCGTGATCCCCCCCGCCATCACCGTCATTCTGGTCGGCGACCGCCCAATCTGATGGGTCCCCGCACGGGGAGGTTCGCCTGCCGTGCTTCCTGCGGGGGCGGATCCCTGCCGGGTTGGCGCGACATGCGCGAAACCCCGTATTGGCGCGGATTCTGCATCGGCTGTGGCGGCGTCACGGTCGGGATTCCCCGGATCGGTCCATGGACGATGGGCCGTCGAGGTCGCATGATGGGCATGTCCGTTGTCACCCCCTGGTTCCGCCGCCCCGAGGTCCCCTGCCTTTTCCTGCTGCTGGGGTTGCTGCTTCCCGCAACCGGTGGTGCCGCCGAAACACCGGGCGACCAGGCGGCCCGCAAGTGGGGACACGCCCTTCAGTGCAAGCCGATCCCCGCGCTGCCGGTGCTGCCGTCGCCCGAGGTGGTCATCTCCCTCGACGGCCTGACGCTGCATCTGTTCGACAGGACGACCGGGTTCGACCGCGTGTACCCCGTCGGCGTCGGCGCGGTTCGGCTGGGCCGGATGCTGACCGTCCCGTCGCCGTCGGGCCCGAAGGGGCGGTACCACGCCAGGCTGGACGTGATGGCGTTCCGGGACCGGCCCCGGCCCGAGGTCCGCTGGGCCTGGAACTACACCTGCCGGTTCTGGTGGCAGGACCCGGACACGAAGACGTTGCTGCCGGTGTATGCGGGACTGCCGTTCATCCGCATCCAGGAACCGGGGGGGTCGGACGACGGGATCCACGGGCCGGCCGAGGACATTCGCCGCGAGGACGGCGGTCGCCTGCGACGGGGATACGTTTCCCATGGCTGCATCCGCATGGAACCGGCAGGAATCCTGGACCTGTATGCCCGGACCCGCGGAAAGCGATACCCCGTGCAGATCCAGCGCGCGATCGAACGGCGCGCCGACGGCACCGCGGTCGACGTGGACGACCGGTGGTTCCTGTCGGAGTGCGCGAACGACGAACAGTGCAACTTCCCGGGCGGGACGTGCCGGAAGAACCCGTTCGCAACTGCCGGCTTCTGCACGGCCGGGTGCGACGGCCGGTGCCCCGATCGCGCGGGCTACCCCGGCTCGTTCTGCGTCGCCGACCCCGATGCCCCGGACCGCGGGATCTGCACCCTCAGGGCCTCGAACTTCGACAACCAGTGCAAGCGGTTCCAGGGGTTCGTGCGAAGCCCACGCGTCCGGCGCTTTGGCGGGGCGAAAGCGATGGCGTCCGTCTGCCTGCCCGGCACCTCAAAGTAGCCCCGCGTGGCGCACGACTTGCATAAGGAAAGGACCAGCTTGTCAGCGAGGCCTGCCATGAGTTCCCACGATCCGAACATCGAACGGATGGAAGCGCAGATCCAGGACTGGGGTGCCCGAATCGAGTCGCTCGAAGCGCGGGCCCAGACGGCCGGAACGCACGCCCGGGTGGACTACCGGCGGCGCGTCCAGGAACTGAAGGCCCTGGGCAGCGATGCCCGGGCCAGGCTGGAGGAGTTCAAGTCCGCCGGCAGCGAAACGTGGGATGCCTTCCGCACGGGCGTCGAGGGCGCGTGGAAGGACATCGAAGCCGCGCTGGAGGAACTGGTGCGCGAGGAAGCGCGCCCGGTGCCCCCGCCGCGGACCACGGCCCAACGGACGTCCCGTCCCGGATCGACCGGCCGGGGCCAGATTCCGCAGCACCCGGCGCGTCATCGGAACGCCAACCGGTAGAGGAGGTCAGGACGATGTCGGATTGGAGCGATTGGCTGGTATGTGCAGTGATGGGCGATGCCCCCGGGTTCGGACGCGCCGGTGAGGTTGCCGATGGCCCCGGACCGGTTCCGGTGACGGACGAGGATCTCCGGGCATCCCGCCAGATGACCCTGGCCCCGCCTCGCGCGCTGGTTCGCTTCGAGGCCCTCCCGCGCGCGGCGACGCCTACTGGATGAAGGTGCCGGTCCACGCCGGGCGATCGGGCTCGGGGCCCGCGTTCAGGCGGTTCGTCCAGTCCGCGTCGGTCAGGCGGTTGTAGTTCGGCTGCAGGTCCTCGTAGTAGGAACTGGCCGGGCCCGCATAGGCCTTCAGGCCGCAGGTCGTGTTCGCCAGGAACACCATCAGGTTCGGATGGCCCGTGGCCACGTGCAGGACGTTGGTGCTGTTCGGGTCCGTATGCACGTCGGCGACCGTCGGCTTGAACTGGAACGTGTCGGACGCGGCGCCGTAGAACAGGCTGGGGTACCAGCCCGTGAACAGCGGCCCGCCGCAAATCCCCTGGTCCTGGACCAGCGACTTCAGGAACGCCGTCTGCTCGGGCGTCCGGGGCTCGTTCGCGATCTCCCGCTCGGCGATCGCCGCCAGGGTCGCCGACGCGCTACCCAGGTCGTCGAAGTACTGGCCCGCCTGGGACAGGATCCACGATTCGCCCGCGCCCGGCAGCGTCGTGGTCGCCAGCATCTGCTTCGAACCCGCCGCGAAGGCCTCCAGCTTGTGGAAGAACGCGGGGAACGGCTCCACGTACCCGTCGGGGTAGTCGCAGCCTTCGCCCGTGTACGACTGCTTCACGTACAGGATCGTGTCGTGGCGCAACTCGGCCCAGGACGCCAGCCCCGCGTGCATCGACTTGAGGGCGTAGGCCTGGGTCCGTGCGGCGTCGGGGTAGCCCTCCCCCGTGGTGTCCGCCGACAGCGACCGGATCGTGTCCAGCCACAGGTTGTACATCGATTGGCCCCAGAACTCGGGGGCGTGGGACACCACCAGGCTGCGCAGCACGTTCAGGTTCCCGGCATAGTGCCAGGTGTCCAGTTCGTCCTTCAGCAGGGGCAGGGCCTCCTGGAAGCCCAGCACGAACATCGGGTCCAGGGGGCTGGGCATCATGCGCGGGGGCTTGTCGCCCTGGTACGTGATCCGGTCGAACACGACGTTGCTGAACACGTGGCTGTCGATCACGTACCGCTGCCCCAGGAACTGGAACGACGGCGGCAGGGCCGTCGGTTCGGCGCTGAAGGCATCCACGGCCAGGATCTGGCTGGCGATCTGCTGCCGGCCCAGGCCGCCGGCCTCGATCTGCCGCATCACGTCCAGGCTCATCGTCGGGTCGATCAGCGCGATCTGGGGGTTGTCCGCGGGCAGCACGGTCAGGAACTGGGGCATCGTCAGGTTGTCGCTGGCGCCGACAAAGACCTGGATCACGCCGTCGATGGCCTTCCACGTGTCCCACTGGCCGGCATCGACCGTGGCCGCCGTCAGCCAGTACGCCGCCAGCAGGTCCCGCTGGAATCGCGTCGGCAGCATTTCCGTGCGGCCCAGCCAGATCATCGCCTTGAAGTACCGTTGCAGGGATTCGGTCAGGGTGTAGTGGCCCCGGGGCTTGAACTGGCTGAAGTCGTATTTGCACAGCGGGTCCGCGCAGGGGTAGGCCCGCCCGAACAGCACGATCTGCGCGGGTTCCAGCGCGTCGACTTGCGCCAGCAACGCATCCCGGGCCGCGACCAGCGAGGCGTCGTTCGGCGCCACCGGGGAACCCTGCAACAGGGACCGGGCCACGGCCAGGAACAGGTCCACGTCCTGCCACGCGTCCATGGCGATGGCGGCCTGGCTGAGGGGAACCCCGGCGAAACGGGCGTGGATCGCCGCCAGCATCGTGTCCAGCGCCGGGACCAGGTTTGTTTCCTCGACCTGCTGCAGCATCAGGTCATACGACTTGTGCAGCGAAAACAGGATCGAGTCCGTCGTCACCAGCACGGGCAGGTCCTTCCGGAACACGTCCAGGTAGCCCATGGGGTGGCTGTCGAAGGCGTGCTGCCTGGCGATCACGAACCCCTGTCGTGCCAGCGTGGCCTTCTGGTCCGCGGTCAGGGGGTAGGCCGCCTCGATCAGCGCCAGGCCGTCTGCCGCCGTCGCGTCGTAGGACATCGATTCGGCATAGGCGCGCTGCGCGTAGTGCGTTGCGATCAGCGCTTCGGTGGTCATGTCCTTCGACTGGTCCAGGGTCACCTGGAACTGCGCCAGGAAATCCTGGACCTCGGGCTGCACCGGGATGTCCCCCAGGTCCGCCGCGGGCACGTCGGGCATCGTGACGTCCGCCGCGTCGCCCGACCCGTCGCACGCCATGCCCAGCGCCAGCATCGGCGCCAGCCACCACATCATCCGTGCGCGCATGGTTCCCTCCCTCACGTTTCCAGGACCGATCACTCGCTGCTGCGGGAAGTATACGACTTCGGGGCGTGGCCTACTTGTCCAGCGGATAGCGCCGGAACCCGAGGTACCCGATGAACATCAGCACCGACGCGGCGATCGGGGTCGCCAGGACGCCCCAGGGGTGCTCCGGCGTGTCCCCCAGCGAACTCAGCAGCAGGGGCACGATGAAGTACGCCATACCGGACGCGGGCTTGGACACCAGTCCTTCCATGCCGTTGTACATGGCCTCGCGGCGGTACCCGGTCAGTTTTTCGTCGTGGTCCATCACGTCGTTCAGGATGGGCCGCTGCATCACGAAGATCACCGCCACGGGCAGCGCGCCGATCGCCAGTGTCACGAAGGTGTGGGCGAAGGCGATCTGGTCCGCGTCCAGGGGGCTGCCCAGGAGGCCGAAGACGAAGGCCACGGGGTAGCCCAGGACCGGGAAGTGCTTCAGCAGCGCCATCAGCAGCAGGACCACCGCGAACAACCCCATGCCGAACAGGTAGACGGACTTCTTGCCGAACTTGACCGCCTTGGAGGCGACCAGGGGGAAGAACAGCATGGCGCCCAGGATCAGGACGGCCTGGAGGTACCCGGCGTACTCCTCGTCCAGGTTCATCAGGCGGGTGACCATGAAGGGCATCCCGGCCAGCAGGATGTCCGTTGCCATGCGGATCGCCGCGGCCGCGATGACGTAGGGCGTGAAGGTCGGGTTCCGGAACGTTTCCACGAAGGCCTGGACGAACTTGAACTGCACCGCCTTGGTCGCGTCGTGGGGGCGCTCCCGCACCGTCGATACGCCGATGAAGAACATCACGGCGAACACGATTCCCAGGATGATGCCGATCGCCTGGTAGGCGTTGGTCAGGTGCAGGGGGCCGAAGGAAATCCCGGAGGCCAGCGCGCCGATCATCAGGCCGACGCCCGCGGATCCCAGCACCGAGCCCGCGACGTCCCCGAACGCCATGTAGTTCGACACCTGGATGCGCTCGTTGTTCAGGGGCGTGATTTCGGGCAGCAGGGACAGGTAGGGCGCGACGACCGCGGTGTACATCACCCAGAACCCGGTGTGGGTGACCAGCAGGAACAGGAAGTTCGGCGTGACATCGACCCCCAGCGCGCTGAACAGGCTGACCCCTTCGCCGGCGGCGTCCGGCGGGAAGAAGATCAGGATCGAAAACAGGGCCAGGAACGGGGTCCCGAACACGACCCACGGAATCCGGCGGCCCATCCGGAAGTGCCACTTGTCCGAAAAGTAGCCGACCATCGGTTCGGCGACGGCCTCCAGCAGGCGCGGAACCAGGCCGCCCACGGACATCGCCGCGGCGCTGACCAGCAGCATCCCGTTGCCCGAGGCGTCCTTCCGGCCGATGTAGAAGTAGATCAGCCACGACGAAATCAGCGCCGGCGACAGGGACACGGCGACCTGCCCGAAGGCATAGGTGAACTTGGCCCAGAAGGTCAGGACCGGCGTTTCGTCCAGTTCGAAGATGTTGCGAACCCGCTCGCCCAGGGTCCCGTCCAGCGTGGCGTCCCCGCAGGTGGGGCAGACGTGCCGGCCGCCCGCGGCGTGCATGTCGACGGTACACCGGCGGCAGCGGAACGGGAGGCGGTTGACCGCGAACACCGCCAGGGGGCCGCCCACGATCGCAAGGGCCAGGAAGGACAGGCTGACGTGGCCCTTCTTCCCGCTGGTGGCCAGCAGCAGCACCACGGCCGACAGCGGCCAGACGACCGCAAACGCCCACAACGCGATGTCCATCAACGCCCCGATTGCCAGCCGGGTGGAATGATCGTGCAAGGGCAGGAAGAGTCAAGCACATTCGGCAGTCGCGAGCCCTTCGGATCCCGGCCGGCCCGTCAGAATCCCACGCCCAGGCCCAGGATCGGCCAGGGGGTGCCGACGTCGCCGCCGCCGCCGCCGAACGTCACCGGCCATTCCAGCGAGGCTTCCAGGCCGAACAGGCCCCAGTAGTGCCGGTACCGGATCGTCGGCGCGATCATGCCGCCCAGGACGAAGTACTTGTGCTCCGAACTGCTCGTCTGGGCCATCGCGCCCCCCGACTGAACGCCGAACCCGACCTGTGCGCCGACGCCCAGCCAGTGATCGCCCCACCGGAACGCCGCGCCCGCCTCGGGGCCCACGAAAGCGTAGGTCGACGTCTGCAGTCCGTAGGACCTCCAGGGGGCCAGCACGCAACCCCCCTGCAGGACGGTCAGGTACGCGTGGTCCCACTTCACCGTGACCAGCGCCAACCGGCCGCCGATGGCGCCGGTCGCCCCCGCCAGGAACGACACCCGCAGCCAGTCGGGCGCGTTCCGTCGTCGCAGGATCCGCCCGGCTTCCATCGACCGCATGTCGTCGGTCAGGTCCCGGCCCCACGCCTGCAGGGAACCGCGGACGCCCTCGCCGGGCTCCAGGCCCTCGAGGGTGGCCGAGGAGGCGAACCCGTCGGGACCGTCCAGCACCGCGCGCAGGCGCAGACGCCCGTCGCGGGACGAAACCGTCACCCGGACCCGGCGGCCGTCGGGACACTGCACCGCGCCGCTCAGGTGGTCCCGGATCACCTCCAGGTCCCGGGGAACCGCACCACCGTCGGGCGCGGCAACGACCTCCACGCACGGCGGGATTTCCCCCGCGGCGACGGGCCGGGACAGGGCACCCAGCAGGAGCACGCCTGCCACGATCGCTGGTGTAAGGGAACTCCACGTCCACCGGGATCGCGGCTGGCCCCTGGCGGCCGGTCCGGAACCGGACGCGGCGTCAGGACGCCCTCTGCCGGTCTTGCGCGCGGTCATCGCCCGCCTCCTTATCTGGCTAGCACTGAGCATTTAGCATGGATCGAGCCACGGCGGATTTCGTAGAGAAGGGTTCCCGACCGCGGGCCTCAATCCTTCCGGCCATCCGGCTGCATTGCGGCAGACGAATACAGCGCCACCAGCCGGGAGATCAGCACCGCCACGTACAGCGTGCCGGTGATGGCCTCCATCGCGGCCAGCATCCGTGCCGCGTGGGACACGGGAACGATGTCGCCATAGCCCAGCGTGCAGAGTGTGGCGAAGCTGAAATAGAACGCGTCGGCGCCGTGCAGCGAATGGACGACGGCCGGACCGGTCGCGAAGGTGAACGCGTCGGGATTCCCCCGCGCCACCAGCAGGTAGGCGGTCATCCACAGCAGGCCCAGCAACAGGTAGATGGAGATGCCGGCGCAGATCACTTCGGAGTTGACCCGGGGCGCCCGCAGGATGAAACGCAGGAATTCCCAGATCAGGAAGCCCAGGAACACCAACCCCGCAATGTAATGGAACACCGCCGATGCATGCTCCGGCCAGAACTGGTGGGTCCAACTGCCGATCAGGGCCGGCAGCATCAGGATCATCCCCAGGATCAGCGTCCGGCGGCGGCCGCTCACCGCCAGCACTCCCGACACCAGCACCAGGGTAATCAGGAGGGTAGCCAGGTGTCCGTCCGTGTCGAACTGCTCCAGGAACGGGATGCCGATCAAGACCGCGACCATCGCAATCAGGAACTGCACCACCGAATAGCGCCGCAGGCCGATGCCGTGCGGTGCGTCGCTCCCGGGCTCCGGTGAAGGGGGCGTCGTCATGATCCGAACCTCGTCCGCAGATGGCGGGCCACAGCAGGGACCGGACAACGGGACGCCGGGCCGTCAATCGGCATCGCCGCCGCCCAGGTAGGCCTGCAGCTTGCGCCGCGCGACCGCCGGACGATTGGCGAACTTCCGGAAGATTTCCATGGCGCCGGCCGCGCGCTCGTGCTCGGCCCGCGACGCGTTCGGTCCCGGCGCGGGGGGCGGCACGTTCGGCCCGAACACGCGCTGCCACAGCAGGCGATCGCTGATCTGCTGGGGCACGGCGTCCGTCAGATGCCAGGGCAGCGCCGCCGACAGCGCGCTGCTGGCCGCGGAAACGCCGCAGGGGCACATCGCCTTGATGTCCTGGGTCGGCTTGATGAAGGTGTACGGCGTGTTGTCCGGCGTCATCGTGAACACGTCGAACATCGGCACCGCGTTGGCGTCGTGGATCGACAGCGGATCCAGCCCC
>CAINDP010000255.1 GCA_903847405.1 uncultured Myxococcales bacterium | reverse complement strand
CCAGGGCGACCGCAGCCGCCAACATGCCAATCTTCCTCATGCTCCCCTCCTTGCATCCGCTGTTTGGGTTCAGCGATCAGACATCGACCTCTGGCCTCCTGGACAATAGGGCAGGTCCCGAGAGGTGCGATTCGACGGACGAGGGACCCAATCGGTAGAATGGCCAGGTCCCGGCGGGTGGGGCGATGGAACCCGAAAGCCGGGAATATCAAACCTGCCGGCGAGTTCCAGTCACGCAGGTCCGTGGCCTCGAGGGGAGAAACGATCAGATGGGCGGGCCGACCCCGGCAGGCCGCAGACGGCTTGGAATCCCCATGGGCGCGGGGCTGGCGGTGGCGCTGGTCGCCGTTCTGGCCACGACGATGCTGCTGCGAACACGGAAGCCGGAGGCGGTCGAAGGACCGGCCCGAGCCCCGGCCCCATCGGTCTGGGAACCCCCGGCGGGCGATCCGGAACACCCCGTGCCGGACCAGGCGTTCGCCGGGTGCTACGACCTGTCGGCCCAGGCCTCGGTTCCCGCCGGTCGCGACGCCTGCCTGGCCGGCGCCGACACCCTCGTCCCCGCGAATTCGCTGACTGCGCACATGGTGGACCTGTTCCTGGGCGGCGCCGAGGTGCGCATCCGGCGGGATCTGGACGGCAGCCGCACCCTCAGCCTGAAGGGCTACGAAAGCCCGGACGAGTTGCTGTTCCTGGACCCGCCCGCCGCGTCGAAGATGCCCCCGCCGCAACGAACGGCCGCGGTCCGGAAGCCGCGACCGCCCCGCCGGCCCGAGCCCCCCTCGCCCGAGGACGTCACCGGTTCCCTGGAAGCATCCCGGGCCCCGTCCGCGGCACCGTCCCCCATCGCGGCCCTGATCGAAGAGGAACTGGACACCCTGTCCCCGGAGGCCTCCCTGCAGCTTCCCGTGCCGAGGGCCGTGGACGGCCCGTCGACGCTGACCGAGGGTTCACCCAGCCTGGAGCAGATGCTGGAGGGCATGTCGCGCCAGGCCAGCCGGATGGAATGCGGGCCCGAGGGCTGCGTCTGCGCGCACCCGCCCTGCGTGCCCTGTCCCCTGGAAACCAGCCGCCTGAAGGGCGTGGACGGGGACACCTGGGCGGTCCGCTGGATCGTCTGGTACGCGACCGAGGCGACCAGTTCGGAACGGTTCCTGGGAATCCGCATGCTGACAACCGAGGAACGCGACCTGATCCGGCAGAGCAAGTTCCGGTGGGGGTACGCAAGGAGCCTGGACGCGCCTGTCGGGCAGTGGGACTGGGCCGGCGGCCGGATTCCCGCGAGCCTGGTGGCAGGCGCCGGCGGGCGACTGAACACGCTGCAGGCACAGGGGGCCCGCCTGATCGGCGCGGGACCCACGCCGGCCGGGGATCTGCGGGGCGCCCTGGAAATCGCGGTGGATCGGACGGCGGACGCGGCGGCCCGGGTCCACGCCCTGCGATGGCTGGGGGAGCGCGGCGGGGAGAAGTCGGTCGGCAGCGTCCTCCGCGAACTGGCCGTCCGCGATCCCGACGAGTCCATCCGCGGGGTGGCCATGGACGCCCTGGACAGCCTGGCGGCCCGGACCGGCGGGGGCCGTCGGCCGTCCGGCGGCGCCCGGGAGCCCGTCACCCTGGAACCGCGCTGAATCCGTTCGAACCCCCCGGAAAATGCCGGTCCGCGGGGGGGTACGCGGTTGATCTGCGGGGATCGGAATCCCTACAATGCTTTTCACCAACAGGCAGGAAGCGCCATGCAGATGACCGGGATGCGCAGGCTTCGCGGATTCGGATGGGCCGGGATGCTGGTCTGGGGCATGGCGCTGGCCGGCTGTCCCGGGGGGGATTCGGGCGCCGCCGACGTCGATTCGGGCGGGGCCGTGGAACTGCCGGACGACCCGGCGCCGGACCTGTCCGGGGACCCGGGGACCGATGCCGGCGCGGACGAAGCGGCGGACCCGGCGGTGGATTGGGGGACGGAACTGGCGGCGGATTCCGCCGGAGATCCGGGGACGCAGCCCGACGCCGATCCCTGCCTGCCCCGGTGCGAAGGACGTGCCTGCGGCCCGGACGGCTGCGGGGGGGACTGCGGCGCCTGCGAGGGCCCGGCCTCCTGCGACGTCGTGCGCGGCGAGTGCGCGGCGGCCTGCGACCCGGCGACCGGGAACCCGGCGGTCTGGGGACCGGCCGGCGCGGTGGATGCGTCGAAGTGCCTTTCGGATGCGGCACAGATCGCGGCCACGTGCTTCGACTACGACGGCGACGGGAAGGGGGACAGCGGGCTGGGGAAGATGTGCAACCAGATCACGAACCCCGACCCGGGCCCGGCCTCCGACGGTTCCATGCCCCTGGTGCTGGAACTGGGGGGCGTGGTCACGTTGCCCGCCGACGGCCCGTTCCCGCTGAACGTCCTGCCGGCGGTGTCGGCCCAGGAACCGGCGGCGACCTCCGGTCCCTTCCAGGTCCGCGAAACGGCCTACCAGCCCGGGAACTGCCGGCCGCGGATCGCCTTCCCGGGCACGACGATCGTGGCGGGACACCTGTCGGCCGGGCCGGCGGACTCGGTCGTGATCGACTTCCCCTTGGCCCCGGGCCTCAGCCAGGATCTGCGGCTGATCGACGCCCGCGTGACCGGGGACGTGACGGCGGGCGGCGGCCCGGCGGGGATCACGGTGACGAACGGCGTCTTCACGGCCATCCTCACGAAGCGGGAGCTGACGACCGCGATCGACCGGGCGCAGGCCACCTGCGACGCCGTTCCGGCAGGGGGGACGAAACCCGACTGGTGCGCGTACCTGTCGGTCCTGCGATCGTCCATGGCCCCGATGATGAACCTGCATCGCACCGCGGACGGGACGTACGTGGCGAAGTCGCCGGCGACCCCGGCCAACGCCGCGGCGATCTGCTACACCTTCACGCTGGCGCCGGCGCAGATCACGGGGTACGTGCCGGCGCCCTGACCGACCGCGATCCCGCGCACAAAAGAAATTGCTTGTACGAGGGTCAAATAGGTCCTTAAATATCCTCAATTCTGCGCCCGCGGCCTGAACAGGCGGCCTGGCGTGGAGCGTTCCTCGACAGACAGCGAGAGGTTGACGATGCGTGGGCGGGCCTTGCTGTGCGCAATTCCGGCGATCCTGGTCGTCCTGGCCGGGTGTACCGTGGGACGGGAATCCTCGCTGCAGGACGTCCCTCCGGAAAATCCGTGCACGACCTGCCACGGCAGCGCCGACAACCCGGCGCCGCCGATCGACACGCGCGGGCGGAATGCCGCCACGCTGCGGGGCGTCGGCGCCCACCGGGGCCACATCGAGGCCAACGGCATCGCCGCGGCGGTCCCCTGCGGGACCTGCCACCTCGTACCCGCGAAGGTCGGCGACGCCGGACACACGGACTCGACCCTCCCGGCCGAGGTGACCTTCGGCGGGCTGGCGAAGGGCGGCGGGCTGGAACCGGTCCTGTTCGTCGAGGGCGAAGGGGATGCCGCGGTCCTCGGTTGTCGCACGACCTACTGCCATGGCGCCTCGCTGGAAGGCGGCCGGGCGGCGGCCCCCCTGTGGAACGCGGCCGATCCGACCCCGTACAAGGCCTGCGACGCCTGCCACGGCAACCCCCCGAAGACGACGCGCGGGGGCGCCGAGCATCCCCAGAACCCGAAGTGTTCCGATTGCCACGGCGAGGTCGTCGGGGACGACGGCACGATCGTCGATCTGCTGAAGCACATCGACGGCAACGTCCAGGTCAGCGCCATGGGCTGCACGTCCTGCCACGGCACCGGCGACGACCCCGCGCCCCCGAAGGGCACCCAAGGCGAAACGGCCGAATCGACCCGACCGGTCGGAGCGCATCAGGCCCACCTGACGGCCCGTCACGGACTGGCCCGCAAGGTCGTCTGCACCGAGTGCCACAAGGTCCCCTTCGCGCCGTCCAGCCCCGGCCACATCGACGACACCCCCGGGGCCGAGGTGAACTTCGGGACGCTGGCCAGCCACGATTCCCAGGACCTGTCCTACGACCGGGCCACCGGGGCCTGCGTGAACGTGTATTGCCACGGCGCCACGCTGGCCGGCGGGTCGGTCCAGGCGCCGGTCTGGTCCCCGCCCAGCGACGCGGACATCGCCTGCACCGCCTGCCACGGCAACCCGCCCCCCGCGCCGCACCCCCAGGTCGCGCACTGCGGCACTTGCCACCAGCCGACGGCGACGGTCGACGGCGGGCTCGCGGACGCGTCGACGCACATCGACGGGATGCTGCAGGTCCTGTCGTCCACGAACTGCAACGCCTGCCACGGCAACGCCGACAACCCGGCGCCGCCGGTCGATATCCAGGGCCGCACCGACACCGCGCTGCCGTCCGTCGGCGCGCACCAGGCCCACCTGAAGGCCGCATCGGGCCTGTCCGCAGCGGTCCCGTGCGCCACGTGCCACGTCGTGCCGGTGAAGCTGGACTCGGCCGGGCACCTCGACGGCGTGGTCGAAGTGGGACTGACGGGGCTGGCGGCGGCCGGGGGCGCAACCCCCTCCTGGTCGTCCGCCGATGCCACCTGCGTGAACACTTACTGCCACGGCACCACGCTGTCGGGCGGTTCCCTGACGCGCCCGGCCTGGACGAAGGTCGACGGCACCCAGGCCGAGTGCGGCGCCTGCCATGCCCTGCCCCCGGCGGACGGCCACCCGGTGGCGTCGAACTGCGAGGCCTG
>CAINDP010000254.1 GCA_903847405.1 uncultured Myxococcales bacterium | reverse complement strand
GGTGGCTGCGACGCCGATGGGGTGACGCCCTTCCATGCCGCCGTTCCGCCCCCCCCCGATGACCCACGATCTCCGCGAATCAGCCTCATGGCCCAACCCTTGCAACAATGGAGGAGTCATCTGGTTGAACCGGAGAAAATGTCATGAAACTTCGATGGATTCACACGATCGCAACGCTGGTCGTCGCGGTCGTGTTCCTGGGGTGCGGCGGATGGTTCGGGGGCATCGGAAAGGACATCGCGCCCAAGGTGATTTCCGGCGCGGTGAAGGGCCTCGCGGACCCCGACACGCAACGCCAGTTCGTCGCGGCGATCGACGAAGGCCGCGTGACTCAGTTGAGCGCCAAGCTCACCGCGGGCATGGTCGATGGACTGCTCGACGCGCTGGAGGATCCCGTGCGGCGGCAGCGGCTGGAAGCCATCGTCAGCGGCCTGGTCGCGAAGGCCAGCACCTCGGCGGTGGACACGATGCTGTCGCGGCTGCTGGACCAGCGGGTCCAGTCCCGGCTGAGGTTCGCCATGAACACCGGCCTGGCCGAGATGATCGGCGTCGCCTACGACACCGTCGGCGCCCGGGTCGGCAGTTCCGAGGAACGGGGAAAGGTCTTTGGAATCGCGGTCCATGACCTGGCGAAGCAGGCGACCCTGGGCTTCCAGGAGGCCCTGGACGATACGACGCGCGACCGTGACAGCGGCAAGATGAAGGAAAGCCAGGGGGCCCTGGTGATCGCGGCGGACATCGCGTCCACGACCGGCGATCGCATCCTGTGGACCCTGGGCATCGGATTGGGCGCCCTCGCCCTGGGCCTCTGTCTGACGTTGATCTGGGCCGTCCGGAAGAACCGGATGCGCCGATACGAACTGGCCCAGCGCGACGACGCGATCCAGATGCTCACGGACGCCATCCAGTCAACGAAGCTGGAGGCCGGCGCCGATGAGCTCCAGACCGCGCTCGACACCGTGCGGCGGAATCAGGCGGAAGCCGCACACGCACGCAAGCGCTTCGCCCGGATCCCACGGCCATGAGGGCAGGCGACCCTCACGACGAACCGGAGGAGCAGCACATGTCCCCACCGCTCCATCAAAATGAACGGGTATCCACCGAAATGGAGGGGTTGACGGACGACGAAGCCGGCTGCGACTGGCGCGACCTCTTCTACCTCACCGCGTTCCTGGACCTCACCCTGTCCCCGGGCGGGATCGAGCGCAGGGAGCGCGTCTGGATCCGGCGCTTCCTGGCGAACCGCCACAATCCCCTCCTGGATCGGCGCATGGACCGGATCATCGCGGCCGGCCATTGCGACGCGGACGAACTGCACAGCCTGGCCCAGCGGGCCGGCGCCGAATTGTCGATGGGCGAAAAGCGACGTTTCATCTACAACCTCGCCCAGTTGTTCCAGGCCAGGGGCCCGCTGGCGCCCCCGGATTACGAACGGGTCCTGGACCTCGCCGGCAGGCTGGGCATCCCGGACACCGACGCGGATGCCATGCTGCACTCGGTCTACCGCGTCAACAACTCGTTCATCGCCGTCCTGGGCCTGCTGGCCGGCGGCACCATCATCTACCTCACGCGCTCCGTCATCATCCCGCTGGTCATCTCGATCTTCATCACGATGATCATCAACCGGGTCGACGGCCTGATCGCTTCGACCCTCCGGCTCCGGCGCCCCCGCTGGTTCACGCGACTGGCAGCGATGGTGGCCATCCTGGGCGTCCTGTTCGGCCTGGTGATGGCGGCGATCGTGTCGGGGACGGACATCGCGGGCCGCTACCCGGAGTACGAGGCGCGATTCCTGACGACCCTGCAGGAGTCGGCGGCCGCGCAGTCCGCGATCGCCTGGCTGGGCGAAAAGGGCGTGCTGGCGCAGGTGCAGCAACTGCCCATCGGCGCCCTGGTCAGTTCGTTCGTCGCCTCCCTTCTCAGCCTGCTCAGCAATTTCGTGCTGATCGTCATCTTCACGGGCTTCCTGGTGTCCAGTTCCACCGCCTTCACCGGCGTCCTGGCCGAGATGAACCGGAAGGTCGGAACCTACATCAGCACCAAGAGCCTGGTCTGCCTGCTGACCGGCCTGGTGGCGTATGTCCTGTGCCTGGCCTTCGGGGTCGATTTCGCCCTGTTCTGGGCCCTTCTGGCGTTCCTGCTGAACTTCATCCCGGTCGTCGGGTCGATCATCGCGTGCATCCCGCCGATCCTGCTGGCCGTCATCCAGATCGACTCCTGGAGCGCCATCGTGCTGTTCAGCGCCATCCTGATCGTGATGAACACGCTGCTGGGGCAGGTGATCGAGCCCAAGTTGATGGGCACGCGGCTGGCGATCCGGCCCGTCGCCATCCTGCTGGGCCTGGTCTTCTGGGGCCTGCTGTGGGGCATTCCCGGCATGTTCCTGGCCACGCCGCTGATGGTCCTGCTGCGCATCCTCGCGTCCTACTACCACTTCAGCCGCGGCTTCGAACGCCTCCTTTCCACCGACACGATCTGACGGCGGCC
>CAINDP010000253.1 GCA_903847405.1 uncultured Myxococcales bacterium | reverse complement strand
GATCGCAGGCAGCTTCGGCGTGTCCATGGACTCCCCCCTCCACAACGTTCAACGGACCGTAATCGGACGGAGGGTAGCAGAAGGATCCTGGCGTGACAAGCGGAGGAAAGGGCTTGTGAAGCGGGGAGATCCGCACGGATTGGGACCGTTCCGGGCACGGGGTTGACAGGGGTCCGGGCCGGGGGTTGGATGGTGCCATGTGCGGCCGTTTCAAGCTGGTGACGCTGGACGAGGAGGCCGCGGCCGAGTTCGGCGTCCCCTTCGTCCCCCCCAACCCCCGGTACAACATCGCGCCGACCCAGTCGTCGCCCGTGGTGCGCGTGGCCGCCACCGGGGGCCGCGAGTGGGCCGACCTTCGCTGGGGCCTCGTGCCGTCCTGGGCCAAGGACCTGTCGATCGGCTCCCGGATGATCAACGCCCGTTCCGAAACCGCCGCACAACGGCCCGCCTTCCGGGACGCCCTGCGCCGTCGCCGATGCCTGGTGCCCGCCGACGGCTTCTACGAGTGGTCCGCGGTCGAAGGGGGACGCCGGCAGCCGTACCTGATCCGCCGCGTGGACCGGCGGCCGTTCGCCTTCGCCGGCCTGTGGGAGCGCTGGTCCCCGCCGGATGCGGTGTCTGCTCGCGGTGAGCTGGCCGAATTCGTGGAGAGTTTCACCATCCTGACGACCATTCCCAACGCCATGATCGCCCGCCTGCACGACCGGATGCCGGTGATCCTGCCCCGTTCCGCGTTCGACGCCTGGCTGGACCCGGACCTGCGGGACGCCGAGGCCCTGCGTCGCCTCTTCGTCCCGTCGCCCGACGCCCTGTGGGAGGCCCTGCCCGTGGGCCCGTTCGTGAACCGCGCGACCCTGGACGCGCCGGTCTGCGCCGAGCCGCTGGTGGAGGAGGATGCGCGCGGTGGGGGACCCGCCGGCGGCCAGCAGATCCTGCTGTAGGCCCGGGCGGGGCGGCGGCGGTCTGCCTTCCTACTTCTGCGTCGTGACGGTGTAGGTCGTTCCGCTGGTTTCGACCTTGATCGTGCCCCGGGTGTCGGTCCCCAGCAGCGTGATGCCCATCGCCAGCACGCGGTTCACGACCTCGGCGTGGGGATGGCCGTAGGGATTCCCCAGGGCCGCCGAGTAGATCGCGACCTCCGGCAGCACCGCGTTCAGCCATGCCTGGCTGGTGGACGTGGACGACCCGTGGTGCGCCAGTTTCAGGATCTGCGCCCTGGGGGTGTATCCCGCGGCCAGGATGCTGGACTCGCTGGCCGTGATGGTGTCGCCCGTGAAGTCGAAGGCGACGTCGCCATGGGCCATCCGCATCGAAAGGCTGTCGCCGTTGACGTCTCCGGTCAGGGCCAGGCCGGGGTGCATCACCGTGAACCCCAGGATGCCGGCGGTGGCCGTGCTGCTGCGGTTCAGGACGCGCACCTTCGCGCCCGCCGCCTCCTGGGCGCTGACCGCAGCCATCAACTCGGTCCAGTAACTGTTGGTGGAGGTGGCGCCGTTCAGCCAGATCTCCTTCACCTGGTACTGGTTCAGGACGTCCAGGAGCCCCCGGTAGTGGTCGGTGTGGGGGTGGGTGATCATGACGACCTCGATGGGGCCGTCGACGAACGGCAGGATGTAGGACGCCATCGGGGCATAGTACTCGCCGCCGTCGATCAGGACCTCGGTGGTCCCCACGTCCAGCAGCATTCCGTCGCCCTGGCCCACGTCGATGAAATGGACGGTCAGGGACGGCAACGGGACGGCGGCCTGGTTCCCCGGCGCGCACGTGTAGACCGGCCGGGCGTTCGGGGCGGGCACGCGGGGGCCATGGTTGTAGAAGGCCGTTCCGAAGGCGTGGGTGTCGCAGGTCCCCGCGGTCGCGTCGCACCACATCGCAGGGGCGAAGTCGCCGTCGTCGCCCGCCGACGTGAACCCCAGGCCGCCGGCGACCCGGGCCAGGGCCGCGCCGTCCCACGTCAGGGCGACCTCGGGGGGCGTCGGGGCCCGGCCGATGCGGGTGCAGGCCTGGGCCTGGGTTTCGGTGGCCGTGGCCGCCCGGACCCAGCAGTAGCCGGCCTCGGTGACGGTCCCCGCGGGGCAGTCGCCGTGGCAGGTGGAACTGCAGCCGTCCCCGTCCGTGCGGTTCCCGTCGTCGCAGTCCTCGCCGGGATCGATCACGTCGTTGCCGCAGCACGCCTGGGCCGTGTGGACGCACCCGGTCGCGGCGTCGCAACTGTCGGCGGTGCACGGGTCGGTGTCGGCGCACGCCAGCGGGGTCCCGGTGACGCAGACCCCGGCCTGGCACCGGTCGCCCGTCGAGCAGGCGTCGCCGTCCTCGCAGAGCGTCCCGTCCGACTGTCCGGCGCAGGGGTTCGGGCGGCAGGCGGCCGCGGTTGCATCGCATCCGAAGGGACAACCGGTGCTGGAACCGGCCGATTCGCACTGCTCGCCGGCGGTGCAGGTCGCGGTCCAGGTGGTCAGGGTCGCCGCGTCGGCGCAGGTCGGGGCGGGGTCCGTGCATCGGGTTCCGGCACAGGCGGGTCGGCAGGACGCGCGGTTGTGGGTCAGCGGGCTGGGGATCAGGACGAAGTCCGCCGTGTTGTCGTCGGTGTCCTGGTCCGGGCCGCACCCCAGCGTCCGGCGCTGGTAGCCCTGGGTCGACGGCACCGCCAGGGGCGTCAGGAAGGTCCCCTCCTTGTAGGCGCTCAGCGCGGCCATGCCGACCTGGTCCACGATGCCGCCCAGGGTGTCGACGATCGCGAAGCCCCCGTTGTCGGAGATGCCCGTGGTGAACACGGCGTCGGCCACGGCCGCGCCGGAGTACCCGGTGCCCGTGAACAGGAACCAGCCCCGGGACGGCATCACGACGTTCGCGGGGACGGTCGCCCGGAGGCCGATGGTGCCGTTGGTGCTGCTGCCCCACAGCTTCCAACCCGAGATGTCGACGGGGCTGGAGCCGGCGTTGAACAGTTCCACGAACTCGTCGGTGGCGGTGGTCGGGCCGCGGGTGCGGAACTGGGAGGCGACCACGCGGTTGCACAGGCCCGTCGCGG
>CAINDP010000252.1 GCA_903847405.1 uncultured Myxococcales bacterium | reverse complement strand
CCATGGTCGTGCAGCGCCTGGGCCATCCGCACGCCCGGCGCGTACCCGGTCCTATCCACCGGCAGTCGCTGGTCTTCGAGTCCGACGGTCGGCAGACGTACCAGGCCGCGTTCCCGTGGTCGTCCACCGCGTCCGCGCTGGTAGGCTGGTCGGGTCCGACGGTTGTCGGGGGCGCCACGACCTGCCTGCTGACCGCGCCGGGCGGCGTTGCCGCGCCCTGCGAAACGTTCGCATGCGCGCAGCGGGTGGAGCAGACGGCCGGGGTCCTCCGCGCCTGTGCCCCGCCCGACAGCGCGCCGGGGGAATGGGTCGTGGACCTGCAGTGGACCCCGGTCGTCGTCCCCTAGGAAGGTTCGGCGCAGGCAGGGGGAAGGCAGGGGGCGGGCAGGGGGGCAGGCAGGGGGGCAGGCAGGGGGGCGGTCAGACCGACGCGGCCCGCTCCAGATCCGCGGCGGCGACGGTCCGGGCGATGTCCTCGTCCCCCAGGATGCGGTCTTCGGACTTGGCCCGTTGCAGCAGTGCCTGGACCCGCGCCTCGGTGGGTTCGATGCCCCGGTCGGCCAGGACCTGCATCACGTTGCTGGTGCCGCTCATGGGCCCGACGCAGATTTCCTGGCGCCGGCCGAACATCCCCGCGGGCACGCCCGAGTAGATCCGGTCCGCCAGGTAGTCGTCGCCCTTCCGCCGCGCCTTGATGATCGCCGCCGCGTGGACGCCCGTCTGGGTCCTGAACACGTCCCGCCCGGCCAGGGGATAGTTCCACGGCACCGGGAATCCCAGCATGTCGCTGGCCACGTCGCAGTACTCCAGCAGCCGCGACAGGTCCCGCTGTTCGTCGATGATGCCCATCAGGCGCAGGTTCATGATCAGGCGGTCCATGGACGTGTTGCCGGCCCGCTCGCCCACGCCCAGCGCGCAGCCGTGCAGCCGGTCGGCGCCCCAGGCCACGGCCCACAGCGCGTTCGACAGCGCGATGCCCCGGTCGTTGTGCCCGTGCCAGTCCACCTTCACGTCGGCGCCCAGACCCTTCACCAGGTCCTGCACGAACCGCATCAGGACCCGGATGCCGTCGGGCATCGCGTGGCCCACCGTGTCGCAGATGCACAGGCGGTCCGTTCCCGCGTCCACCGCGTTGACGAACAGCCGGTACAGCACGTCGGGGCGCGAGCGGGTCGTGTCCTCGGTGGCCAGCGTCACCGGCATCCCCGCGTCCCGGGCGGCGCGGATCGCCTGGTGGCTTTTCGTCAGCAGGAACTGCAGGTCCCACTCCTCGGCCAGCATCCGGATCGGGCTGGACCCGATGAACACCATCAGTTCGACCGGGATCCCGGCATGCTGCGCCACCTCCAGCGACGGCCGGACGTCGTCCAGGTGCGTCCGCGCGGCCACGCAGGGCTGGATGCGCATCTTTTCGTCGCCGATGGCCCGCGCCAGGGCCATGCATTCCGTCTTGGCGTGCGGGCTGGCCCCGGGCAGTCCCAGGTCCACGCTGTCGATGCCCAGGCTGTCCATCAGGCGGATCAGTTCCAGTTTCCGTTCCGTCGAGGGGTGCCGGACGTAGGCGGATTGCAGGCCGTCGCGCAGCGTTTCATCGTGCAGGGCGACGGTCTTCCGGTGGACCTGCTGGTAGCTGTCCACCAGGTTCCAGTCGTAGATCGTGTCGTGGTAGGGCTCCTTTCCGGGGGGCGCGTTCATGGGGCGTCACTCCCTGGCGGCGCGATCCAGGTCGCGCTGGAGGATCCGGTCGCGCTTGTCGTAGGACTTGCGGCCCTTTGCCAGCGCGATTTCGATCTTGGCGCGTCCCTCCCGGAAGTACACCAGCAGCGGGATGATGGTCAGGCCCTTTTCGCGCACCTTCATGTCCAGGCGGTGGATTTCAGCGGCGTGCATCAGCAGTTTCCGGCGGCGCCGGGGGTCGTGGTTCATGTACGAGGCCGCCGAGTACTGCGTGATGTTGGCGCCCACCAGGAACAGTTCGTCGTGCACCACCTCGACGTAGGAGTCCACCAACTGGGCGCCCCCGTTGCGCGTGGATTTCACTTCGCTGCCCAGCAGCACCATCCCCGCCTCGAAGCGGGCGATGATTTCGTAGTCGTGCCGGGCGCGGCGGTTTTCGGCGACGACCTTTCGTCCTTCGCCGCTGGGGTCCTTCATGGGGGTGTCCTTGGAAATCGACCGGCGCGAATTATAATGCGGGTCCGACGGCTTTGCGACCCGCAGAACGGGCGAGTGCCCCGGGTGTACGGCCGCCGGCGTCGCGGCGGGGGGGAAACGGGATGACGATCCATCTGATTGACGCCAGTGGGCTCATCCACCGGGCGTTCCATGCCATCCGGCCCCTGCGGACGTCCAAGGGGCTTCCGACCAATGCCCTGTTCGGCCTGGCCAGCATGCTGCGCAAGTTCGTCCGGGAACAGCGGCCCGACCGCGTCGTCGTGGTGTTCGACGCCGGGCGCGAAACGTTCCGCAACGCGATGTACAACGAATACAAGGCGAACCGCCCGCCCGCGGACCCGGACCTGGTGCCCCAGTTCCCCTTCGCCCGGCGCCTGGCCGAGGCCATGGGCTTCCCGGTGCTGGAGGTCGCGGGATACGAGGCCGACGACGTGATCGCGACGCTGGCCGCCCGGGCGCTGGCAGCAGGCATGGAGGTCGTGGTCGAGTCGGGGGACAAGGATCTGCTGCAACTGGTGGGGCCCGGCGTCACGGCCCGGGACCCGATGCGGGACAAACTGTATGACCGCGACGGCGTGATCGGGCGCCTGGGCGTGCCGCCGGAAGGCGTGCGGGACTACCTGGCGCTGGTGGGCGACGCGTCGGACAACGTGCCGGGCGTGGCGGGCATCGGGGAAAAGGGCGCCGCGGAACTGGTCAACGCCTGGGGCAACCTGGAAGGCGTGTACGCGCACCTGGACGCCCTGACGCCGCGCAAGCGGGACGCCCTGGTGGCGGGCCGGGAGTCCGCCTTCCTGTCCCGGGACCTGGCGACCCTGCGGGCCGACGTGCCGCTGCCCGAGGCCAGCGGCGACCCCACGCTGCAGACCCTGCAGGTGCCGGACCGTGACGGCGTGATCGCCCTGCTGACGGAACTGGAGTTCCGGCAGATGCTGGCCGAGTTTCTGGCCGGCGAAACGGGAAAAATGGGGACAGGGAAAATGGGGACAGACACCGATTTCCAGGGGAAATCGGTGT
>CAINDP010000251.1 GCA_903847405.1 uncultured Myxococcales bacterium | reverse complement strand
GCCACCCCGGACGAACCGGTTCCGGCGTGCGTGTATCCCCGGACGCCCCGATGGGTCCAGGCGCCCAGGGTCATGCGCCTGGGGCAGGACGCGTTGGTCCAGATCGGGCCGATGATCGGCAGCCGGAACTGCCCGCCGTGGGTGTGGCCGCACAGGTAGGTGTCGACGCCCGATTCGCCCGCCTCGCGGAACAGTTCCGGGGAATGGGCCAGGAGGATCGTGAACGCCCCGGACGGGCGACCCGCCAGCGCCGCAGGCAGATCGTCGGCCTGGTAGTAGTGCGGATCGTCCACGCCGGCCAGCCACAGGGAGGCGCCCGGCACCCCGACGGTCAGCCCCCGGTTCGACAGCACCGTCACGCCCAGGCCTTCCAGCGCGGGCACCAGCTCCGCGAAGTCGTGGTTTCCCAGCACCCCGTAGACGCCCAGGCGGGCCTTCAGGGCCGGGATCAGCCGTCCCAGGTGATGGGCGGCGTTGTCGCAGGGCCCGAAGATGTCGAAGCGGTAGTCGCCCGTCAGGACGCACAGGTCGGCCTGGAGGTCCTGGATCAGGTCGATCACCCGCTCGGACAGGCCGGGCATCCCGTCCAGGTGCAGGTCCGACAGGTGGAGGATCGTGAATCCTTCCAGCGCATCCGGCAGGCGCGGGCACGGCAGGATGACGTGGCGCATCCGGGGCCGGGCGGCCTGGCGCACGGCCCGATCGAACAGGCCCATCAGGCGCAGTGCCCGATCGACCAGCGGCGGAATGAACCGGATGTTTTCGAAGTGGATCCCCCCGCGGCCCAGCGAAAGCCAGGCGAGGCGCTGATCGACCTCGCGGGCACGCCGTCTGCGGGCCGGGTCCGTCACGTCAGTCCGCCTCCCCCGCGGGATCCAGGGCACCGACCGGGGGCGGCGTCAGGCCCAGCAGCCGCGCCGCGTAGGCCAGCAGGATCATGGCGTCCCGGGACGGCGAGCGCGTCGCGGCATACACGGCCTCCGCCGCGAACCGCTCGTCCTCGGTCGGCGCCTCCTGGTACAGGACGTCGGCTTCGGTCACCAGGCCGGCGGGCGCCGCCAGGGCCACGTCGCGCCACCCGTCCGGAAGGCTTTCCAGTTCCTCGGGCGTGCGGGCCGGGACGCCGACCAGCCGCAGTTCGCCGCGGGCGACGTGCCACAGGCCGGGCAGCACGCGGCCCACGAGGTCCGCGATCCCCGGTTCGACCCGGGCCTCCCCGGGCGTCTGCAGGATCGACGGGAACGTCGCCCAGCGGTCGGGCATCCGATCGGCCGGCTGGCGGACCAGCAGGCGCGCCGTGCCCTGGCGCCGCGACCGCACGAGCCCCGTCAGGGCCGCGGGCCAGGTGGCCGCCAGCGCCAGTCCCGCCAGGGCCCGGTGCGCCCATTCCTCGGCGGTCTTGCGCGGTCCCGCGTCCTCGACACGGCCGACCAGGAAGGCGTCCGCCACGTCGATGACGGCGTCCAGTGCCACGCTGTAGACCCGGTTCATGTCCACGATGGCGTCGGCCACCTCCAGCCCCTGGCCCAGGTAGGCGCCGGGCTGGATCAGCGAACGTTCCACCACGCACTGGCGGTCCAGGATGCACACCCGTCCCACGACCGCCCGCGGACCGACGCGGACGCCCGCTTCCACCCGGCAGTCCTCGCCGATGTAGACGGGCGGAACGATCCGCGCCGACGGATCCAGGCTGACGTTGCGCGCCAGCCAGACGCCGGGCTCGACCTCGCGCCCCCCGTGCATCAGCCCCGTGAACCGGCCCTCCAGGACCTGCCACTGGGATTCCAGGGACTCGACGCCCGACCGCACGCCGACCGGCAGGCCCGTGTCGACGCGGCGCATCCGTCCCGGGGGCAGGGCCGTCAGGAAGTCGCCCAGCACCGCTTCATCCCAGTCGCGCCGGACCTGGCGGCGGACCGGCGCGGGCAGCCAGGCCCAGCCGTGCCAGCGCCAGGCCTCCCCTTCGACGGGCGCGCCCCACAGCACGGTTTCGTCGCCGCCGGAGTCCTCGACGAACCGGGCCGGAGGCAGCCGATCGCCGTAGCCGAACAGCACGGGGCCTTCCCCCATCGTGGGCATGCGCAGATGTCCCAGGGGACGCTGGGGGTCCCGGACCAGGTGATACCGGAAGGTCGCGCCCCATCGCCTGCCGTCGGACAGGAGGTGTTCCACGCGGTCCGCGCCGTGGCTGAGCAGGAAGTCGATTTCCAGGATCCCCTGGCCGACCAGGGTTTCGACCACGTGCTGCAGGAACGGCCGATCGATCAGGGGGGTCAGTTCGGCAGCCGTCCGCGAGGCCAGGGCCTCGGCCCCGACCGGCATCCCCGTCGCCACTACCACCGCACGCATCGCAACCTCCCGGTTCGTTACGAAAACCTTGTCCCGCGGGTTCCTACTCCTGATCCCGGATCCGATCCGACAGGACGCGGGCCAGGAACACGGCGTTCCCGATCCCGTAGCGCTTCCACATGCGGCCCGGTTCCTGTTTCAGCCGCCAGGTCCACTCCAGCCCGGCTTCCCGCATCCATTCCGGAGCGCGCTGGATGCGGCCCGAAAAGAAGTCGAACAGGCCGCCCACCCCGATCGCCATCTTCACGCCGCACCGCGCCTGGTTGCGCAGGATCCACGTGTCCTGGCGCGGGGCGCCGAACGCGACCAGCAGCAGGTCGGCGCCGGAGGCCGCGATCTGCCGACAGACCTCGTCCTCCTCGGCAGCCTTGAAGTAGCCGTCGCGGGTACCCCGGACCAGGTCGGGGGCGCCGTGGGCCACGACCCACTCCCGGACGCCCTCGGCGACGCCCGGCCGGGCACCCAGCAGGAACACGCCGTGGCGGGTGTCCTTCAAGGCGTCCATCAGCCGCGGGAACAGGTCGGTGCCGTTGACGTTCTGCCGGATGGGCCGTCCCAGGACGCGCCCCGCCAGTTTCATGCCGATCCCGTCGGCCAGGATGTAGTCCGCGCTGCGCAGGGTCTGCTGGTACTGGGCGTCCCGTGCGGCCAGGTTGACGCAGTCGGCGTTGACGAAGCAGACCCGGGTCGGCTGCGGGGCATCCAGGAACCGGACCAGTTCATCCACGGCTTCCGCCATGGTCCGGTTGTGCACCGGGATCCCGCGGATGACCACCTTGTCCGGCGTGGACACGACCTTGCCGCCATAGAACGCCGTCAGCGCCGAGCGCGCCAGCAGTCCCACGTCGCCCTTCAGGCTGCGGGTTTCCACGTAGTCCCGATCGACGTCGAATTCCGGGTCGTAGTCGACGTTCGTCCGGCTGCGGACCCAGAAGGCGTTGAACAGTCCGGGGCGCACGTCCTGGCGGCGGCGGGAACGCACGTCCCCCGGGGACATTTCCCGGGGATCCACCGGGCGCGGCCCGACCAGCGACATGTCGCCGCGCAGCACGTTCAGCAGCGCCGGGATGCGATCCGCCCCGGCCGACGCCAGCAGTTTGCCGGCAGGACCGCCGGGCAGTTCCAGGCGCAGTTCGTCGAACGGTTCCCCGAAGCGCCCGATGCGATGCCACCGCCGCACGGGATGGCGGCCGGACGCGATCGACGCCAGGACCAGGGGCACCCAGATCGGCACGGCGACGGCTCCGACGCCCGCCGCCGCGGTCAGGTCCAGCAGCCGCTTCGACGCCTCCAGTCCGTCCACCCACGACATCCACAGCCACGACCGGACCATGCGCCGGGCCTGCGCCTTCGCGCGCCCCGACCCCGAAAAATCGGCGTCCAGCCCGACCGGTTGCGGGTCCGTTTCCATGGTCCCCTCAGTAGGCGCCCTTGCCCAGCAGCACCGCCGGAATGGTGGCCGCCAGCAGTTTCAGGTCCATCCACAGGCTCTGGCTTTCGATGTACTGGACGTCCAGTTTCACCTGCTCGGGGAACGGGATGTCGCCCCGTCCGCTGACCTGCCAGATGCACGTCAGGCCGGGCGTCACCTCCAGGCGGCGACGATCCGCCAGGGTGTACTGCGCGACCTCCCGCGGGACCGGCGGCCGCGGGCCCACCAGGGACATGTCCCCGCGCAGCACGCACCACAACTGCGGCAGTTCGTCGATGCTGGCCTTCCGGATCAGGCGGCCGATCCACGTCACCCGGGGGTCCTTCTTCATCTTGAACGTGCGGCTGTCCGCGTGCTCGGACTGCGCGACCAGCTTGTCCTTCAGGGCCTCGGCATTGGCCACCATCGAGCGGAACTTCGGGAACGGGAACTCCCGGCCGAACCGCCCGACCCGGGGCTGCCAGAACAGGGCCGGACCGTTGTCCGTCACCTTGATGGCCAGGGCCACGGCGCCGAACACCGGCCACAGGGTCGCCAGCGCGGAAGCCGACAGCACCACGTCGGCGGCCCGCTTCAGTTTCCGGGCCCCGTCGACGGTGGCGGCGTACGCGACGCGCTTGCGCCACAGGCGGCTCTGCTGGGCCCCCGAGCCCCCGTAGCGCCGCTCCAGTTCGTTCATCAGTTCCATCCGGGCACTGGTGGTTTCCTGGGTGCTGGCAGTCATGGCTTCCCCCTACCTCGAACCCGCCGCCGCCGTGCGCAGCGCGTCGCGGGTCATCCGGGCGGTCCGTTCCCACGAGAACTGGCCGGCCCGGGCCAGGCCCCCGCGGATCCGGGCCGCGCGGCCCGAAACGTCGGACAGCACGCGTTGCATCACGGTCGCGATCCCGTCCGGGTCCGCGGGATCGAACAGTTCCGCGGCGTCGCCCGCGACCTCGGGAATCGAGGACACGTTCGAGCACGCCACCGGGACGCCGCTGGCCATCGCCTCCAGGACCGGCAACCCGAACCCCTCGTAATGGGAGGGGAAGACGAACAGATCCGCGGCCGAATACAGGGCCGACAGCACGTCCGCCCGCAGGGGTCCCGGGAAGCGGATGTCCGCGGCGAACGGCGACGCGGCGGCCTCCCGGTGCACCTCGTCGGCGCCGTTCCATTCCGGCCCCGCCAGGACCAGTTCGTGCGGCAGGTCCTTCCACCGGGACTTGAGGGTCGTGAAGGCCCGGATCAGGCCGACGTGGTTCTTTCCGGGGTGCTCGATGCGGGACACGTACAGCACGAACGGGCGGGTCAGGCCCAGTTCCCGGGACAGCAGTTCGGACGTCACGGCCGGATCCCGGGGATGGAACATCACGGGATCCACGGCCAGGGGCGTCACGGTGACCCGATCCGGGGGAACCCCGCCGTACTCCACGATGTCCTTGCGGCTGCACTCGCTGACCGTCAGGACGTGGGACAGGCGGCGCATCAGGGCCGGCAGCACCTTCCGGATGTAGAAGACGCGCGCCGGATCGTACTTGCCGACCACGTGCAGGGCCGAAAAATCGTGGACGGTCCCGACCGTGGGGCAGGGGCTCCAGACCGGCAGGCGGCGATTGCCTGCCGGCAGGAACAATGCGTCGAATTTCCGCCAGGCGCAGAACGCCGGCAGGGCGGTCTGGTGCCAGGCGATGTCCGGGACCGGGTGGGTCAGCCGACCCGGCAGCACGTGGACCTTCGCCACGGTGTCCGGCGGCACGAAGGCGTCCCGTTCGCTGCGGTGGACCAGGATTTCGTACCGATCGGGCCCGTCCGTCAGCAGCGGCAGTTCCCGGATCAACTGCGTCGCGTACCGGCCGATCCCGGAGCGGCCCGCGTCACAGCCGAACGTCGTGATTCCGAACGTCATCCTTCCCCTCTCCGTGCTCGGGCGGGTCACGTGCCCGGGCGGGTCAGTGCGCCCCGGGCGCCCCCGCCAGCAGCGAGGCCAGCCGATCCAGGTATCCCTCGAATCCGAACCTTTCGGAAGCCACTTCGCGGGCCCGGGCGCCCAGGCGGCCCGCAAGCCCGTCGTCGCGCAACAGGCGCCCGATCCGGTCGGCCAGCGCGGGCACGTCGCGATCGGGAGCCAGCAGGCCGGTTTCGCCGTCCAGGCACCAGTCGGGGATCCCGCCCACGGCGAAGGCGACGACCGGCCGCCCGCGGTGCATGGCCTCCAGGCCGACCATGCCGAAGGGCTCGGGCCAGCGGGAGGGGACCGCGACGATCCGGGCGGCGTCGTACAGCGGCGCCAGGCCTTCCGAGGCGACGAACCCGTGGAACCGCACCCGGTCGCCGAGTCCCAGGTCCCGGACCATCGCCTCCAGCCCCGGCCGCGCGTTGCCATCCCCCACGACATCCAGGTCCCAGGGGCCGTCGACCCGTGCCAGCGCCTGCAGCAGCAGGTCGACACCCTTGCCGCGAATCACCTGCCCGACGAACAGGATCCGGTGGCCCGCGGGCCCGACCGGCGGCGAACTGCCCGGAACGCGGACCGCGGGCGGCACGATGTGGACCCGATCGGGCGGGAACCCGTTCATCGCCAGTTCGTCCCGCATGAAGCGGCTGCCCACCAGGCACGCGTCCAGCACGTGGTTCCGGCGACGTTCGCGGGCGTGGGCCCACAGATCGACGTAGCCGACGGGAAGAGGTCCCGCCGGGTTGCGGCACAGGAAGGCCAGGTCGGCCCAGCAGCGCAGGCCGGCCGGCTGATGGCAGGTGCGATCCGGCCAGACGAAGTACTTGTGGCTGCGGGGGCAGCAGATGTCGTGGTC
Source organism: uncultured Myxococcales bacterium (assembly GCA_903847405.1). GTDB lineage: Bacteria > Myxococcota_A > UBA9042 > DTJE01 > DTJE01 > CAIZWN01. Next base: position 6,696 of record CAINDP010000251.1, on the reverse strand, counting down.
GTGGATCATGCGGACCGCCCGGCGGGCCGACAGGCGCGGCCGATCCGGGAGGCTGGGCCACTTGTGGTAGTACACGACGTCGGGGCCGACCGCGGCGGCGACCCGCGCCAGTTCGCCTTCCCCGGCATCCCCGACCGCGTGGACCCCCTCGAACCGGGCGGCGAACTCGTCCGGTCCCCGGGCCGTCTTCCGCAGATAGGCCAGGTGGCAGGCGTGTCCGCGGGCCTTCAGTCCCAGGGCGGTTTCCGCGACGTTCTGCTCGACGCCGCCCTGGAAACCGCACTGCTCATGGACGAACAGAACGCGCACGGGCGGCCTCCTCGTAGATGCCCACCAGCCTTCGGGTCGCGGCGTCCCACGAGAACTCGCCGCGCGCCCGGATCCGACCCGCCTGGCCCATCCGTCGGGCGGCTTCGGGCGCGTCCAGCAGTTCCGACACCCGTTGACAAACATCTTCGACACGACCCGGGTCCACCAGCAAGCCATCATCAGAATCCCGAACGAAATCAGGTACTCCGCCGACCCGACTGGCGACGACCGGCAACCCCGCGGCCCAGGCTTCCAGGATGACGATCCCGAACGGTTCGTGGATCGAGGGCAGCAGGAACACGTCGGCCGCGTGGTAGGCGTCCACGAGGTCGGGCGACCCCACGGGAATCCCGCGGACGATTGTCACGCGGTCCTCGACGCCCAGGGCACGGGTTTCGACCACCACCTTTTCGGCGTACTCCTCGTTGGTCACGTGTCCGGCCAGCACCAGCCGCAGCCCGGGATGCCGGGGGAGCAGCGCGGCCAGGACGCGCACCGCCAGGACCTGGTTCTTCTGCGGGTCCAGGCGCCCAACGCACAGCACGATGCGGTCCCCCGGCGGGATCCCGTGCCGGGCCCGGAACGCGGCCCCGTCCCCCGTGGCGAACCGATCCGCGTCCACGCCGTTCGGGAAGTACACGACGTTCGCCCGCGGATGGACCCGCCGCAGTTCCTCCTCCTCGCGGCGCCCCAGGACCAGGACGGCCGCGGCGTCGTCCATCACGCGATGGGACCCGACCAGGGCGCCCAGGGCCCTGCCCCACTCCACGGTTCCGCGCGTCGGGTCGGTGTAGGACCGCCGTTCGGCGTCGGGCGCGTCCTGCCGGCCGCCGTGCACCGACACCACGTAGGGGATTCCCCGCAGCCGCGCCGCCGTGCGGACGATGCCGCCCAGGCGCATCCCGGTGTGCAGGTGAATGACCTGCAGGCCCGGCTGGCGCAGCAGCGCGCCCAGCAGCCCGAACGAAAACAGGTTGCCGCCCTTCAGGTCCAGCAGGTGCCGCGCGTCCGACGACAGGCCCAGGTAGGGATAGAAATACGGGAACCGCCGCACCCGGACGCCCTCGATCACCTCGTCCCGGACCGGCGACAGCGCCGCGGGGCACAGGATTTCGGTCGGGTGCCCCTGGGCCAGCAGGCGGCGCGACGTTTCCAGGATGACGCTTTCGGTCCCGCCCCAGTGGGACAGGACGAACCGGCGAGGGACCTGGACGGAAATCATCTGGACGCCCCCCCGATTTCTGACAGGAACACCGCCAGATCGTCCACGTACCGGGTCATCGAGAACCGGGTTTCGACCATCGCGCGGGCCGCCAGCGCCAGCCGCGTGCGCAGGGCCTCGTCACCGGCCAGGCGCGCCAGGGCGCCCGTCAGCGCCGCCACGTCCGCCTTCGGGAAGACCAGCGCGTTGACGTCGTCCTCCAGGAACTCGCCCTGGCCGCCGTTCGCGGTGCTGACGACCGGCGTCCCGCTGGCCATGGCCTCCAGGTGGGTCAGGCCGAAGGGCTCGTCCCAGATGGAGGGGAAGGCGAAAACGTCGTGCTCGCGGTACAGGGACGGCAGTTCGTCGTGGGGACGGCGTCCCAGGAAGTCGGTCGGGGCGCCGCAGGACGAGGCCAGCAGCCCCAGGCGATCCGGGTAGTCGCCGGGCCCCTGCCCGACCACGGACAGGCGCACCGGCAGCCCGCCCGCGGTCAGCCTCCCGACAGCCTCGACCAGCGTATGGACCCCCTTGTCGGGGTGCAGTTGGCCCGCGTACAGGATCCGCAGGGGGTCGTGGATCGCGCCGGGCTGTTCCTTCAGCGGAAAGTGCGGCACCGGGATGCCCTGGTGGATGACCCGGGCGTCCTGGACGGCGACCCCGCGGCCCACCAGGTTGTCGCGCACCTTGCGGCTGATGCAGGTGACGTGGTCCAGGCGCAAGGAAGGCAGCCACAGCGCCCGGTACAGCCACCCGTCCACCAGCCTGCGGACCAGCCCCGTCGCCCCCTGGAACGGCCCGGGCAGGAAGCCCGCCAGGTGCTCGTCGTTCAGGGTGAACAGCGTCGGGACGCCCGCATCCTGCAGGCCCTCCGCGGCGCCCAGGGTCAGGCGCAACTGGCTCCAGACGAAGGCGACGTCGGGCCGGACCTCGACCGCCAGGGTCCGGACGGCAACCCGGTTGGCCCGGGCGACGGCCAGGTCACGGCGACGGTCCCGAACCGGCGCGGTCCCGAATTCCTGGTTCAGCCGCAAGACGCGCCGCACGTCGGCGACCGGGGGCGTCCACGGGAGGTCGGGCCCCGAGGCCGTCGTGGCCACCACCACGTGGTGCCCGCGCCGCTCCAGTTCGCTGCACACCTGCCCGCAGAGGATCTCGTAGCCGCCCAGCACCCGGGGAGGGAACAGGTTGGACACCACCAGGATCGTCACGCTTCCTCCCAGGTCCCGAGGTTGCGATAGCGTTCCGAGGCGCGGTTCAGGACCAGGCCCACGACCTTCCCGCCTTCGTCCGTCAGCATCCGGATCGCGCGGCGCACCTGGTCGACCGACGTTGCGTCCGCCCGGACCACGAACACCACGCCATCGCACTTCGACGCGGCCTGCCCGATGTCGGCGCGAAGCAGCAGGGGAGGCAGGTCCACCAGGATGACGTCGTAGGATGCGACGGCCTCGTCCAGGATCCACCCGAACCGTCGCGTTCCCAGCAGGTCCGGGTCCAGCGGCACGCGGCCGGCCCCCAGGACGGGAAGGCCGTCCTCCGGATCCGGGTGGACCGCGTCGATCAGGACCAGCGTTTCATCGTCCAGAAGGTCCGAAAGGCCGGGCGGCGCGTCGGCGGCCGGGACCGCACCGGGGACGGGGACGTCGATACGCAGGACGCGTTCGCCGCGTCGGACCAGGCCTGCCGCGACCCCCCGGGCGACCCGTGTCCGGCCTTCCCCGGGCAGGGAACTGGCGATGGCGATCCGCGCACCCCATCCGGGAACCTCGCGACGCACGTGCCGGGCCAGGATCCGCAGCGCCTCGTCCATCGCCGGATCGGCCGCGCCCCCCCGCTTCCCCTCGGGCAGGGTGCCCAGGACCGGCCTGCGCAGCCGTGCCCGCAGGTCCCCGGGCCCGCGCAGGGTCCGGCGGAACATTTCGGACGCCAGCAGCGCCAGAAGGCCCAGGGCCAGAAGGCCCGCCCCGGCGGCGATCCCGACCAGTTTCCGCGTGGACTTCAGCGGCAGCACCGGCGGTTGGGCCTCGGCCACCACCTCGAACTCCATCCCGCCCTCGGGACGGGCGGCCAGCGCCCGGGACAGGACACCGTTCAACTCGATGCGGACCCGCCGGCGCTCCTCGGCCGTGATCCCGGGCCGACGGAACGACTCCTGGCCGGCACGGGCCTCGACCAGGATTCCCTCGATGCGGTTCCGCGTTTCGCCTTGCGCCACCAACTGGTTCCCCAGGTCGATCGCCCGCAGGCGGGTCGCCTGCAGCAGGAAGGCGGAAGGAACGGCCGACGACTGCGGGGTGACCGACCGCCCCTCCGCCGCGTCCAGTTGCTGCTTCCATTGCTGGATGCGATCGGAGTCCTGCGTGAAGACCCTTTCGTGATCCACCTTGGCCTGGGCCTGTTCCACCTGGGCCTGGGACACGTATTCCTGGGCCGCCAGGATCTTCAGGCGCGCCAGTTCCTTCTGGGCGACGTCCAGGTTCGCCTCGCTGGAACGCAAGGCCCGTTCCTCCTGGATGTCGGCACGCAGGCGGTTGACACGGTCGGACGGATGGATGCTCTTGACGTCCCGCGCCTGCTCCTCCTTTTCCCGATTGACCCGGGCCTGGACCTCCTCGATGGTCTTCGCCAGGGCGTCCACCTGGACCTGCAGGGTCCGGCCCTCCTCCAGCGCCTTCTTGTGCATCCGTTCGACCTCGTCGATCTGCGAGTCGAACCACCCGGCAAGAAAGACGTCCCGGAGCGTGTTGGCGATGTCCGCGGCGATGGACGGGTCGTTCCAGGAAGCGCGCATGTCCAGCACGGTCGTGTTCTTCGCCACCTTGATGTCGATGGATGCGCCCAGCACGGCCAGTGACACCGGGAGTTCCAGGCGGCGGCGGGTCTCGTCGAGATTGGCGGGAATCTTCACCTGGTTCAGGAACGACAGGATCGTCGCGTCGGGGGTCGAGGGGCGCCCGCTGGACAGGGGACGGTAGTGCAGCAGCGTCCCCGCCTCGTACGTCCGCTTGCCCGCGAAATGCCCCGCGGCGACGCCCCCGGCGGCGGCCAGGCACGCGATCAGGCAGACCATCAGCCAGCGGGCCAGCAGTGCCCGGACGAGGGTACCGGGATGGAACGGCAGTTCCAGGGCGTCGCTTCCGCCTTTTCCTGCAACCGGTTCCACCGCGATTCGCCCCGCCTTGCCTTGAAAGCCGCCGCATGACGCTAGCACGGTACGGACCATCACGAGAAGCTGACAACACCCCGGCATCCCGTCGCATAATCGCGTCGCGGGTCCGGGCGATCCTCCGCTGTCGTCGGCTTGCCCGCCGGGCGTTCCATCCCCTACCATCGGGAAGCGTCATGCTCGGAGATTCGAATGCAACTCGACGTCGAAAAGATTGGTGAGATCACGGTCCTGACCGTGCCCGGAGCCCACCTGGACGCCGGGAACATCAAGGAGTTCAAGCAGGCCATCGATCCCGTCCTGAAGACGGCGTCACGCCTGGTGGCCGACCTGTCGAAGGTGGACTTCGTGGACAGCGCTGGCCTGGGGACGCTGCTGTCGGTCCTGCGGCAGGCGACCGCGGCCGGCGGCGACTTCCGCCTGTGCGGCCTGACCCGGCCGGTGCGGGCCCTGTTCCAACTGGTCCGGATGCACCGGGTCTTCGGCATCTACAACGATCGGGCCGAGGCGCTGGCCAGTTTCACCGAGCCCTGATCCGGTCGGAGCGGCTCCTTCCAGCCTCACCATCGAGGTCGCATGGCACCTTGCGTCGTGATGCGGGCCCACAACGACATGCCCCTGATCCAGGGGACCCTGGAGGCCCTGGCAGGGCAGTCGATCCCCTTCGAACTGGTGGCCTTCGACAACGCCTCCACCGATGGCACGCGCGAAGCCCTGGCGAAAATGGCGTCCCGCATCGTGGACGTGCCGGCCGGGGCCTACGTGCCCGGGCGGGTGCTGAACCAGGCGATGCAGGCCACCCACGGCGACGTGGTGGTGTTCCTGAACAGCGACTGCACGCCGACCGACGCGTCCTGGCTGGAGCGCCTGCTGGCGGCCGGCAGTGACCCGGCCGTGGCCGCCGTCTTCGGGCGCCAGATCCCCCGGCCCGGGTGCCACCCGATCCACGCGCTGGATACCGAACGTGCCTACGGCGACGGCGCGCGGCATCGCACCTGGCGCCACTTCTTCTCGATGGCGTCCTCCGCGATCCGGCGCCCGGTGTGGGAGTCGATGCCTTTCGACGAGGCGCTGCGGTACTCCGAGGACATCGACTGGACCTGGCGGGCGCGCCGGGCCGGTTTCCAGATCCGCTACGTCCCCGAGGCCGTCGTGCTGCATTCGCACGACTACACGCTGCGCCAGTTGTACCGGCGCCATGCGGGCGAAGGTCGGGCCGACGCCAACATCTTCGACTGGTCGTCCTGGGAGCGGAACCTGGTCCGGTATTCGCTGCTGCCCTGGGGCCGACAGGTCCTTGCGGACTGGCGCGAACTGGGGGCCATGGGACAGTGGAAGGCCGCGATCGAGGCGCCGGTTGTCCGGGCCGCCCAGATGGCCGGTCGCCGCGCCGGCTTCATCGAAGGCTGGAAGGAACGAACGCGATGAACGACCTCGCACGCCAGGGTTCCGCCGCGTTCAACCAGGGCCTGCACGCCGAACTGGCCGCGATCACCGCGGACGTCGTCGCCGCCGTGGGCCCCTCCATGGAGGCCCTGGTCCTGGGAGGCGGGTACGGTCGCGGCGAGGGCGGCGTGGTCCTCATCGACGGGGTCGAGCACCCCTACAACGACTTCGACCTGTTCCTGTTCGTGAAGCCCGGCGCCCATGTCCAGGTGCAGGCCCTGAACGCGCGCCTGGAGCCCCACGCCCACCGCCTGGGCATCCATGTGGACGTCAGCCGGCCGATCCGCCTGGCCGAGATCCCGAACTGGCCGCCCGCCCTGATCTGGCTGGACCTCCTGGAGGGACACACGGTGCTGGCGGGACCGCCGGACGTCCTGTCCTCCCGGGCCCCGGCCTGGCTGGGCCGGCCGCTGCCCTCGGTGGAAGCCCTTCGCCTGCTGCTGAATCGCGGCGCCGGGCTGCTGTGGGCCATGCGGGTCGTACGGAACGCCGAACCGCCCCCGGACCCCCAGTTCGTCCGGCGAAACGCCTACAAGGCGGCCCTGGCCCTGGGCGACGCGCTGCTGATCCT
>CAINDP010000250.1 GCA_903847405.1 uncultured Myxococcales bacterium | reverse complement strand
GCAGACTTCCTTGCACCGGCCGCAGGCCACGCACAGGGCGTCGTCGATCCGCGCCAGTTCCTTCTTCTGCCAGACGATGGCGTCCACCGGGCACTTCTTGAAGCAGATGCCGCACTTTTCGCACTTTTCGTCGATGACCCGATAGGCCACCGCGGTCCGGTCCTTTTCCGCCCCTGCCGGCTGCAGCACGACGGCGTCGTAGTGCGGCGGACAGGCGACCCAGCACTCGCCGCAGCGGATGCACTTTTCCTGCTCGATGACCGCCCGGGCCCCTTCGGTCCACCGGATGGCGTCCACCGGGCACGCCTTCGCACACAGCCCGCACTGCTGGCAGCGCGCCTCGTCCACCAGGAACGTCGACTGCCGGATGCGGTCGGCCCGCTCGATGGCCCGCCGGCGGTTGAAGGCGGCGCGCAGGGCTTCGCGGACGCCCTCGGCCGGGTGCTGCCACTCCCGTGCCGGCGCCAGGACCGCCTGCAGGACGGCGGGTTCGTTGGCGAACAGCGCGGTGCGACGCGCCTTCAGCGCCTGGGGATCCCGTTCCAGGGTGGCCACCACCGATTCGGCGTAGCCCATGTCCAGCTTCTGCAGCAGCCGCTGCCGGGGCACGCCGTTGCCGTCCCAGTCCCGGACCTCGTAGTAGACCGGCAGCATCTCCTTCAGCGGCACGACGCTGTCCGGCCGATCCTTGCGCTGGGGCTCGTCGGTCAGGCGCTTCGGCAGCGAGTCGTCCTCGGCCGTCAGGCCCTCGCGCAGGTTGAACATGCGCTCCAGCGTGAACCCGCGCTCGCCCACCGCCGTGAAGGATCCCAGGCGGATCTTCATGCCGGTCAGGGTTTCGATGGACCGGGTGTGGGGGATCAGGGGCAGGTGGAACCCCAGGCTGGTCGGGGACATGCGCCCCTGGCCGCCCAGGATCTTGTGCGACATCTTCAGGACCTCGCCCATGATCCGGCTGCCGCGGCCGTGGGCGTTGCCCAGCCAGGCCGGCATGTCGGGCAGGATGGCGTAGGTCGGGAAGATGCAGCCCCCGGCCGCCGCGACCGCCTCGAAGGTGTTCTGCTGGAAGATGGCCAGGGCCGGCTTGGCCAGCGGGGTCAGGGGGTCGATGTTCACGGGACCCAGGGCTTCGAAGAAGATGAGGTAGCCGCCGTTGATGTGGCAGCCGCCGCGGTTCGAGGTCGCATAGCCCAGGCCGTGGCCCACGGCGCCCCGGGGCTCGTAGGCCGCGAACTCCATGCCCTTGGAATGCATGGCGACCTCGGGCGCGCCGTACCGCGCCGCCATGCGCATCGCGCCCTCGGCCAGCACGTCGCCGATCCCGCGGCGCCAGGCGATGTCGTGCAGCAGTTGATCCATCGCCGCGTGGTCCCCGAACGCCACGGGTAGGTCGGGCATCAGCCCGCGCTCACGCAGTTCCATCGCGCTGGCCAGCGTCGAGCCCAGGCTGATCGTGTCCATGCCCAGCAGGTCGCACAGGCGGTTCCAGTCGTAGATGCGCGGCAGTTCCCGGTTTTCGATGTTCGACCCGAACATCCCGACGGTTTCGAATTCCGGGCCCTTCATGTGTCGGCCGGCGTGGTTGACCATGCGGCCGCAGCGGATGGGGCAGGAGGTACACCCGTCGTTCATGACGAGGTCCCGTTCGGCCATCACGTCGCCGCCGATCTCGTGGGCGTGGGCCCAGTTCCCGCGCTGGAAGTTGTGCGTCGGCAGCGTGTTGGTGGCGTTCGTGCCGGTGACCATGGCCGCGGTGCCGTACCGGGGCAACTGCCGCCCGGTGATGGAGTGTTTCTGCAGCGTGCCGACCCATTTTTCGACGGACTTCCCGAAGCCCTTCGCGTCGTGGAAGCGCATGCGACGGGCGCCCGCCGCCGTGATGACCTTCAGGTTCTTGGAGCCCATGATCGCGCCCACGCCGCCGCGGCCCAGGACGCGCTCGCCGGACAGGATGGCCGCGTACCGGACCAGGTTTTCGCCGGCGGGTCCGATGACGACGTGGCCGACCTTCTTCGGCAGTTCGGCCTGGGTTTCCTCGACGTCCAGGCCCCACAGGTGCCGGGCGTCCAGGAACCGGACGCTGGTCTCGTCGATTTCCAGCCAGGTGGGGATGTCGGCGCGGCCGCGCACGATCAGCCCGTCATACCCGGCGCGCTTGAGGTACAGCCCGAAATCCCCGCCGCAGTTCGACGAGATGATGCCGCCCGTCAGGACGTTCTTGGAACTGCAGTTGAAGCGGCTGGCCGCCGGGGCGCCGCTGCCGGTCAGGGGGCCCGTGGTGAACACCATGACGTTGCGTGGCGACAGCGGGTCGATGCCCGGTTCGATTTCGTCCCATAGGATGCGGGCCGCCAGCGCCTTCCCCCCCAGGAACTGCTGGAAGGTGGCCTCGGGGACGGGATACAGGCGCGAGGTGCGCGCGCCCAGATCCACGTCCAGGATCCTGCCTGCATAGCCTGCGTAACGGATCGCCATGGGACCTCCTGGGGCACGTCGCGCGATCATGGTACGGCAGGGGGGATGGCCCGTCAAAGCATCCGGAACATCGATTTGCGTGTAAGATTTGGCCGGCCCGACAAGGCGAGGAACCATGCGAGACGTGAGCAGGAAGCCGACGACGTTGCGGACCGCGGTCGCCGGTTCCAGCGTGACGATGTCCCCGGCGACCGTCGCGCTGGTCCGGGCGGGGCAGGGACCCAAGGGGGATCCGCTGCCGGTGGCCCGGGTGGCCGGCGTGATGGCCGCCAAGGACACCAGCCGCATCGTGCCCTTCTGCCATCCCGTGCGCATCGACCACGTGGACGTCGCCTTCGAGGTCCGGGACGATCGCGTGGACATCACGTGCCGGGTCACCGCGGTGGATCGCACCGGCGTCGAGATGGAAGCCCTGTGCGGCGCCATGGTGGCCGCCCTGACGATCTACGACATGCTGAAGCCCGTGGACGAGGCCCTGGTTATCGGCGAAACGCGCCTGCTGAAGAAGAAGGGCGGCAAGTCCGACTTCGTCGAGGCGTTCGAACGACCGCTGCGCGGGGCCGTGCTGGTGGTGTCCGACAGTGTCGCCGCCGGGACGCGCGTGGACGGTTCCGGCAAGTCCCTGGCGGGGCGCATGGCCGAGGGCGGCGTGGTGGTCGGCGACCCGATCGTCCTGCCCGACGACCCGGACCTGGTGGCGGCGGAACTGCGGCGCCTGGTCGCGGCGGGCGTGGACCTGATCTTCACGACGGGCGGCACGGGCCTGGGACCCCGGGACCTGACGGTGGAAGCGGTGCGCCGGGTGATCGAACGGGAAGTGCCCGGGATCACGGAAGCCATGCGCGTCCACGGGTACCTGCGGACCCCCCGCGCCGTGCTGTCCCGGGGCCTGGCGGGCGTCGTCGGGACCACGCTGATCGTGACGCTGCCCGGGTCCACCAAGGGTGTGGCCGAGTCGCTGGACGCGCTGTGGCCGGCCCTGCTGCACATCTTCCCGATGATCTGGGGCGGCGGCCACCCGCCGGCCTGAAAATCCCCCCGCAAATCCGATCCCCCCGTGTGATCCCGGGTTGACAGGCGATTGCGCACGCGCTATTCCCCGCCGGGAACAACGGTCGGATCGACTGGGCGTACCAGGTGAAAAGCATGGCCTACCACAGGAATCGAAAGCACGCGGCGGGCGACGGCGAGGCCCCCTGCGCGGTCCCGGGCCTGCGCGTGGCGGGGCGCCTGTGGATCGAGTGCGACGGGCAGACGCTGCTGTCCTGGAAGCGCGTGGACCTTCTGGAGTGCATCCGTCTGCACGGGTCCATCACGCTGGCCGCGAAGTCCATGGGGATCAGCTACCGGAACGCCTGGGAACTGATCGAGGACATGAACCAGCACAGCCGGCAGCCCCTGGTCGAACGGGTCGTCGGCGGCAAGGGCGGCGGCGGCACCCGGCTGACGGCGGCCGGCGAGGACGCGATCGCGCGCTTCCTGGCGCTGGTCGAGCAGTTCAACGCGTTCCTGGAAGCGGGGGGCGCGGCATTTTCGGAAATCTTCGTCGCAGCGGCGACGGAAGAAAAGGGAACGAGTCCAGAAAACGAGTAGGAGGAAGCACATGGTTCGCAGGATTCTGGTGGCCGGCCTGGTTCTGGGAGTGCTGGGTTGCACGACCGACGACGCGACGGTCCTGACGTCGTCCCGCGCCTACAAGGGGCACGAAAACGACCAGGACATGACGTACTTCGTCAACGCCTACGGGGCGACCCAGGGCACGCGCCTGGACGACTGCCAGACCTGCCACGGCGGGCGCCAGTACACGTACGATTCCTCGGGTACGACCAAGACCCTGTTCAAGAACGCCTGCGACAACTGCCACCTGATGATCCATCCCGACAGCACGCTGATCGAGGCCCAGCCGACCACCTATGCCGACACCCTGAACCCCTACGGCAAGGCCTACCTCGACGCAGGCCGCTCGCGCGCGGCGCTGGCGGCCATCGAGTCCGCCGACAGCGACGGCGACGGTGCCGCGAACCGGGTGGAAATCGACGCGCTGCGCTATCCCGGCGACGCGGCCAGCAAGCCCGGCCAGCCGTCGGCGGCCTCCCGCACGTTCACCCTGGCCGAACTGCAGGCGATGCCCCTGCACACCCAGTTCCTGCTGGCGAATTCGGCCAAGCAGCAGTTCGACACCTACGCGTCCTACGGCGGCGCGAAGTTGAAGGACCTGCTGATCGCGGCCGGCGTGGACGTGACGGACGCGGCGTTCGAGGGCGTGACGGTGATCGCCCCCGACGGCTTCATGATCGATTTCAAGGCCGAGGAAGTGACGGGCGCCTACCCGTCGCAACTGTTCCATGCCGGCCTGGACACCGCGACCCTGGGTACCGTCTGCGGCTTCGTCGAGTACCCGGACACGCTGCCGACCGGCCTGACGGACGGGGTCGCCATCCCCGGCGACTTCTGGCTGGACATCGCGTACCAGCGCGAAGGCCTGCCCCTGGACGTGTCCACGCTGGACCCGGTGGCCGGCAAGATCAACGGCGAAGGCCCGCTGCGCCTGGTCGTCCCCCAGACCACCCCCGGCAAGCCGGACCGTGGCTCGAAGTTCTCGCCCACCGACTGCGCCGACGGCAACGACTTCGACAACGCCAAGGATCACAACGCGGGCGACATGGTGCGCGGCGTGGTGGCGATCCGCGTGAACCCGCTGCCCGCAGGCGTCGAGGACTTCGACACCCGCTACGGCGGCTGGGCGTTCATCGATTCCGAAAGCGTGATGGTCTACGGCCACGGGGTCACCGCCAAGTGAAGCACACCCGGGCCATCGTCCTGCTGCTGGTGCTGTCCGGTTCCGGCACCGCGCGGGCCGTCGAACTCACGCCCGGCGTGGATGCGACGGCCTACGCGGGGTTCCGGTTCACGCTGTACGAGCAGATGGAGGAAACGTCGGGCCTGGTGCAGCAGCCCCAGGGCGAAAAGGCGGCCGCGTCGGCCACGGGGTTCGCCATCGACCAGGCGCGGGTCCGCCTGACGGGGCACTTCCTGAAGGACAGACTGAGCCTGGTCCTGGAACTGCGCCTGGAAAAGGGTCCCGCGCTGCTGGATGCGTACGGCGAGTGGCGCTTCGCCCCGTGGCTGGCCGTTCGCCTGGGCCAGTTCCGGATTCCCAGCGGGTGGGAGAACCTGGTCAGCGACCGGGACCTGGATTTCCCCCTGCGGCCCGCCATCGAAACGGCCTTGGCGGACTACGCCCTGTCCCGGACCACCTACGCGTCCTCGCTGTTCTACGGCAACAAGTCCTGGCGGCGCGACGTGGGGCTGGGGCTGGCCGGCGACATCGACATCCGCATCGGGACCCTGCGCTACCTGGCGATGCTGGGCAACGGCCTGGGGGCCAACCTGTTCATCGGCGGCACCACCGAGCGCGAGTACCTGGTGTCGAACAAGGGACAGTTCTTCTACGGGCTGCGTATCGACCTGCTGGATCTGTTCGGGGTGGCGCGGCTGGGCGGCCACGTCAGCTACAACCGCCACGACAACATCGTGTTCAACAGCGGGCGGACCGTGCTGGACCTGGACCGCCTGACGTGGTCGGCCGACGCCGGCTTCCAGATTCCGAAAACCGGCCTGCGGGTCCACGGGATGGTGGCGGGCGGGCGGATCGACGACGACTTCGACGCCAACGGCAGGCGCGACTTCAGCTTCTTCGGCGGCGACGTGCGCCTGATGTGGCGGCTGGACCCGTTGATCCGGGCCCTGGGCGGCGACTGGAGCGACGACCAGCACCTGGAGGTGGGAGTGCGCTACGAGCGCAACGACACCGTGACCGACGAATCGGACTTCACGATCCGGCATCACGCCGTCACCACCGGCGTCCAGTGGGCCTATGATCCGTACCTGAAAATCCACCTGAACTGGATCGTGCGGCGCACCCAGGATCCGACCCAGAGGGACCTGGACGACGACGCGGTGCTGCTGACCACGTTGATCGGCTGGTAGGAGGGCGCCATGCGGACACGTTGGATTCCCGTCTTCCTGGCGATCGGTGCGCTGGTCGCGGTGGGGTGTCGCGGTGCCGGCGATGCTTCGAAAGCCGCCCCGCGCACCCTGCGCCTGGCGACGACGACGTCGGTCGAGCAGACGGGCCTGCTGGCCAGCCTGCTGCCCGTGTTCCAGGCGGCCACGGGCATCCAGGTGAAGGTTCTGGCCGTGGGCACCGGGCAGGCGCTGAAACTGGCCGAGCGCGGCGACGTGGACGCCGTGCTGGTCCACGACCCCGAAGGCGAGGAGGCGTTCGTCGCGGCGGGCTTCGGCCTGGTCCGGCGGCCGCTGATGCACAACGACTTCATCCTGGTGGGCCCCCCGGACGACCCGGCCGGCGTGCGGGGCGGGCAGGACGCGGTCGAGGCTCTGCGGACCTTCGCGTCCCGAGGGGTACCCTTCGTGTCCCGGGGCGACGAATCGGGGACGCACCGGATGGAAAAACGGCTGTGGAAGGCGGCGGGCGTGACGCCGGCCGGGCCGTGGTACATCGAGGCCGGGCAGGGGCAACTGCAGACCCTGGTGATCGCCAGTGAGCGCAAGGCCACCACGCTGACCGACCGTTCGACCTTCCAGACCGCGCGGGCGACGCTGGCGCTGGACCTGCTGGTCGAGGGGGATCCCCGAATGGTCAACCGCTACAGCGGCATTGCCGTGAACCCGGCGCGCCATCCGTCGGCGCATGCGGCGGAGGCGGCCGCGTTCCTGGACTGGCTGGTGTCGCCGGACGTGCAGCGCCGGATCGGCGCGTTCCGGAAGGACGGCGGGCCGCTGCTGTTCCTCCCCGATGCCGTGCCGGGGGCGCCATGATCGGCGAGGCCCTGGAACAGGCACTGGTGCGGCTGGTCGCCCTGGATCCCGAGGTCTGGGACGCCGTGCGCGTGTCGGTGACCGTGTCCGGAACGGCGACCGTCATCGCCCTCCTGCTGGGACTGCCCCTGGGCGTGGCCGTTGCCCTGTCGCGCTTCCCGGGCAAGCGGGGCGTCGTCACCACCCTGAACACGCTGATGGCCTTGCCGACGGTCGTGGTGGGGCTGGTCATCTACGGGCTGCTCAGCCGCAGCGGGCCCCTGGGCGGGGCGGAACTGCTGTACACCCGCACCGCCATGATCATCGGGCAGACCGTGCTGGCCCTGCCGATCGTCGCCGCGCTGGTCATCGCCGCGCTGCAGCAGGCGGATCCGCGCCTGCGGCCGACGGCCTGGGCCCTGGGCGCGACCCCCTGGCAGGCGCGCTGGACGGTGGTCCGGGAGTGCCGCGGCGGTTTGCTGGCGGCAGGGGCGGCGGCCTTCGGGCGGGTCTTTGCCGAGGTCGGCGTGTCGATGATGCTGGGCGGGAACCTGCGCTGGGAAACGCGCAACCTGGCGACCGGCGTGGCCTTCGAAACGGGCAAGGGCGAATTCGCGCTGGGCCTGGCGCTGGGGATCGTGCTGCTGGTGGTCGCCCTGGGGGTGAACGCGGTGGCGGTCGGGCTGAACCCGTCCCGGGGGAGGTCCCCATGAACGACGAGGCGCTGCGTCTGGACGGGGTTTTGGTGGTGCGGGGCGGGTGCCCGGTGCTGGAGGTGCCCTCCCTGGTGATTCCGGCCGGCACGCGCACGGCCGTCACCGGCCCGATCGGTTCGGGCAAGACCACGCTGCTGCTGGCGGCCGCGGGGTTGATCGACCTGGCGGCCGGATCCGTGTCGTTGTGGGACCGTCCCTACCATTCGGGGCGCGCGCCGGGTGCCCTGTACCTGCGGCGGCGGCTGGCGTTTGTCGCGCAGGAGCCCTGCCTGTTCGCGGCCAGCGTGACCGACAACCTTCTGATGGGGCTGCGCTATCGGGGCGTCGGCAAGGACGAAGGCCGGAAGCGGTCCGCGGCCTGGCTGGAACGCCTGGGGCTGTCGGGGCTGGCCGATCGCCGGGCGACGCGCCTGTCCGGGGGCGAGCGGCGCCTGGTGGCCCTGGCCCGGGCGCTGGTGCTGGAACCCGACCTGCTGCTGCTGGACGAGCCCACCGCCCACCTGGACCGGGACACGGCGCTGCAGGTCGAAGGCCTGCTGGGAGGGGCGCTGCCCGGCACGACGACCCTGCTGGTGGCAACCCACGACTGGGCCCAGGCGGAACGGCTGGCTGTGCGGGTCCTGTGCATGGAGTCCGGGCGAATCCTGTGATTGCCCCTTCCCGGCGCCGCCTCCCGTCCCCATAATGGTGCGTACACCGGCGGGAGGCGCTTCGTTGTTGACCCTCGACGACATCCTGCGAAAGGTCGAAGCCTACCAGCCGGGGGCCGACGTCGATCGGCTGCGCAAGGCCTACGCCTGGGCCGAGGCGGCGCACGCGGGGCAGGTCCGGCTGTCGGGCGTCCCGTACCTCCAGCATGCCCTGGGCGTCGCCGACATCGTCGCCACGCTGAAACTGGACATCCCCAGCCTGTGCGCCGCCCTGCTGCACGACGCCCGTGCCGAGGACCCGAACCGCGGCAAGGTGCTGGAGGAAACGTTCGGCAAGGAAATCGCGACGATCGTCGAGGGCGTCAGCAAGCTGCAGCGCTACCAGTTCACGTCCCGGCAGGAAAGCCAGGCCGAAAACTTCAAGAAGATGCTGGTCGCGATGTCCCGGGACATCCGCGTCCTGCTGGTGAAACTGGCCGACCGCCTCTACAACATGCGGGACCTGGAATACCTCCCGCCGGACCGCCAGCGCGAAATCTCGGAAGAAACGCTGCGCATCTACTCGCCGCTGGCCGAGCGCCTGGGCATTTCCTGGATCCGGACGGAACTGGAGGACGTCGCCTTCCGGTTGCTGAACCCCGAGGACTACGCCAGCCTGAAGGAGCAGTCGGAACTGCGCCTGGCCGAGCGCTCGGACTTCATCAGCGACGTCGTCGGAACGATCACGACCACGCTGGAAAAGGCGGGCCTGAAGGGCTTCGAGGTGTTCGGGCGGCCCAAGAACCTGTACGGCATCTACCGCAAGATGCGCCTGCAGGGCGTGGACATCGACCACATCTACGATTTCGTGGCGTTCCGGGTCATCTGCAAGGAGGTGTCGGACTGCTGGCAGGTCCTGGGCCACCTGCACAACATCTGGACGCCCATCCCGACGCGGTTCAAGGACTACATCAACGTCCCGAAACCCAACGGCTATCGCAGCCTGCACACGTCGGTCTTCGGGCCCCGGGCCGAGCCGATGGAAATCCAGATCCGCACCTTCGAGATGCACCGCGTGGCGGAATCGGGGATCGCCGCCCACTGGACCTACAAGGAGGGCGGCACGGTCCAGATGAAGGACCAGGAGCGCTTCAACTGGCTGAAACAGTTGATCGACTGGGCCCAGGAGGTCCGGAACCCGAACGACTTCATGGAAACGGTCCAGAGCACGCTGTTCGTGGACGAGATCTTCGCGTTCACGCCCAAGGGGGACCTGCGGGTCCTGCCCGACGGGGCCACGGCCCTGGACTTCGCCTACGACATCCACACCGAGGTGGGGCACACCTGCGTCGGCACGCGGGTGAACAATCGGCTGGTGCCCCTGGGGACCCGGCTGCGGTCGGGCGACCTGGTCGAAATCATGACGTCCAAGGGCGGCCGGCCCAAGCGCGACTGGCTGGCGTTCGCGAAGACGTCGAAGGCCCTGAACAAGGTCCGGCAGTTCTTCCAGGCCGAGGAACGGGCCCACGCGATGGAAATCGGCCGCCAGTTGCTGGACAAGGAACTGAAGCGGGCGGGCCTGAACCTGAAGAAGGTGTTCGACGGGGGGGAGGAGGAGCGCAAACTCTTGTCCCACTTCAAACTGGGCGGGCCCGAGGACGTCATCCACGCGGTGGCGACGGGCAAGTTCAAGGCGTCGGACGTGGTGGAGTTCCTGGCCCCGGACGTGGCGCCGGCCGCTCCCGAGCCCGAGTTCGTCGAGCGCGACCCGGGCAAGATGCGGGACCTGTTCAAGCACCGCTCCGAGGGCATCGCGGTGGACGGTGTCGAGGACATGCTGCTGCACCTGGGGAAGTGCTGCAACCCGATTCCCGGGGACGACATCACGGCCTTCGTGACCCGGGGCCGCGGCGTGACCATCCACGTGCGGGCCTGCCCGGCCATCGGCGGCATGGATTCGGACCGCATGCTGGACGCCCACTGGATGCGCAAGACGGGCGGCATGTTCGGCGT
>CAINDP010000249.1 GCA_903847405.1 uncultured Myxococcales bacterium | reverse complement strand
GGAACCGACGGGCGCCATGGAGCCTCGCGAATCATTCGAGGTCGAAGGGGTGGCCTTTCAGCAGCGCATGGGTCAGGACGCCGACATTGGCCTCGCCGCACGCGATTTCGACCTCGTACAGGGCGACGCGCAGCGGGCGGCCGGCGAGGGTGGCGCCGTCCCGGAACCGGAACCGGACCAGCGGGTGGTTCGTGGCCCAGCCGATGGCGAGGTTCTCGTCGGGACGCCAGCGCTCGGCAAGGACGGTCGAGGGGCCCAGGGCCAGGGCGGCCGTTTCCGGGTCGTCCCCCAGGGCGGCGGCCACCAGGTCGGCGTGTTCGGCCCGGAAGTAGAACTTGATGTCGTGCTTCTTGAGGGTTTCGGTCGGGCCGGCCCCGTCCCCAGCGATCGTGACGTCGTAGCGGCCCACGTGGATCAGGCGGCCGACGATCAGGCCGCGGCCGAAGACGCTGATCCCCACCTGCAGGCCTTCCAGGGCGGCCAGGCGATCGGAGTGGAACGAGGCGTTCTGGGCCTGCCAGATGGTCTGGATGCGCCGGGCCCGATCCAGTTCCAGGCGGCCCGTGGCCACCTGTCCCGCCAGGCTGGGGTCCATGCCCTCGCGGACGAACCGGTCCCTACGCTGCCGGGTGAACAGGTCCTTCAGGACGTGGTCCAGGGTTTCGTGGCCGCGGATGACCAGGACGGCCCGGGGGAAGGGGATGCCGGATCGCTTGGCCACGTCGGCGGCCTTCGTGCGCTCCTCGAGGCTCATGCCGGGCGGGCGCTGCAGGAGCGGGCCGCGGCCGGGGCGACCGGTACCCGGCGGGCGGCCAGGGCCGGGGCGCGACGACGTGCCTCGCGGATGGGCGGGGCCCGCGGGTCCTTTCCTGGAGCGGCTTCCTTCCACGGCACCTCTGGAGGTTGAACGCGTCCGAGCGCGAATGGGTACCCTATCGCACGGGGAGGGCCGACGCAAGGTGGGAGGCGGCCTTGCGCGGTCGGGGCAGGGTCCGCTTGCGTTCCTGCGAACGACGCGGTACATGGTGCCCATCCGCGCCTGCCGCGGGAGCGCCCCGAGGGCTCGGGAGGACGCGAGGCGGGCGGCAGAGTCCCCGAGCCAATGGAGGCATCCCGATGCTGGGAGCACCGCTGCACAAGGTCCTGGTCCTGGATTACATCCTGCGCGACCCGGACGGAACGATCATCGACCGGAGCGAACCCGGCGACCCGATGTACCTGCACCTCGGCAAGGAGCTGGTGGTGGAGGGCTTCGAGGCGAATGTGAAGGAACTGGAAGAGGGCGCCACGGCGCGCTTTTCGGTCGCCCCCGAGCAGGGCTACGGACCGCGGGACGAGAACCTCGTGCAGCACCTGCCGCGCACCATGTTCCCCGAGGACTTCGACGCCGAGCCCGGTACGACGATTTCGTTCGAGACCGACATGGGCGAAGGGATGCTGACGGTCCTGGAAGCCGACGGCGAGAACGTGAAGTGCGATTTCAACCACCCGCTGGCGGGCGTTGAACTGGACTTCGAGGTTTCGGTCGTGAAGGTCGAGGAGCATTCGGAAGCCGAGTGCGATTTCGAAGAGCACGGCGACGACTGCGCCTGCGGCGGGCACTGAGCCTCCGCGGAACCGGCACCCTAGCCCACCGCCGTCCCCACGATTTCCGCCAACGCCATCGCCAGGGCCGCATCGTCGTTCAGGGCGGGAACCCGCACGAAGACGTCGATGCCGGCCCGGCGGGCCAGTTCGCGGTAGGTCACCTCGATTTCGTACAGGGTTTCGAGGTGATCGGACACGAAGGCCACCGGCACCACGACCAGCGCCTTCACGCCCTCGGCCGCGGCCTGGCGGATCGCGGTTTCGGTGGCGGGTTCCAGCCACTTCACGGGGCCCACGCGGCTCTGGTAGCAGATCGTCGCGGGCGGGGCGCCGTCGCCCAGGCGGTCCAGGACGGCTGCGACCGTGGCGGCGATGCGATCGGGGTAGGTGTCGCCGGCGGTCACGTACCGCAGGGGCAGCCCGTGGGCCGAAAACAGCAGCCGGGCGTGGTCGCGCAGCGCCGGGGGCACGTCGGTCAGCGCCCGACTGACGGACGCGGCCAGGGCGTTGACGTATCCCGGATGGTCCGCCCAGTCCCGGATCTCGACGATTTCCACGTCCGGACAGAATCGGGGAACCAGCGCCCGCACCTCGTCGATCGACGAATCCGTCGTGGTCCGGGAGTGCTGGGGGTACAGGGGCAGCAGGACCACGCGCCGGGCGCCCAGGGCCGCGACCTCCTTCAGGGCGGTCGCCGCCCGGGGCTCGACGTACCGCATCGCGACGCGCACCGGCATGGGCCGGCCCGTTGCCGCCAGTGCCCCTTCCAGCGCCGCGGCCTGCAGCGACGTGGTCGTGCCGATGGGCGAGCCGCCGATGGCCCGGTACTGTTCGATGACGTGCGGCGCGCGCCGCCACGCGATGAAGCGGGCCAGGGGGATGCGGACGAAGGCCGGCATCGCCAGGATCGCCGGGTCCGACAGCAGGTTTCGCAGGAACGGGCGGACGTCGTCCAGCGTGGCCGGCCCGCCCATCTGCAGCAGGAGCACGACGGTGGGGGCAGGTGCATCCATGTTCTACCGCCTGCCGCCTATCGCCGCCCCGCCTGGTGGACCGCGTCCACGAGGACCGTGACGTTGTCGGGGGGCGTTTCCTTGGTGATGCCGTGGCCCAGGTTGAACACGTGGCCCTTGGCCGCGCGCCCCTCGGCGACGATCGACGCGGCGCGTTCGCGCAGCAGGTCGGCCGGTCCCAGCAGCAGCGACGGGTCCAGGTTGCCTTGCAGCACCGCGCCGGGGCCGACCCGCGCGATCACGTCCGACAGGCGCACCCGGAAGTCCACGCCCAGCACGTCGGCTTCGCTGGCCACGGCCAGGTCCACCAGGGGCGCGATCCCGTTGACGAAGTAGATGACCGGCACGCCCTCGCGCCGCACCCGGCGGATGACGGCCCGGGCGGCCGGCAGGGCGAACGCCTCGAAGTCCGCCGGGGACAGCAGGCCCGCCCACGTGTCGAACAACTGGACCGCGCTGGCGCCTGCGTCGATCTGGGCGATCAGGTAGGGGGCGATCGTGTCCGCGATGCGCTCCAGCAGGTCCCGGAATGCCACCGGGTCGTTGAACATCAGGGACTTGGCGTGCAGGAACTCCCGGGAGCCACCGCCCTCGATCATGTACATGGCCAGCGTGAAGGGCGCCCCGGCGAAGCCCAGCAGGGCCTTGTCCTGGGGGACGGCGGCGCGGATCTTGGCGACCGCCTCCATCACGAAGCCCATGTCCTTCAGGGGGTCCGGGATGCGCAGGGCCTGGATGTCCGCGGCCGTGCGGATGGGGCGGGGCAGGCGTGGTTCGGGGTTGAACTCGACCGGGACGCCCATGGCCTCGACGGCCACGAGGATGTCGCTGAACAGGATCGCGGCGTCCAGGTCATAGCGCCGCATGGGCTGCAGCGCGGCTTCCGTGCACATCGCCGGCGTCTTGCAGAAGGTCATGAAATCGGTGCCCTTTCGCAGTTCGCGGTACTCGGGGAGGTATCGCCCCGCCTGGCGCATGATCCACAGGGGCGTCGTGTCGACGGGGCGTCCGTAGCAGGCATCGAGGAATCGCATGGGTTCTCCGGCTGTTTCCAGGCCCCGATCCTCTATCACGGGAGGGAGGGGAACGCCATTGGATGCCTTGGCCCACCTTGACTTTTCAGGCATTGTCAGCCATAGAACCGGAGGCTTGGACCCTGGTGCAAACGATGCGGCCGACCCCGACCCTCGTGAGGCTGCACATCGATCAGGGCTACCTGGGACGCGCCCGCGCGATGCTGGACGCCCTGGCGGCCGAGCGTGGCGGCGAGGCTCCGCCCGACCTGGAAGCCCGCTGGGCGACGGCCGCCGAAGAGTCACGGCGGCGGGCACGGGTCGATACCTTGAAGCGACTGCTCTCCCGGGTGCGGCGCGCGCGCGCCCGGGGCGACTCCGGGAGAGGTGCGGCTTGGGCAAGGTGAATCGGGCCAAGGTCATCGCGTCGGCCCACAAGTTCCTGGCCAAGGGCAACCTCAAGCGGGCCGTCAAGGAATACGAAAAGGTCCTGAAGGACGATCCGTCCGACATCCGGACGAAACTGAAGGTCGCCGACCTCCTGTTCCGGCTGGGGGACAAGGATCGCGCCACCGCCACCTTCGAGGAAGTCGCCCGGTTCTACGCCAGCCAGGGCTTCCTGCTGAAGGCCGTCGCGGTCTACAAGCAGGTCCAGAAACTGAAGCCCGACGACGTGGACGTGCACCAGGCCCTGGCGGGCCTGTACCAGCAGATCGGCCTGGTCAGCGACGCCGTGGGGCAGTATCGCGAGGCGATCGCCCTGCTGGGCCGGACGGGCAACTCCCTGGAGCGCCTGAAGACCGCCCAGAAGATGCTGGAACTGGACCCGGAAAACGCCCGCCTGCGCATCGAGCTGGCCGAGGACTTTTCCAAGGAAGGCATGATCGAGGAGGCCGTCCACGAGTTCCGGTCGGCCTACGAAGCCCTGCGGCGCAACGGCCTGGACGAGGAAGCCGTCGTGATCGCGGAACGCCTGCTGTACCACCAGCCGGACGACTGGGAAGTCAGCAAGGCGGTCGCCGCGCACTACATCGCGCTGAAGGACGGCCTGCGCGCCCTGTCGCGCCTGCAGGCGTGCTATCGCGCGCGGCCCACCGACCCCGACGTACTGGAACTGCTGGGCCAGGTCTTCGAGTTCCTGGGCCAGCCCCAGAAGGCGGCGGCGGTCCTGAAGGCCCTGGCGCGGCAGTACGATCGCACCGGCCTGATCCGGGACCGCGACGAAATCTACCAGCGGGTCCTGCGCATGGTGCCGGGGGACCGGTCGGCGTCCGAGGCGCTGCGGTACGCGCCGGCTGCCGCGGTCCCGTCCGGCGAGGAACTGGAGTTCGAGGCCGGAACGCCGCGGCCCGAGGAAATCCTCATCCCGGATGAGGAGGAAATCGGGATCGACGAGCTGGAAGAGGACACCAGCCCCGAGGCCTCCACGGTGGAGGCGGTTCCGACGGCCCCGCCTGAGCCCGCCCGTGCGCCGGCGCCGCCGCCCATCCCGGCACCGGCCCCCGCGCCGGCCCTGGACCTTGCGGCGGCTCGCATGGCGGTGGCCGAAGACCTTTCGCAGGTGTCCGCCGAGATCTCGCTGGAGGGCGGGGATGCCGCCACGGTGTTCCAGGCGGTGCCCTCGTTCGTCCCCGCCGGCTCGGTCGGCACCGGCATCCTGGACCTGTCCACGGTGCCCGCGGAACTGCACGACGACGTCCAGAACCTGGAGTTCCTGGTGGATGCCGGCCTCTTCGAGGACGCGGGCACCCTGCTGGACGAAATCCGTCGCAAGGCCGGGAACCTGCCGGTTCTTGAGCGCTACCGCATCCTGATCGAGGCCGGCTCCTAGCCTTCTGGAGGCGTTCCATGCGTATCGTTGCCGGCCAGTGGCGGGGGCGTCAGCTGACCATTCCGAAGGGCAAGGGGATCCGCCCGACCCTGGAGCGGGTTCGCGAGGCCATGTTCGACGTGCTGCAGCGGGACATCCCGGACGCCCGGGTGCTGGACCTGTGCTCCGGTTCCGGGGCCCTGGGCTTCGAGGCCCTGTCGCGCGGCGCCCGCCTGGTGCGGTGGTGCGACAGCGATCCGCGCAGCGTCGAGGCGATCCGCGAAAACGCGCGCCGCCTGGGCGTCGCCCTCACGCCGACGTCGATCTTCGCGATGCCGGTCCTGGACGCCGTGTGGCGCCTGGCCAAGGCGGGCGAGGACTACGACGTCGTGTTCTTCGACCCCCCCTACGAAGGGGGCCTGTACGACGAAACCCTGCTGGCCCTGTCGCTGTCCGGCCGGGTCGCCCCGGGGGGCGTCGTCGCGGTCGAGCACGCGAAGAGCATGAAACTGTCGCCGTCCTTCGGGCACCTGGTCCTGGACCGGGTGCGGCAGTATGGCGACACCTTCGTGACCTACTACCGGCGCCCCGAGGCGGCGGCCCAGGGCAGCGGCCCGATCGTCCACGAGAATGGAGGTCCGTCGTGACACCCGTCGTGTACCCCGGCAGCTTCGACCCGGTGACCAAGGGCCACGTGGACGTCGTCCGGCGGGCCGCGTCGGTGTTCGGGAAGGTGATCGTCGCCGTCGCCAGCAACGTCCGCAAGTCCGCCACGTTCAGCGTGGAGGAGCGGGTGCAGATGCTGGAGGAGGCGCTGGCGGGCATCCCGGGTGTCGTGGTGGACGCCTTCGAGGGTCTGCTGGTGGACTACCTGGATCATTCGGGCGCCAATGTCGTCATCCGGGGCGTGCGGGCCGTGTCGGACTACGAGTCCGAGTTCCAGATGGCCCACATGAACCGCCAGTTGCGGCCCGGGATCGAAACCGTGTTCCTGGTCGCCGGCCCCGAGGAGTTCTTCATCAGTTCGTCCGCGGTGAAGGAAGTCGCCTTCTTCGGAGGGGACGTTTCGACCTTCGTGCCGGCGTGCGTGGCGGAAAGGCTGCGCGTGCGGATGTCCGAACCGATCGCCTAGATCTTCCCCGACAGCATCAGCATCACGCCGAAGATGTTCGCGCCATCGCTGCGGAACCGCGTTCCCGGGTCGTCGACGTCGCTGTCGTAGACCGGGTTGAACTCGTTCGTCTTGTCGTCGTTGACCAGTTCGATCGTGCTGTTCGTGGCGTCGGAATTCACGCCGGTGTTGGCGTACGTCAGGAAATGCGACGTTTCGCGGGTGTAGGTGAAGCGCAGGGACATCGACACCCACGGGATCGGCTGGACGGTCACGCCGGCCCAGGTGGACACGGTGCCGTAGGCGCTGACGTCCGTCACGCCGTCCGTCGTCGTAATGGCCTGGGCCTGGCCGTCCAGCGTGTGGTCGTAGGCCAGCAGGTTCTTGTTGCCCCGGGCCCCCGTGCACAGCGGGTCCCCGGCGCAGGCAGAAGCGCCCAGCGCCTCGAAGAGGTCGGTCTGCTCGCGGCCGGCGAAGGTATAACTGGCCGCCAGGCCCAGGTCCAGGGACACGAACCGCTCGGGCTTGCCGTCGGCGCGCGTCCGCAGCCAGGGATAGAACTCGGTGCCGGCGGTCAGACCCAGGATCGGGCCCGGGTTCGTGCGGGACTGGGTGCTGGAATCGTAGTTCTGGAACAGGGTGGACCCGGCGGTGTTCGGCAGGCGGATCGTGCCCGACACGCCGAAGTAGGGTTCTGCGAACAGGATCCGGCGGCTGGCCGCGACGTCGAACTTCAGGGTGTGCAGACCCATGCCCACGGCCGCGTTCGTGGCGCGCCGGATGGCGCCCGTGGGCGCGGTGTACGACACGCCCAGCAGCACCGTCGGCTGGTAGGCGTTGCGCCACTGGCAGGCCGGGGCCCAGCGCAGGCCCACGGTCAGGTCGCCCAGGCCGGTGCGGTTGCGGCCGGTCTGGTCCGCCTGGAACAGGGACGGGCCGAAGGCGGGGTTCACCGTGGAATTGGTCCCATCCACGCCGCCGGCGAATCCCAGGGACGTGGTGTCGCCCAGCACCAGGGGCAGCGACGCGAACAGTTCGAGGTCGTGGTACAGGCCGATGCGCGCGTCGATGGTCATCGTGTGCTGGACCCGCGACGCGTCCAGTTCGGACCGGGTGACCGTGGTCGGCCTGGCCGGGCAGCCCGGCAGGCCCGGGGTGCATACGAATTCGCGGCTGATGCGGGACTGGCGCAGGGCCCAGTCGTACCGGACCGTCAGCGTTCCGTCGAAGGGATCGCCCTTGTCGGCCGAGGAACTGACGGCGGTGAAGTCGGCCGCGACGACGGACGTCGGAGCCCACACGGCAAGGGCCAGGAGGATTGCGGAAAATCGAAGCCGCGCCATTGCGCCTCGCCTTCGTCCAGGGACGTGAGGGTGATTATCCCCCGCCAGCGCGCGGTGTCAAAGCGGGGGGCGACCTAGGAGACGGGCGAACGGACCCGGAAGGCGCCGGTTTCGTCCACGACGGCCACGGCGCCGTCGGCCAGGGGCCGGAAACCGGGGTTCCAGGGTTCCACGTCGCCTCCGGCCACGACCACCATCCGAAGGTCGTCGTGGCGGACGCGGATCGGGTCGTGGTCCTTCGAGCGGGCGGGTTCCGAGCACCGGGCGCAGTCCGGGATGGAGTCGGACGGCCATACGTACAGCGGCAGGCCGGTCGCGCCGGCCACCAGGCTCCGTCCGTCGGTGACGCACGCTGCCATGCCCGGTACCGGTGCACCGTCCTCGCCCGAAGCGCGCGGCCACATGCGGATCGCGGTCCGCAGGGCCTCGGCGAGGGAGTCCGACGGGATGGTCCGTGCGTCCAGGCGTCCCATGTCGTGAAGGACCGACAGCACCAGCCGGAAGGCCAGGGCCTCGGGGGGCTCGTTCCGCGCTTCCCGGGCCATGAACTCGGGAATCATCGTCCGGACCCGATCGCCGAAGCCGGGATCCGGCACCGCGCCCAGGGCGAAGACCCCCAGGAGGTTCCGATAGCGCCACGGCGCGGTCGTTTCCGGCGTGAACCGGATCTGCTGGGTGTCGTCCATCGCGAACAGGGCGTGGTTGCCCGGAGCGGGGCCGATCCACGCGTCGCCCTGCACGTCGGGCCCGACGGGACGGCGCATCAGCAGGACCTCGTCCCCGCCGTAGGTTCCCAGCCCCATGCGGCCGCGGAAGGCCGGATCGGAGGGCGGGAAGCCCGTCCAGGCCCGCGCCACGGCACATGCCAGGCGCCGGTGATCGCTCGCAAACACACCGAGGAAGCGTTCCATGGGGAAACCTCGTCGACACGGGGCGCGGACGGGAACCGGGTCCGCGGAGCGCCGTTGTCCTAAACGTAGGCATTGCCGTCGGGGCTTTCAAGCCGGGGGGCGGTCCTTGAATCGGGGCGTGCTGTTGCGGGCGCTAGAGTCCGAGTCCCAGGCGCGCGTAGTAGATCGATACGACCAGCAGTGCCAGGGCGAAGAAGATCTCGACGCGTTCCATCCAGCCGCCGCTGCGGGGGCGAAGGGACACGAGGGCCGTGGACACGCCCAGGACGAAGAACAGCAGGCCCATCCCCAGCCCGAAGGCCAGCATCAGCAACAGTCCCAGTCCCAGGTCGCCGGTTCCGCTGACCAGCGCCAGGATGCCCACCACCACGGGACCGGCGCAGGGAGCCGCCAGGAGGCCCGTCGTGCCGCCGACCAGCGCGATGCCCAGGAGCCCGCCCCGGCGCTTCCCCATGCGGGACTTCAGCCCCTCGGGCAGGTCCAGGCGGAAGAAGCCCAGGTACGACGCGGCCATCGCGGCGAACAGCAGCGCCATGCCCAGCGTGACGACGGGGTGCTGGAGCCAGGAGCCGAACCCCTTGCCCAGCAGGGCGGAGGCCACGCCGAGGATGGCATAGGTGACGACCATGCCCGACACGAAGACGCCCGCCCGAAGGACGCGCGAACCGAACGAGGGCGGCGCCTCGCCCGGTCGTCCGCCGGCCCCCAGCACGCCCAGCGTGATCGGGATCATGGGATAGACGCACGGGGTCAGGCTGACGCCGACGCCCGCGGCGAACACCAGCAGCAGCGCGATGAACAGGCCCTTTTCGGCGATCCAGGCCTCGACCGGGCCCACCGATTTCTCGCGGAAGGTCCGGGCGTCCTCGATGCGCCGCAGGAACGGCCCGGGCTTCTCGAAGTCCGTGAGGACGGCGCCCGGGTTGAGGCGTCCGTCGGGCAGGAAGAAGCCCACCCAGGGCAGGGCCCCCACGGTGATGCCCAGGTCCGCCAGGCGCTTCTGGGCCGGGTCGAAGTCCGTCATGTCCAGGCGGATGACGACCCAGTCGGCCAGGGCGGCGGTGACCCGGGGATCGGCGAAGGTGACGTGCTCCAGTTCCTTGCATGCCCCGCACCACTCGGCGCCGCCGTCCAGCAGCGCCATGCGGCCGTTCGCCTTCGCGTCCGCCAGGGCGGTTTCGACGTCGGTTCGCCAGGCCAGGGGGGAGGCGGGAGCCCCGACCCCGGGGAGGTCGACCAGGCCCAGGGCCAGCGCCAGGCCGGACGCCACCACGAGGACGGTGACGGCCTTCCACAGGCGATGGCGGAGGTCCAGGGACGAAAGGTCCGCACGGAACGCCCCCAGGAGCGCTCCGACGGCGATGAGGGCAATGCCGACCACGAGATCCAACATGATGTTCGACGTCCGTCAGTGGGGGGTGGCTGCGGTCGCGGCCGGGTGCCAGGGGTCGGGATCGTCATGGCCGACAGGGTTCGCCAGGGACCGGCGCAGGATGCACGGCACCAGTCGCGCGACTCCGGAACTGAAGTCGACGCAGTCCGCCGAGCCCGTGAGGGCCGCGATATCGGCCGCCGTCGAATCGGCCGCCGGGTCTTCCGCAGGATCGGCCGTGGGGGTCGCCCAGCCCGTGGACACGCCGAGGGTCGGGCCATCGGGGGTCACCGTCTGGCTGGGATCCAGCAGCGCCGACCGCATCGACGCGCCGTCCTCGGGTGCAGTTCCGTAGTCGCACCCCGCACTCACGGCGGCAAGCGCCGCCACGAGGCCCAGACATGCGAAACGTCTCATCGTCCCTCCCTGACCTTGGCGATCGCCGGATCCTTCAGGTCGAATTCCTTGACCATCTGCGACAGTCGCGGGCGCTTCATCCCCAGCAACGAAGCCGCGGCGGAAATGTTCCCGTCACACCGCGAAAGCGCTTCGCGGATCAGCGCGACCTCGACCTCCCGTCGGGCGTCGAACAGGGGCATGCCCCGGTCGAACACGAGGTCGAAGACGTCGAGGGATCCTTCGACGCGGCGTGCCGAACGGGCCAGTTCCGGGGCTTCGCGCATCAGGGCTTCGCGGGTCAGCACCGGTCCGCCCGACAGCAGCACCGACCGCCGGACGACGTTGCGCAGTTCCCGGACGTTGCCGGGCCAGTTGTGTCCCTGCAGCAGGTCCATCGCTTCCGCCACCACGGTCACCGGCCGTCCACCCTCCTGCGACAAGTCGGCCAGGAAGGCGCCGACCAGGGCCGGAATATCCTCCAGGCGCTCCCGCAGCGGGGGGATCGGGATCGTAAGTCCGGCGATGCGATGGTAGAAGTCGCGTCGAAGGTGCCCGGACCGCATGCGCTCCTCGAGGTCGCGGTTCGTCGCAAAGACCAGGCGAACGTTCACGGACACCGTTTCCGAACCGCCGACGCGGGTGAACCGCTGCTCCTCGATGACGCGCAGCAGGGCCGCCTGGGCCGCCTCGCTGACGTCGCCGATCTCGTCCAGGAACAGGGTGCCGCCGTGGGCCGATTCGAAGCGGCCGATCCGGCGCGCGTGGGCGCCCGTGAAGGCGCCCTTTTCGTGGCCGAAGAGTTCCGTCAGCAGCAGGGTGTCCGGGAAGGCCGCGGCGTTGACCCGCACGAAGGGCCGGTCTGCGCGGGGCGACAGCGTGTGGAGGGCTTCGGCGAAGAGTTCCTTGCCGGTACCGGAGGCGCCGGCAAGAAGGATCGGTACCGGGACGTCCCGGACGCGCTCGATCGCCATGAGGACCCGCTCGAGGGCCGCCGAGGTCCCGACGATCTTCGGGACCAGGTGGCGCAGGCGGGGCCGGGGCGCCAGCGACACCAGGCCGATCGGCAGGACTTCGGGCGCGACGCGGGGGCGGGCCGCATCGACGGCGACAGCGCCGACGGACAGCAGGTCCACGATGCCCGGCCGGGCCCGGAACGAGGCCCGGTAGGCCGGCGGGATCGACTCGGCGATCTCGACGGCCAGGGCGCGGGCCTCCTCGGTCAGGACCACGGCCGTGTCGCCGTCGCCCAGGCGGGAGGAAGTCTCGGCCAGGTCGGCGAGGACCAGCGCCAGGGGTTCGCGCTGGCCGCAGAGGGTCAGGATGCGTCGGGCGGCATCCAGGGATCGGACCGCGTGCGCCGGAGCGTCCTGCGCCAGGTCCAGGCGGCCCAGGACCCTCAGGGCGCGGCCAGCAGCCTCGTCCTCCCGGGGCGGGTCCCGGTCCAGGATGCGGCGGGCATGGGCGGCGGCGCCGGGACGATCGTGTGCGGCCAGGCAGGCCTCGGCGGTCCGGGCCGTTGCAAAGACGGCCAGGTCCCGCAAGCCCGCCTGTTCCAGCGCGGCGACGGCCAGTTCCAGGTCGCGGGCGGCGAGGACGTCACCCCGCAGCAGGCGGCATTCGGCGAGTTTGAAGACGCAGCGCGCCGCCACGACCTTGGACGTTCCGGCCCGGCCCCGGGCGTCCGCCACCAGGGCGATCGCCCGGTCCCACTCGCCGAACGTCAGCAGCAGGTCGGCCACGGTCAGGAATGCCGCAGCCAGATCGGCCGGACGTTCCTGTCGCGACAGTCGGTCCGCGGCCTCGACGGCCAGTTCCAGGGCAGGGGCATAGCGGCCGGAATGCTCCAG
>CAINDP010000248.1 GCA_903847405.1 uncultured Myxococcales bacterium | reverse complement strand
TCACGACGCACCTGTGCGTGGCCTCGCAGTGCGACGACGGCATCAAGAACGGTACCGAGGCGGACGTGGACTGCGGCGGTTCCTGCGCGGCCAAGTGCGCGGTGGGCCTGGCGTGCGGTGTCGGGGCTGACTGCGCCTCGGCGATCTGCAACATCACGACGCACCTGTGCGTGGCCTCGGAGTGCGACGACGGCATCAAGAACGGTACCGAGGCGGACGTGGACTGCGGTGGATCCTGCGCCGCCAAATGCGCGGTGGGCCTGGCGTGCGGTGTCGGGGCCGACTGTGCCTCGACGATCTGCAACGTCACGACGCACCTGTGCGTGGCCTCGCAGTGCGACGATGGCATCAAGAACGGTACCGAGGCGGACGTGGACTGCGGTGGCGTCTGCGTCACCAAGTGCGAGGTCGGCCTGGCGTGCGGTGTGGGGTTCGACTGCGCCTCGTCGTTCTGCAACGGTACGACGCACCTGTGCGTGGCCTCGCAGTGCGACGACGGCATCAAGAACGGTACCGAGGCGGACGTGGATTGCGGCGGCGTCTGTGCGACAAAGTGCGAGGTTGGCCTGGCATGCGGTGTGGGGTTCGACTGCGCCTCGTCGTTCTGCAACGGCACGACCCACCTGTGCGTGGCCTCGCAGTGCGAGGACGGCGTCAAGAACGGCACCGAGGCGGACGTGGACTGCGGCGGTTCCTGCGCCGCGAAGTGCGCGGTGAACAGTGGTTGCGGCCTGGACGCGGACTGCGCGTCCATCGTCTGCAACATCACGACGCACCTCTGCGTGGCGACGCGCTGCGAGGACGGCGCACAGGATCAGGACGAAACGGACGTGGATTGTGGCGGTTCCTGCGCCACGAAGTGCGCGGTGGGCAGCGGCTGCGCCCTGGACCTGGACTGCACCTCGGCGATCTGCAACGGCACGACATTCCTCTGCGTGGCCTCGCAATGCGAGGACGGCATGCAGGGCCAGGACGAGACGGCCGTCGACTGTGGCGGTTCCTGCGCCACGCAGTGCGCGGTGGGCAGCGGTTGCGCCCTGGACCTGGACTGCGCCTCGGCGTTCTGCAACGTCACGACACACCTCTGCGTGGCCACGCAGTGCGAGGACGGGGTTCAGGATGGTGCGGAGGGCGACGTGGACTGTGGCGGCAGTTGCGCCACGACATGCGCGGTGGGCAGCGGTTGCTTCCTGGCTACGGACTGCACGTCAGCCATCTGCAACGGCATGACGAACCTCTGCGTGGCGACGCTTTGCGAGGACGGGATGCAGGACCAGGACGAAACGGCCGTCGACTGCGGCGGCGTCTGCGTCGCCTGCTCCACCTGCCAGGACGGCCTGCGAAACGGCGCGGAAACCGACATCGACTGCGGCGGCGGGTGTGGCGCCTGTGTGGGAGAAGCCTGTACGCTGCCGACAGATTGTGCCTCGGGCCTCTGCCCGAGCGGCGTGTGCGTGACCCCCGTCGGAAGCGCCCCCCCCAGGCCCCTGGGGACCCTCAATGATATTGGCCGCTTCATGGATGGCGACAGCGTCACGGTCGACCTTCCGGCCACCATCACGGCTTCCGCTTCCATCAATTTCGGCACCAAGCTCTACGTACTTGGCGGAAACGTCGATGGCATGCTCTCTTCGGCCATCTACGAAGCCACGGTCGGGGAGGACGGGCTGGTGTCATCCTTCGCGTTGAATCCGACGTACGCGCTGGCAACGGCGCGCTCCAGCGCCCGGGCGGAGGTGATCGGCCGATACCTGTACGTCTTCGGCGGTTCGACGGACATGGGGCCGACGACGAGCATCGAGCGCGCGGTGCTCGACGCCAACGGCATCGCCAGTGCCTTCCAGAACCTGCCGCTTACACTGGTGGAGTCCCGCTGGAACTTCCAGACCCTGGTCACCGCCGGCCATGTCTACGTCGTCGGCGGCAACTGGCCCCAGTCCGATACCATCGAGGTCGCCACCGTCGATGCCGTGGGGGCGCTGAGCGGTTCGTTCACGATGCTGGAACGGACGCCCATCAGCGACACCGTCGTGGCGAACGGGATGGTGGATGCCCGCTGGACTCACGGCGCCCTGCGCCTGGGAAACTATTGGTACGTCCTGGGCGGCGAGGGCCTCAGCACCATCGAACGAACCGTCATCAACCCGGACGGGACCCTCGGGAACTTCGAGAAACTGGCGTTCGAACTGCCGACCGGCCGCAATCGCCTCAGCGTGGTGGCCCTGGCCGACACGGTCTATGTCTTTGGCGGCTGGAACCAGGGCTTCCTGACCGAGGTGGAAGTCGCGGACATCACGGACAACGAACTGGGACCGTTCTCGACCGCCACCACCGTCCTCGAGGTGGGCGTCGAGGATGGCTGCGCCCTGCTGACCAGCAAGGCGGTGTACCTGTTCGGCGGCTCCAACAGTCAAACGGGGCAGACCAACTACATCCAGCGCGGGTTGATTCAGGCGCCCTGATCGGGTGGGGAGGCGACGGCGGGCATCGGGGTCATCGGGTGCTCCGTTGCGGGCCGTACGATTCCGCCGGCGGCTGTGCCCCGGTTGGGTCGGGCTGCATCGGCCCTGATTTGCGGCGGGTTTCCAATTACGTAGGTGCGTCAGGGTCGGGTCGGAACCCGAGCGGCCGGGGTGCCGGGGCATCGATCGGACTCAGCAGTTCCTCGAGCGCCTGGGCAACCAGCCGGATCGAGTCGTCGTGGTCGTCCAGGCGGGCGCCGATCTCGCGAAGCCATGCGGCCCAATCAGGCGGTCCCGAGGGCGCCTGCCTCATCGCGACGAATGCCCGGACGACGTACACGCTCATCTGGACCGCCTGGGGCGTGTTCAGGACGCTGGCGGCCATGATGGCGCCGTGCTCGGTGAAGGCGAAGGGTAATCTGTTGGAAAACAGCATCTTGCGAGACAGGTGATCGCAATTTGCGATCACCTCCCGTCGCTCCTCTGCGGTCAACTGGAACATGAAATCCTTGGGAAAGCGGTTGGGGTTCCGTTTCACCTGCTCGTTCAGGCGGCTGGTCGTCACCCCATAGAATCGCGCGAGATCCGAGTCGATCAAGGCTTTCTGGCCTCGCAGTTCCAGGATGCTGGATCGGACGAGCAGGATGGACGAGGTCGTTGGATCGGTGGGATTCATGGAAGGTCCCCGCAAGCGGCCTACGGGTCTATCGACCGGCGCGCGTGGGTGTTGCACGTGTGAAATGGAGTCGCGTAGAGCGCGCCCGGAGGGACTCGAACTCGCGGCAGGCGAGTCTGCAACTCGCCGCAGGCGAGTCCGCAACCCCCAACCGTCGGATCCGAAGTCCCGGGGGCGCATCCGTTTCATCGACAGATTCCCTTCAACGGCTCGCCCGTCCTTTCCAGGGGGCGCCGGGCATCATCTCCACCAGTCGGGTCCGCACGGCCATCAGCGCCGCGTCGAAGTCCCAGGTCATGCGCGGCGCCAGCAGTGGTTGGATGTCCGCCCGGAAGATCGGGTCGTTCTCCTTGGCGACCAGGTTCTCCTCGAACTCGGCCCGAGAAACGGAATGGCCCTCGCGGTCCATGTACTGGCCGAAGATCGTGACGACCCGGGCTGGGTCCACGTGGCCGGACCCCAGCGCATGCCACAGGTCGAACAGGTCCCGCCCCTTCTTCCGTTGGTAGAGGGCCCGCAACTTGGTGGCCAGCAACTCGTCCAAGGGGAACGTCAGGATGTCCGCCTGGCCGGTGAACCAACGACCGTCGACCACGAAGGTCGTCAGGATGTGGCCCACCGCGGAGAAGTGCTCCCGGGTGTTGATCTCGACCTTCAGGCGCATGGGCAGGGAGGACGGCCCCTCGGCCTGCATCCGGCACACCAGGTTGACCCTGCCCTCCTTCTGGTCCCGGCGCGGCACGCCCAGCCAGGGGTCCAATACGGCCTTCAGCCGGTCCAGGGTCGGGCCGATGGGCTCGGGGCGCACCTGGACCAGGTCGATGTCTTCGGAGTACCGGGCCGGCGGGCGCAGGTGCAGTTTGTACAGAGCCGTCCCGCCCCGGAAGGACAGCGTTTCGGCCAGTTCAGGCACGCGGTAGATTTCGATCAGGGCCCGGCTGATGACCAGGTCCTGCTCGACCTGCACGTCCTGCGTCCAGGGGGCATGGGCGCGCCACTCGGTGATGAAGTCCTGCGGGATCATTCGTCCACCTCGATCGTCGCATTGGCCCGGACGCGCCACCGTGCGTCAAGCGGCGCTCCTGACAGCGGCGCAGCGGGAACCAGGCGAACGACCCGGCGAGCCCGGTTCGCGACAAGGTCGGCCAGGAAAGCGGTCTGGGACCCGCCACCCACCGCGTCCAGAAGATGCCCCAGGCGCTGGACCGCGGGCACCTCGCCCACCCGGGCTGCAACGTCCGCGAGGGCCCGGGCATCGAGGGTTTCGGCCAGTTCGGCCAGGACGGTGGCGACGGTGTCCAGTCCCCCAGCCTTTTCGGGATAGGTGACCAGGTCCAGCGCCGTTGCCTCCGGAGTCGAAACCCTCAGGAACCCTCGCGGGCTGTTCAGGGTGACGGTGGGCACGTCGCGGACGTTCCCGCGGGCCACGAAGGCCACCCGCACACTGCCGCTAACCAGGGGCGCGCGGTTGCGACTGGTCACGACCTGGAACTCCTGGGGCCGCTGGTGGGCGGCTCCGTGCCGTTCGGCCGCGCTGAGCAGGCCGACGTAGTAGGGTACGTCCAGGAAGTCCATCAAGGCCGGGACGAACTGCTCGGCCGGCAGGCATCCCAGGGACCGATACTCCGGCGGGACGATCACGTAGAAGCCGCGCACGGGCATTGCCAGAAGGCCCTGCTTCTTGAGCCTCCGCAGCACCGCATGCACGGCGACAACCGATGCCCCCAGCGCCTTCATCGCGTCCTGCATCGTGAAGTGGTAGCGACCGCTCGCGGCCATCTGCTGGAGAAAGGAGGGACCGGTCATGGCGTTCCTGCGTGTT
The DNA here is from genome assembly GCA_903847405.1 of uncultured Myxococcales bacterium. Taxonomy (GTDB): domain Bacteria; phylum Myxococcota_A; class UBA9042; order DTJE01; family DTJE01; genus CAIZWN01. Next base: position 27,836 of record CAINDP010000248.1, on the reverse strand, counting down.
GACTTCATGAAAGTAACGAAAAATGTGATATTCGTAAAGTCAACGCGCAGCCAGAGGCGATCTTCGACGGGCAACATCGTGGAATTACGCAGGGCGCGCCCGGAGGGACTCGAACCCCCAACCGTCGGATCCGAAGTCCGATGCTCTGTCCATTGAGCCACGGGCGCGGGGACGAAGTGCGGACAGCGAGGAGGTGCGCCGGGACGTCGGGGTCCCGGAACAATGGGGTACCTGGAGGGATTTGAACCCACGACCACCGGATCCACAATCCGGCGCTCTACCCCTGAGCTACAGGTACCATTGAAGGGTGATCGTCCCGCCCGCCGCCGAGGCGGAAGACGGAAACTGGGTACGCCTGGAAGGATTTGAACCTTCGACCGGCGGATTAGAAGTCCGCTGCTCTGTCCTGGCTGAGCTACAGGCGCGCAGAGAACGTTCCGCCAAACCGGCGATCACCAACCTCGTGTCCAAAGAACGAAAAAGCGAACGGATTATCCGGGAGCGCCCCGGGACTGTCAAGACCTGTCACTACCCCGAGCACGCAGGCGGGTGCGCGGTCCCGTCCACCCCGCGGAATCCGACCCTACTCGCGCACGAAGGTGTACGGCCCGACCTCCAGCCGGACGGGACCGGCGGGCAGGTCCGTGACCAGCACCTCGAAGGGGCGTTCGGCCGGCACCGCCCGCAGCGGGATGCCCCGGCGCAGCGCGGTCGCGAAGGGCCCGGCCGGGGACGCGAACCAGGCGATCGTGCGCGTGGTCGGCTCCAGGCGGATTTCGGTCGTGGCGGGAAGGTCGGACCAGCGCCAGAAGCCCTCGGCCCCGGAAGCGAAGCTGACGGTGCGGTCGCGGGCGGTGCAGACCTCCACGCCATGCATCGGCGCGCCCGTGCTGTCGCTGTCGATCAGCCACAGCACGCGCATTCCGGGCAGGTGCCACATCGCTCGTCGGAACGTGAAGCGCGCGTCGCGGGTGACCACCAGGACGCCGTCGGGATCGCCGTTGGACAGGCCTTCCAGGACCCCGACCACGGCCCGGGTTTCGGCATCGGCATGCAGGACGGCCGGGAGGCCCGTATCGCCAAAAGCCCGGACCAGCGGCGCGGGCGGGGACAGGAACAGGGCGGCCTGACCCAGGCACACCGCAGCGACCAGGGCGGCGGTCCAGCGCCGGATGGCGGCGGGGGAGGGCCGGCGCGCGACTCGCGATGCCCCCGGCGAGGTCGCGGCGACCAGTCCCGTCCGGGCCAGCACCGCGCCTGACGCGACGGCCACCATGGGCACCAGCAGCATCAGGTAGGCGGCCTTGTAGGCGAACATCAGGATGAACCACAGGAACGGCGGGACCACCCACAGCAGGAAGGCCACGCGGCGCTCCCACGCGGGGATTGCCCGTTGCGTCGAGGGCGCCGGCACCGGATCCCCACCGGTCCGCGTCCGCGCCAGGGGCCACAGGACCAGCGCCGCTGCGCCGCCGAACGAAACCGCGACGACCACGAACCGCCACAGTCCGTCCAGGTTGTTCATCACCGCGGCCCGGCTGGCGCCCATCAGCGGCGAGTAGGCCCGCCCGAACAGGTCGAACAGTTGCCGGTCGGCCGCCCCGATCAGTTCGCCCACCCCGCCCACCAGCGCGGCCAGCGGCGCGAACCAGCCCAGGACGCCCACCGCCCCGGCGATCCCGGCGCCGAGCGTGCGGATCAGTCCCTCGCGCACCCCCTGCCCCCGGGCCACCCACAGGCGCCACATCGCGAAGGGCAGCAGGAACAGGGTCACGCCCTGGCGCGTCCCGCCCGACAGGCCGAACAGCACGAAAAACGCCCACAACCGCCGCCGCGAGGCCCCCGGTCCCACGCCCAGACCGACCAGCACGACCAGCGTCGCCGCCAGGGTCTCCAACGGGTACGACTCGCCCGAAACGGCCTGTGACCACACCAGGGGATGGGTCGCGAACAGGGCCGCCGCCGCCGCGCCCGCCGCCTTTCCGTACAGCCGCGACCCCAGGACGTACACCGCCCCCGCCCCCGCCGCCGCCGCGGCCAGGCCGGCCAGCAGCACCGCACGTCCCGGGTCCACGCCCAGGGCCGCGATCAGCCGGGCGATCATCACGTGGCCCAGGTACCCCGGCGGGTGCGGCGTGTGCAGGGCCAGGTCGAACCGCCCCACGCCCAGCGCGAACTGGATCGGGTCCCACCCCGTGATCCGTTCGGGCAGGAACGGCAGGTACAGCAGCAGGGCGGCAAGAGACACGAAGATGGGTGCGAGGCGCTTCACCCCGCGACGATACCACCGGAGCGGGGCCGCGGGAACGCCTCATCCGCGGCGACCGTCCGCATGCCCGTCCCGCCGCCGTGCGCGGCCCCTTCCCCTTCCCCCCTCCGCGATGGCTGGTATCCTCCTGCCACACGGGAGGACGCCATGGGTCGCCGCACGGTTCGCAAACCCCATCCCCGGGACTTCGACCTGGTTCTGTTCGGGGCCACCGGGTTCACAGGACGCCTGGTCGCCGAGGTCCTGGCCGCGAAACATCCCGGGATCCGCTGGGCCATCGCGGGTCGCAGCCTGGAACGCCTGAACCGGGTGCGCGAGGGCCTCGCCGCGATCGACCCGGCCCTGGCGCGCCTGCCGATCCTCGTGGCGGACAGCCGCGATCGCCCGTCCCTGGACGCGATTGCGAAAAACACCCGCGTCGTCTGCTCGACCGTCGGACCCTACGCCCTGTATGGCAGCGATCTGGTCGCTGCCTGCGCGGATCACGGCACCGACTACTGCGACCTCACCGGCGAGGCGCCCTGGGTCCGGGCGATGATCGACGCGCACCACGACCGGGCCGCCTTCACCGGGGCGCGGATCGTCACCAGTTGCGGCTTCGACTCGATCCCTTCGGATCTGGGCGTGCTGCTGCTGCACGACCACATGGCCCGGCGCGGCCTGCAGTTGGCCGAGGTCCGCCTCCGCATCACGAAGATGCGCGGCGGCTTCAGCGGCGGCACCGTGGCCAGCATGCTGACGATGGCCGAGCGCATCGGCGACCCCGCCGTGCGTCGCGTCCTGGGCGACCCCTACGCCCTGAACCCCTCCGGAGCGCCCCGGGGACCGGATCGCGGCGACGCGTCGGGTCCGCGCAAGGACTCCTTCAGCGGGCACTGGGCCGGCCCCTTCGTGATGGGCCCGTTCAACACGCGGGTGGTCCGGCGCTCGAACGCGCTGATGGACTTCGCCTACGGGCGCGACTTCCGGTACGAGGAGGCCGTGGATATGGGCACGGGCGTTGCCGGCCTGGCACGGGCCGTGGCGATGTCCGGCGCGATGGGAGGCCTGCTGGCGGCCGCGGCGTTTGCCCCCACCCGGCGGATCCTCGCGCGCCTGGCGCCGAAACCCGGCGAGGGGCCGGGGCCCGAGCAGCGCGAGGCGGGCGGGTTCGTCGCGATCCTCCACGGGGTGTCCACGGCGGGCGATCGCGTGCGTGCGACGGTTTCGGCCCGCAAGGATCCCGGGTACGGCGCCACGTCGATCTACCTGGCCGAATCCGCCCTGTGCCTGGCCCAGGACGACCTGCCGGTCCGCGGCGGATTGCTGACCCCGGCGTCCTGCATGGGCCTGCATCTTGTCCAGCGGCTGCGCGACGCGGGCATGGTGTTCCAGGTGGACGAGTGAGTGGTTGGGGGTCCGCGGTCGGGCGCCTCCTTGCGCCTGACGGGCACCCCGGCTAGAATCCCGCCAGCCGTCGGCCGGTCCGCCCGGTCGGCATTTCGACTCGGAAAAACAAGAGGTAACACCCAATGTCTACGATCATCGAGGTCCTGGCCCGGGAAGTTCTGGATTCTCGCGGCTTCCCCACGGTCGAGGTCGAAGTTGTGCTGGAAAGCGGTTCGATGGGTCGCGCCATCGTCCCGTCGGGCGCCTCCACGGGCACCCACGAGGCGCTGGAACTGCGTGACGTCGAGGACAAGACCCGCTTCCTGGGCAAGGGCGTCCTGACGGCCGTCAACAACGTCAACGAAGTGATCGCCCCCGAGGTCCTGGGCATGGACGCCCTGGATCAGCGCGCGATCGACACCCTCATGCTGGAACTGGACGGCACCCCCAACAAGACCCGCCTGGGCGCCAACGCGATCCTCGGCGTGTCCCTCGCCGTCGCCCACGCCGCCTCCGAGGCCGTGGACCTGTCGCTGTTCCGCTACATCGGCGGCATGTCGGCCCACGTCCTGCCCGTCCCGCTGATGAACTTCCTGAACGGCGGCGCGCACGCCGACAACAACCTGGACATCCAGGAGTTCATGATCGTCCCGATGGGCGCCCCGACATTCCGCGAGGCCGTCCGCTACGCCGCCGAAACGTTCCACCACCTCAAGAAGATCCTGAAGGGCCGCGGCCTGTCGACGTCCGTCGGCGACGAGGGCGGCTACGCTCCGAACCTGAAGTCCAACGACGAGGCCATCGCCCTGCTGATCGAGGCCATCACGGCCGCCGGCTACACCCCCGGCAAGGACATCGGCATCGCCATGGACGCCGCGGCCAGCGAGTTCTACGACGCCGAAAAGGGCCTGTACACGCTGAAGGCGGACGGCAGCGCGCTGACCAGCGCCCAGATGGTCGACTACTGGGCCGGCCTGGTCGAAAAGTACCCGATCGTCAGCATCGAGGACGGCTTTGCCGAGGACGACTGGGACGGCTTCAAGGCCCTGACCCAGCGCTGCGGCCACAAGATCATGACCGTCGGCGACGACCTGTTCGTCACCAACCCGAAGCGCCTGGCCAAGGGCATCAAGGAAGGCTCGGCCAACGCCATCCTGATCAAGCTGAACCAGATCGGCAGCCTGACGGAAACGCTGGACACCATCAACCTGGCCCACTGCCACAAGATGAACACCATCGTGTCGCACCGCTCGGGCGAAACCGAGGACGTCACGATCGCCCACCTGGCCGTGGCCCTGAACAGCGGCTACATCAAGACGGGCTCCCTGTCCCGCTCCGAGCGCATCGCCAAGTACAACGAACTGATGCGCATCGAAGAGGCCCTGGAAGGCACCGCCCAGTACGGCCTGCACTGCGCCAAGTAGCACCCGCACCGCACCCCACCGCCAGACGTCCGCCACCCCCGCGGTCCACCCTTCGTTTCCGAATCTCGCCGAATGTCGCCGAATGTCGCCGAATGTCGCCGAAGGGGCCCCGTCCCGCGGGGTTCGAACGCCCGCGCCCTACGGCAGCGAGCAGACCTTGTTCTTGCAGATGTAGCCGGAGTTGCAGTAGCTGTAGGCCTGCCAATGCAGGCAGTCCGTGTAGCCGTTGGGGTCCACGGCGCAGATGTCGATCTGGTCGCTGTAGGTCGCATCGCAGGCCTTCGTGCCTTCCACGCACGTGTTGTTGCACACGCACGTCCCGCCGCTGCACACCTCTTCGAACCCGCAGTAGCCCGTGCTCCAGTACCAGCAGCCGTTGCTGTTCTGGGTGCAGATCTCGGTGTTCATCGTCGTGCCCGACTGGCAGCGCTTCTGGCCGCTGGTGCACGCGTTCTGGCAGATGCACTTGCCCAGGCCGCCGGCCTGGGTCCGGCAGGACGTCCCGATCCCGCACTCGGACGCGCCGCCGTATTCCAGGCACGGGTCGTCGTCATAGTCGCCGCACGTCAGCAGGCCGATCGGCTCGGTGGTGTCGCCGGGATTGCAGACGGTGTTCCCGTTCGAGCACTCGTTGCTGCACGGCGCGATGCAGACCTTGGACTTGCCGCAGACGGGCTTGCCCGGGCTCTTGCAGTCGACGTCCTTCAGGCACTCGACGCAACTGTACCCGCCGGCCTCGTCGCACACCTTCGGGTACGTGCACTGGCTGTCGTTCAGGCACTCCTTGCAGCCGCTGGTCGCCGGGTCGCAGTGCCACGTCGGCACCGAGCAGTCCGCGTCGGTCTTGCAGACCAGGCAGTGCCGGTCGTACGGGTCGCACCGCGTCCCGGCGCAATCGTTGTCGGTGCCGCACTCGTAGCAGCCGTTGTCCACGCAAACGGTCTGCGACCCTCCGCCTCCGAACAGGTCGATGCACAGCGGGATGCCCAGGCCGCTGGTGCACGACGGGATGCACGCGCGGGTCAGCGGGTCACACATCTGGGCCGGGATGATCGGCGGATAGCCCGCGGGGCAGTCGTCGTCGGAAATGCAGTACTTGGACGGCAGGACCTCGCACGACTGCAGCAGCGGGTGGCAGTACTTGCCGCCGCCGCAGTCCGTGTCCCGCGCGCACTCGGTGGACAGGCACTGGTTCTGCAGGCACTTCTGCTTCAACGGGCACTGCTCGTCGGTGATGCACTGGACGCACGTGCCGCTGGCGCATTTCCGGCCGCCGCTGCAGTCGTTGTCGGTTTCGCAGCCCACGATGCACCGGCTGCCCAGGCACAGGTTGCCCGCGGGGCAGTCCGCCTTGGCCAGGCACTGCACGCATCCGCCGGTCGCCGGGTCGCACACCGGCCGGTCGACGGTGCACTGCACCACCGAGCAGTCGATCACGCACTGGTGGTCTTTGCAGATGCGCCCGTTGCAGTCGGCGTTCTGGACGCAGGTGAAGCAGCCGCCGTTGGCGCCGGACTTCGGGTCGCACTTCAGCGAGTCCGGGCAGTCCCGGTCGGACCGGCATCCCGACTGGCACTTGTTCGTGATGCACAGCGTCCCGATCGGGCACACGCCGTCGGACAGGCACTGGACGCACGTCCCGGCGTTGGTGTCGCAGTAGGGGGCGTTCGTCTGGCCCGCGCAGTCGTTGTTGGTCTGGCAGGTCGTGACGCAACTGCCGCTGACGCACTTCTCGTGGGCCGCGGCGCTGCAATGGTCATTGGTGATGCACTGCGCGCAGAAGCCGTGCGGGATCGACTCGGGCACGCAGTGGCGCCCGCCGGCGCAGTCCCGGTCCGAGCCGCAGCCCGGCACGCACTTGTCCTCGAAGCAGATGTTGCCCAGCGCGCACGCCGACGAGTCCTTGCACTCGGGCGCGATGTCGGTGCCGGGGTCACTCGGCGTGCCCGGATCGTTGGGCGTCCCCGGATCCTCGCTGGAATCGACGGGCGGCGTGCCCGGGTCCTGCAGCGAATCGACCGGCGGAGTGCCGGGGTCGCGGCCCGTGTCGACGCCCTGCCCCGGGTCCTCGGCCGGCGTGTCGGCCGTCGTTGAATCCGCCCCCAGGTCCGTCGCGTCGAAATCGACGTACGGGAGGTTTTCCGTACCGCCGCATGCGAAGGCCAACGAGGCCAGGGCGGCCAGGATGGCGGGGCTTGCTGCGGGGATCCATCGGATGCGACTCGACGACATGGCTGCCTCCCAGGGGAACCGGGGAGGAATTCTAGCAGATTCGTTGCTGGGGAACGCTTCGCTCGATTGACGGCCTTGCGGGTCGCGGCCCCGACGACGCGCAATGGGTGGCAGACCGGACCTTGGCGGTGGTATTCTCCCCCCATGTTGACGTACCTCCTGATCACGGTCGCCGGTCTTGCCGTCGTGCTGGCCGCCGAGTGGCGCGGCCTGAACGGCGTGCAGTGGATTGCCAAGCCCTTGGCGTCCTGGGGCTTCGTGGCGGCGGCGTTCTCGCTGGACCCCTTCGCCACCCCCTACGGGTGCTGGCTGTTCGCGGGCCTCCTGCTGTCCTTCGCGGGCGACGTCCTCCTGATCCCCAAGAAGACGACCGTCTCCTTCCTCCTGGGCCTGGCCGCCTTCCTCCTGGCGCACGTCGCCTACACCGTGGCCTTCCTGATCCACGGGGTCCTGGACCCTACGACCTTCCTGATCGCGATCCCCCTGCTGACCCTGGGCGTCGGCGTCGTGCGCCGCCTGTGGCCTCGCCTCCCGGGCAAGTTCCGCGTGGCGGTGCCCCTGTACGTCCTGGCGATCACCACCATGCTGGTCTGCGCCTTCGCCGCGACCCTGCCCGCCGGCCGACCCCTGGCCCTCTGGCTGGGCGCCCTGCTGTTCTACGTGTCCGACCTTGCCGTGGCCCGCAACCGCTTCGTCGCCCCCGGTTTCGCCAACCGCGCCTGGGGCCTCCCGGCCTACTACGCCGGCCAGATGCTGCTGGCGTCGACCCTCATGACGTGACATCGTCCGACACGTCAGACTTGACAACGCCTCGCCGATATTCTAAAACTCGCCCGCTTTCGCGCTCTTTGCGTAGTGGTGCCAACGTAGCTCAGTCGGTAGAGCACTTGATTCGTAATCAGGGGGTCCGGAGTTCGATTCTCCGCGTTGGCTCTGTCAATTCCAATACTTATGCGTCGTAGTCGCGTGGCTTCCGCCCTTGGGTTGCCGCGTGGGTTGCCGCGTTTGTGGCAACCCACCCATCCGCCTTGTCGAACGCCGCCGTCAGAGTCGAATCCGCAATCCCCACATAGGCTTTCTCCGTCGTCGTGACCGAGGCGTGGCCCAGCAAGCGGGAGATCCCGTAGATGTCCAGGGTAATGTCGCTCTCGCAGTTACCTGATGGGGTCCTCGTCGTCCCCGACCGTGATGACCGTGATCTCGGGGGTGACATGGTGTACGTCGGCGGCAACCCGCCCAAGAACGGTCTGACGTTCACGATCAGCTTGGGTTCCCGGCGCTCCTCCGGTTCGACCGTCCTGGTCGAGCTTGAACGGCGGGATGATGGCGGGGGCGCGGCATGAAGGATCGCCCTGTCACCGTCCTTCGTCATCACAGGTACTCCGCAAGGGCCGCACGGGCAATCCGGTAGATTTTGATAATCCGCGGCACGCTACGTGCCGCTCGCCGCGAACAAGCCCCCGCTCCCCTTGCGACACACCCAACCCGCTCCAATGTTCCCCCCGGCGATGGCCGCTCCCCTGCCGGCCAAGGAGGTGCAACATGGCTCGATCTCCCAAGACCACGTCCGGGACCCGGGATCCGCAGCCGATTCGGATCGAGGAGGGATGGGTGGATCGCCTGGGCGAGCACTTCACCTTCACGTTCGGGGACGCCAACGGGGACTCGTTCCCCCTGGTGGCTCGCCTGGCCAAGGCGGCGCCCGACCGCGCGATCCTGGAGTTCCTGCTGGACCCCGAGGACCCGACGTACGCCGAGATCCGGGAGGCCGTGCTCCGGAACGTGCGCTTCTACCTGGTCGAGAAGGGGGAACCCAGCCCCTGGCAGTACTTCCTCTACCACTGCGGCACGGGTGCGAACGTCTACAGTTCGGTGCACGTGGGCTATTGGCCCGCGGAGTGGCCCCGACTTGCCGCCGAAGGAAACTCCAGTTCCACGCGGCCGGAAAACCTGGAGTCTGCCCGGCGGAACCCCACCGCGCGGAGGCTGGGCGACGCCCGGGGCTCGGTGCTTCTGGCCGAACAGGGCGACGAGTTCCTGTTGCTGGAGGATGCGTCCTCCGCGCTGTCCCGTGCCGCCTCCGGGGCCGCTCCCGACGCGGTGCTGCGCGGCTTCCGGGCCGGGGAAGAGCGGGGTCTGTACATTCGCCAGCGGATGCCCCATCTGGCTGCAATGCTGGACCAGGAAGCCGAGGCACTGGTGCGCGTGGAACTGCCTGCGGCCGAGGACCTGCTGGACCAGCGTCGCGCCGAGGAGGCCCTCCCGCGTCTGCGAACCGTGCACGACCGCCTTCTGAACCTCGCCGGCGGTGGCATCGCGTTGCTTCACGTGGCTTCCTGCGAGCAGGTCATGGCCCGGGCGGAAAATGACCGGAACCACGACCGCGAGGCGACCGGGTGGCTGCGGGAATCCCTGGTTCACATCGGCTGGGCGGCCCTCGACGGGAATGCCACGCTGGCCCGGCCTCTGCGGGTCAATGCCCTCCTGGCGCTGGGCCAGATGGCCCAGGAGTCGGGACAGACGGCCCGGGCGCTGCCCCTCCTGCTGGACGCCCTTCCCGACGCGGAACTGGACGTCGCCTCCAGCGAGGCCCCGGACGGGATCGACCGGCTCGGTGCGCTGCTGATCAACCTGGGCGACGGGCTCCAGAGCGAGGGCGACCGGGACCAGGCCGTCGTGCTCTACGGACGTGCCCTGAAGATCCTGCGGGAGGTCGTGCGCCACGACGAGACCGGCGAGCGCGTGCACGCCCTGCTCGGAACCTATGAGCGCCTGGGAGATGCTGCCTTCCGGAACCACGAGTTCGACCGGGCGATGAAGTGGTACGAAGCCTTCCTGGACCGCGCGGTTTCGATGCCTTCGGGAAACTCGGCCGACGCCGCGTCGCGCCAGGCGTCCATCTGCGGCGCGTGCTCGCGGCTGACCGACGCCTGCCTGAAGCGGAACGACCTGGAGGGCGCCGAGCGGTACTCGGCCCATGGCCTGGACGCGATCGCGTCCCTCGACCCGAAGGACAGCCGCGAAGTGGCCCGGGCCCGGGGCGACATCCTGAACCGCCGCGCCCGGCTGGCCCTCGCCAAAGGCGAAGGGGATCCCGCGGCCGACCTGGCGGTCCAGGCGGCCGAATGTTACGGCCAACTGGAGGGTCGGACCCACCGCATCGACGACCTCCTGCAGGTGGCCCACTGCTGGCACGACGCGGCTCGCCACCTCCGTGCCGCCGGCCGCGATGCCGGGTCCGCCTGGCTTCGGGCCATGGATGCCGCGAAGACGCTCCGGCAGTTCGACCCGGGGTACACGGGCCTGTGGGATGACATCAAGGACGACCGGCTGGGATTCGGGAGGTGAAGCATGGCAGAAAGCACCCGCGGCATCACGTACGGCTTTGAACTGGAGGTCGAGTGCGATCGCCATGCGGCGCTGAAGGCCGCCGAGGCACGTTTCCCCCGCAGGCCCTTTCCCCGCGGCGGCTTCGAGATCCCGGGCGCCGTCATGGACGCCAAGGGGATGATGTTCGCGGAGGACCGCTCCATCGGCAGTGCCCGGTTGCGGAGCCTGGAGGTCCAGTCGCCGCCCTTCCCGGACGTGGACTCCGCGGTGACGGGCTTCGCGGCCATCGTCGAGGTGCTGGCGTCGTGCGGCGCCCGGGTCAAGCGCACCTGCGGGCTGCATCTGCACGCGCTGGTGCCGGGGGTCACCGATCGGTTCGGCCGCACTTGCCAGCACTACTCCTGCGACGACCTGGACTGGCGGGAGGCGCTGGAGCACCAACGGCGGACCTACGACGAACGCCAGATCCGCGAACGGCACGATTACCTCGCTGCCGTCGCCATCATCGACGCCTGGCTGCCGGTGCAGAACCGCTTCTTCGACCTGGCCTACCCGCACGGCACCAGCGGCCGGGACGCGGACCGATTGGCCTTTGCGCAGCAGTTGATGCCTGGCGATGCGGAGGCCATGGCGGGATACGACAAGGACGAACTGGGCAAGGGGCGAAGGCTCTTCGGCAGAGGGCGCAACCAGGCGCTGAACCTCTATTCCATCAACGACCACGCCACCCTCGAGTGCAGGGTTTTTCCGTCAACGCTGGACCCGGCACGTTTCCGGGAGTGCCTGGCGGCCTGGGCCACATGGTGCGAGTCCCTGGACTCGGCTGCCCTGGAGGCGCGGGCCGTCGAACTGCAGCCGTTCTTCGAGGCGGGCCGCGCGAGGGTGGCGGAGTTCATGGCGAGCGTCCAGCGGCACATCCTGGCCAACCAACCCCTGTTCGAGCGGGACCATGAGCTGGAACGTCGCGCCCGAGCCGCCCGCATCCCGGTTCCGCGTCGCCGTCCCCACGAGCAACTGCGCGACTGGTCCAAGGTCGTCTGGCCGGACGGCACGGTCGGAATCCCGGCGGACCTTGCGGGTTCGTGAAGGGCACGGCTCTGAGGCGAATGCGGCACAGGTGCGAGGGCGGTGAAGCCTTCAATCACGACCGGATTCGAGAGTTCTTCGTCCACTTGGTGAGCGTGGACTCGGTCATCCCGCTGCCCCGTCGCCGCAGTTCCTCTACGGCAGCCTTCTGTGTCTTGAAACGCACCTTCACTTCCTTGGCGAACGCGCTCCGGCAAGCATCCAGATAGATCTTCTCGGTCACGTCCGCGACCCCGAGGTCGATCGGAACGACGATTCCTGGTGACACTTCGCCCTTGCGGGATTGCCCGACCTCGCCAAACTGCTTCCTTCCATCCGGCACGCTCGGTTCCCGAAGCCTCTCCTCCAGGAATGTCTGAAGCGTCCATTCCGAAGGCACCAGCGCCATTTCCGCCTCTGCGCCGATAACGGCGCGCTGGTAGTCGGCAACGAGGATGGCGATGCGCTGCAGGTCGCGGAAGTTCCCTGGCCGCCGCTGATTCTCCAGCCAGGGTACGAACCAGTCCAGGCCGATCGGGTTCTTCGGCCCCGGGCCCTTGAATTTCATCCGGTCCCAGACTTCGGTCCAGACCCCTGCAAGTTCACCGACCGCGATACTGGGCCAGTGCAGGATCCTTTGACTGATGCGGTCCAGGAAGTCCGGCGCAAGTTTCCTCGCCAGAGTCTCCCGGGAGCAATTCGATGCGAACACCGGCTGGAATCGCACATGGATGCTTCCTTGTCCGCCGAGCCTTGTGAAGGAGTACCTGCCTTCCCGGTCGGTCTGCAGAGCGGTGAGGAGCATCGACCGGGTTTCCCGGTCCAGATGATGGACCTCGTCCAGGAACAACAGCCCGCCATCGGCCTGCTCCAGAAGTCCCTTCCGTTCCTTGTGGGCATCCGTGAACGCTCCCTTCTCGTGACCGAACAACTCGCTACGCGCCTGCGTCGCATCACTGAAGTTGGCGCAGTTTGCAACGACGACTTCACCCGCGCGCCCGGTCGACTTCCACGCGTTGCCCACCGCCTCGGATTTGCCGGTGCCCCGTTCGCCCAGGAGCAGGATGGAGAAGTTGTCGTCTTGCCGGAGATAGAACTGCAGCCAGCCCGTGGCGTTAAGCCGGGCGTCCGATTCCCAAGTGACGCGCCGGACGGGGACGCTCAGGCGGCCAATCGGGTCCTTGTCGACCACCTCGATCGTGATGGGCGCGAGGCGTGCGTGCTTGACGGACTTGTCGTCCCAGCACTTCAGGAAGACCGCGTCGACCAGAGCGGGTCGGCGCCACGCCAGGTAGTACCAGCCGAACTGCACCGCCGTGGCCGTGCCCCACAGGTTCACCAGGAGTCGATCTCCGTGCCCGTCCCGCTCCAGCCAATCGTACATCGCCGAGGTAACGGCCTCGGGATTCTCGACGTCGGGGATGTCCAGGTACTCGAACTGGACCCGGGACTTGTTGGCCAGGTAGAGGGGCGAGTACTTGCGATACCAATCGATCTGGGTCTGGAGCGGGGCCTCGTTGATGACGTGCCACAGAAGCCGTTCGCGCCCACGCCACGTCTTTTCGAACCAGGCAAGTGACGGAAAAGTCCGATCGTGTTCGATCGTGCGTCGGAGTTCCTCGAGCAGAGGCTCCGCATCCCGCCCCTCCTTTGCCAGACTCCCGCGCAACCTCGCCCACTTCGCATCCGATAGGAAGTCCTCCGGCCTGGCCTCCGACAGCCCTTTCAAACTCTTCGGGAGAAGCATCACCACCCGATCCAGCGCCTTCAGGGGCTTCCCCCCCTGGTCGCCCATGTATCCCAGCGAGCGCGCCAGGTCATACTGATCACTGCCTTTCACCAGCGCGCCGGATGGCACCGGATCGAGTTTCAGTCGGTTGGGAATGTCGGCGTCCTCCAGCGCGCCAAGCACCATGTCCAGGTACGCGATGCCGTGCCGCCTGAACCAGCCCGTCACGAACGTCAATTGCCCCACGCCTTGCTCCAATCCAGAGGTACGACCTGCGCCGTTCAATTACCGTTGACGATAATCTCATGCAACACTCAAGGCAACCGCATTACCTTTATCCACCCAACATCCCGCACCGTAGTGGGCCTCGTTCAGCAAGGGAACACGCCCAAGCGCCTCGGAACGACCACGATTGCGAACTCGCCAATAACCCGTAACTCCTGGCCTTACGCAACATCCAATCCCCGTTGGGTTCCAGGCATCCCGCCTGGGCGGCGGCCGGACTTCGCCGTCTGGCACGGCGGCTGCAATACGAAATGATCCGTGCAGCCCGGGACGGAACGACAACTCGAAGGGAGTGACAGATGAAGACGACCTTCCATGCCAGAGAGAGGATGAGACAGCGTTGCATCCGCCCGGGCCTGGTACACCTGGCCCTGGAGGAGGGAGTTCCGCTGCAGCGCAATCCGGCCCGCGTGCTGCTGACGCGGCAGCATCTGCGCTCGTTGTGGGCCGAGGGCCTGCTGGGGCGCGATGAGTACCAGCGGGCTTCGAAGGCGGTCCCGATCGTATGCGTGGTGGAAGACGAGCACCTCGTCACGGTGTTCCGGCCCAGGACCTCCACCAACCGCGCACGATCGAAGGCGCGGGTCCGGCGGGTCGCCCCGGGCGTCGGGATGAATCTGGAAGAAAGCGGAGAAGCGGAATGAAGATCCTGCAGGTCATCCACGGCTACCCGCCACAGTACATGGCCGGCTCGGAGGTCTACACCTGGAACCTCTCCCGGCATTTGACCGGGAGCCATCAGGTATCCGTGTTCACGCGCATCGAGAACCCCTACGCCGCACCCTACCGGACCACCGACTCGCTGGAGGACGGCGTGTTCGTGCGGCGGCTGAACAAGCCCGGGCGCGACTACACGTTCCGCGACAAGTACCTCGACCACCGCGTCGACGAGGCCTTCCGCGCCATGCTGCGGAAGACGAAGCCGGACGTCGTCCATTTCGGCCATCTGTCCCACCTGTCCACGCAGTTGCCAGCAATCGCCCGGGCCGAATTCGGGATCCCGACGGTGCTGACGATCCACGACTTCTGGATGTACTGCTTCCGCGGACAGTTGGTGCGGCCCGACGGCGGACTTTGCGACGGGCCCTCCGTCGCGGCCTGCCTGGATTGCTCCAGGCACTTCTTCAAAGAGTGGATCGACCAAGGCCAGGTGGAGGCCCGGCTGCGACACATTCGGGACGTCGTCGAACACCTGGACGTCTGCCTCGCGCCGTCGCGCACCGTGGCCACGTTCTTCCGGAACCAGGGCGTGCCGGAACAGAAGGTCATCTTTTCTCCCTACGGGTTCGACGTGAACCGCATCACGCCGCGAAAGACACCGCGGGTCGCCGGGCCTTTGCGCTTCGGCTTCCTGGGGCGCGTCATCCCGTGCAAGGGAATCCACGTTCTCCTGGAGGCTTTCCACGCGACGCAAGGTCGGGCCACGTTGGACGTGTGGGGCGATGCGAGTTCCGACAGGCGATGGCTGGACGCACTCTGCGGCAACGACCCGCGGGTAACCTTTCGCGGGGGATACCACAATGGCCAGATCCAGGAAGCCCTGGACGACATGGACCTCCTGGTCGCGCCTTCCCTCTGGTTGGAGAACTCGCCGCTGGTGATCCAGGAGGCCCTGCTGGCGGAGTTGCCCGTGATCACGTCCGACGCCGGCGGCATGGCCGAACTGGTACAGGACGGCAGGAACGGCTTCCTCTTCCCGCTGGGCGATGTGGGGGCGCTCCGCGGCCTGTTGCAGCGTGTGATGGACGACCCGGGTCGCCTGGGCGCCCTCAAGCCCGACCGGGGCAGCGTGAGGACCATCGCGGACGACGCCGAGGCGTGCGTCGCTGTCTACCAGGGGTTGGCCGGGACCCGCCGCACGCCCGCTCTCCCGATGTGCCCGGCGCCTCGACGCGTCACTTTCGTCACGAACCCGGGCCTGTGCAACCTGCATTGCCCCATGTGCGACACGCACAGCCGCTATGCATCGGCCGACCCGAAGGAGTTGCCGCTCCTGGATTTCGACGTCGTGGAACGCGTCGTCCTGGAACTGGCCCAGCGCGGCCTGCAGGAGATCCTGCCCTCGACCATGGGGGAGCCGTTGCTGTATCCGGACTTCCGGCGGCTGCTGGAACTGGCGGCCCGCACCGGGGTCAAGGTCAACCTGACCACCAACGGCACGTTCCCGGGTCGCGGGGGTGTCGATGCGTGGACGGCCGCCCTCCTGCCCGTCGTGTCCGACGTCAAGTTCAGCGTCAACGCGATCGAACCGGCCGTGGCCGAGCGGGTCATGCCCGGAGCAGGCGCGCGGCTGCAACTCCAGAACATCCGGCGGTACCTCGAACTGAAATGCCGGCGCGAAACCGAGACAGGCCAGACCAGCACCGCCACTGTCCAGGCGACGTTCATGGAAAGCACCTTGGAGGAATTGCCCCGCCTGCTCCGCTGGGCCATCGCGAACGGGCTCGACCGTTTCAAGGGGCACCAGCTCTGGGTGACCTGGCCGCAGATGGAAGCGGAATCCCTGCGGCGATCCCACGAGGCCGCCGCAAGGTGGAACCGGATGGTCGATGTCCTCCGAGAAATCGCCGAGCACGAAACGGCGCCGAACGGCAAGCGGATCCGGCTGGAAAACGTGGAGCCGATCCGGCTCGACAGCGAGCCTCGTGACGGCACCGCGACCCGATGCCCGTTCCTCGGACGGGAAGCGTGGATCGAGGCCGACGGCACATTCCAGGTTTGCTGCTGTCCCCGCGGCGAACGAAAGGCCTTCGGCGAATTCGGCAGCGTGCTCGACGCACCGTTCATGGATCTGTGGACGTCACTCCGGTACCGGGACTTCGTGGAAGGCTGGGGCCGCCACCCGAACTGCCTGAAATGCAACATGAGACGCCCGGTCGAGGAGGATGCCAATGACTGACCACCCGACGCTGAACGAGTCCGGAACGGGGTTCCTGCTGGATGGCGATCCCTGGAAGGGGAAGGTGTTCCAGGCGGCCATGAGCTTCCATGCCCCGGAAGGCCTGGCCGCGGTCCGGGACGAAACGGGCGCGTACCACGTGGACCTCGACGCGAACCCGCGGTACACGTTCCGCTTCTTGGAGGCATGCGGGTTCTACGAAGGCGTGGCGGCCGTGCGGGACGGGCGCGGATGGTTCCACATCCGCGTGGACGGGAGCCCCATCCACGAGCGGCGATTCCGCTGGTCGGGCAATTTCCAGGATGGCCGCTGCACCGTGCAGGACCAGCGCGGGTTCTTCCACGTCGATGCTTCGGGTGCGGACGCCTATTCCTTGCGGTTCCGGTACGCGGGGGACTTCCGCAACGGCGTGGCCGTCGCCCACGGGACTGGCGGCGCCCTCCACATACGGAAGAATGGGGAACCGCTGAACACGGCCACATACGTCCACGCGGAACCGTTCCACAAGGGACACGCCGTCGTCGCCGACGAGCATGGGTTCCA
Source organism: uncultured Myxococcales bacterium (assembly GCA_903847405.1). Classification (GTDB taxonomy): domain Bacteria; phylum Myxococcota_A; class UBA9042; order DTJE01; family DTJE01; genus CAIZWN01. The sequence continues at coordinate 10,692 of CAINDP010000248.1, read as the reverse complement.
CCATGTGGACAGAACGGGCAGGCCGATTCACCCGCAGCGATTCCAGGCCGCGGAGCCGTTCTACAACGGCGTGGCCCTGTGCCGGGGATGGGACGGCGGGTTTCTGCGACTACGCGTCAACGGCACCTGGACCCACGTCGCCGCGAGCCTCGAGCCCATCACGCTCGCCGAGATCCGCAGTCTCCTCGGCCAGGGGACCAGGATCGGCCTCTTCCTGCGCCACGCGGAGCGCGATCCCATCACCCGCGAAACCCCCAACTGGGGGAACGACGTCCTCCTGACGGAACGGGGAATCGCCGACGCGACGCGTCTCGGCCAGGAACTTGCGGGAACCGTCCGGTTCGGGATCTGGTCCAGCCCGGTCAATCGCTGCAGGCAGACCGGCGAGGCGATCGCGCGGGGGGCGGGGTCGGGCGCCTCGGAAATCCGCACCCATACCCACCTCGGGGAACCCGGCATCTACTTCGACGGCTCGGGCGTCCATTCGGAACTGATGCGAACCGACTTCCACGCGTTCGCGGGCGGCTATCTGGACAGCGGCCTGGCCCTCGGCATGCGGCCCATTCCCGAAGCCTCCGAACAGTTGCTGGCGTTCCTCGACGAACAAGTGGCCGAAGCCGACTGCACGGTGTTCGTCACGCATGACTTCTTCTCGGCCGCACTGATGAGCTACCTGGGCCTGAAGGCACCGGATCGAAGCGACTGGTGCACCTACCTGGAGGGCGTCTGCCTGGTGAAGAACCCGGGGGCCACGACCGCCTTCCGCCGTTTCGCGGGTATCCGGGAGGGCGGCCGATGCTGACGATTGGCCTTCACGGGGTCCCGGGTCGGGATGCCGACGGCACGTCCCACGATCACGGCGTCGCCGTCATGGAAAACGGGCGCGTGGTCTACTGCCAGGAGCTGGAGCGCCACACCGGCCGCAAGCACGACGGCGCCCTGGATGCGCATTTCGAGGATCTCGTTGGGTCCCTGCTTCGGCCCGGCGAGCCCGTCCAGATCGTCCTGGTCAACTCGTTTACGGGCTGCGATTTTCGTTCTGCCCGCGGCATGCTCGAGATCACCGGGGCCGGCGACCTGGAGGTCCCCGAGATCCTGGCCGAGTGCCGCGGACGACTGAAGATCCAGGGGACGCCCCATCCCGCGCGCTTCTACACCATCTGCCACGAGATGGCGCACGTGGCCACCGGCCTGCCCTTTTTCGGACCCTTCCCCTCCAACAGCCTACTGATCCACGTGGATGGGGGAGCCTCCCGCTCCTGCGCCAGCGCCTGGTATTGGGATGGCCGGCAAGTCACCTGCCTGGATCACGGGTGGCATGCGGGCCTCAAAGGTGCGGCGAACAATTTCAACGACAGTCCGTTGTCCCGCTGGATCCTCGGGCTGGATGCCAAGGACCACCTGAGCATGCCGGGCAAGTTGATGGGCCTGGCGAGTTTCGGCCGGCCGGACCTGGCCACCACCGAATGGCTGACGCGGCACGCGTGGATGCGGGACGGTTCGCTGTTCAGGGATGAGGCCTGCGCCGCGTTGCAACGTGGCCTTCCCGGCTTGCCCCTTGTCGCCTTCTCGCCTCGCGATCGTGGCAGCCAGGTTCTGGCCGCGTGCATGCAGCGGCACTTCGAGGAGGAGGTCCTCGCGTACATCCGAACGCATCGGGCCAGCACCGGGGCGCGTCACCTGTACTACTCGGGCGGCGCGGCGCTGAACATCCACGCCAACGTCCGCATTGAACAGGAGTTGGGCTTCGAGTCGGTCAGCATCCCACCGGCCCCCAGCGATGCGGGGCTGGCGCTGGGAGCGGCCGCGTTCCTGGAGTGGCGTGCGGGTCACGACGTTCGGCCGCACTCGCCCTTCCTGAACACGGTGCCCATCGAATCGCCCGCGATCGCAGCGGCCGGCGTGCCCATTCTGCGCACCCCCGACGAGGCAGCCAAGGCCATCGCGGACGGCAAGATCATCGGCGTCTGGGCGGGCGACGCGGAGGTCGGGCCCCGCGCCCTGGGGCACCGCAGCCTGCTTGCCCGACCGGATTCCGTGTCGCTGAGACGTCGGTTGAGCGAGGACATGAAGCAGCGGGAGTGGTATCGACCCGTGGCGCCCATGCTTCTGCCGGAAGTCGCACGAGAGGCGTTGGTGGGGTACGTCGATGGAAGCGCCCTTGGACGTTTCATGCTGGGGGCGTGGCCCCTGGCCCCCGGCTGGCTGGCGCCATTCGAAGGTTGCGTTCATGCCGACGGGACGGTCAGGGCGCAGATCGTGGACGAACATGCCCCCCAACTGGACCACATCCATCAGGTGCTTCGGACCTTGCGCCACCGATACGGCGTTCAGGGTGTCATCAACACCTCGTTCAACACGCGGGGGATGCCCATTGTGCATCGGATTTCGGAGGCTGTGCGGGTCGCAAGGGAACTGGGGCTGGACGCGTTGTGGTTGGTCACTTAGATCACATTGACATCGGCAACTCACGGCAGTAGCGTCGGCATCACCTCGGTGGGTTGCGGGCGGCACATGGACGGGACAGAGGCCCTCGTTTGGGTGGCACTCGCCAACTTGGTCTTGTTCGACCTTGTCGTACTGACCCTTATCGGAATCTACGTAATTCGCCGGGCGAGCGCCCCGCAACCGGCATCCGCACGTCAGCAGGCGCTCGACCGATTCCGGTTAGGGTTGAAGGGGCTCGATGCCCTACTGTCCGTCGCCGAAGCCAAACTTGCGACCCCGAAACCTGAGGGCTCCGGACATGGTGACCGTGGACCTGCCATACCTGCACGAAACTCGCAAACTGGGGAGCGAATCAATGACCACTGACTTCGTCAGCACAGATCCTACTTTCGAGAATCAGGTGGACTTCTCACGAGCAGAGGAGAATGCGGAGCAATTGTTCGACGAGGAGGCGAAGAAAGCGCAGAGCGCGCTTCAGCAGCGTCTCGTGATCAGCCTGCTTGGTTCAGTGAACTCCGGAAAGTCGAAGCTGATCAACGCAATGACCGGCTGTAAATATGCTGATGTGAAGCCGATCGCCGGTTGGACCAAAGAGGTCCAACTCTTCCCGATTCCCCATATGCCGAACATCATGATCGCGGATACCCCTGGGCTTGAGGACGTGAACTCCGATGTGTCCGCCAGGACGGAGAAGTTCATCGAGAAGGACGCTGATATCGTACTTCTCGTCGTGAACGCCGATGTCGGCGCGACCCGTCCGTACCGGGACACACTGGCTAACATGAAGGCGTCGGGACGACCGGTCGTCGTCGTTCTGAACAAGATGGATTTGGCGACACAGCAAGACGACGACACGCCCGAGGAATGGCGGCGTATCAAGCTTTCTGACACTCGGCAGCGGCTCGGCTTGACCCCTGACGACCTGATGTTCCCTGTTTCCGCGAGAACGCTCGACGGCATCCCGCAGTTGAATGCCGGCATCGCCACAATCCTCGCCGAAAACGGCAAAGATCTTCTTTTCGCCAAACTCGTCAGGGACAAGGACGCGATCATCGACAAGTGGATCTGGGGCGCGACCGGAATCGCGTTCGGTCTTGGCGTGATCCCTCTACCCTTCTCGGATTCGATCCCGCTCACGGCCCTGCAGGTTGGACTCGCTATAAGGATTGCAAACGCCTACGGTGTCGAAGCGACGCGTAGGGATATCCTCCCGTTCATCACAGAGATCGCCGCCGGACGCGTCGGGAAGATGCTCTTTCGCGCGGCGCTTAAACTCTTCGGGTGGGTTGGTGGTCCTTGGGGCGAGGCCATCGCGGCTGGCACCGCAGGACTTACCGCTGCAAGCATGACCTTTGGGCTTGGGCAGGCGGCAAAAATCTACTACCAAACTGGAATGAAGACCTCCATGGAGGACCTGCAGGAGGTGTTCCGGCAGGCTGCAGAAGAGTTCATGCGCGAGAACAAAAACAAGCGGTCGGTGAACTAATGGATGCTACTCCCATCGTTGTGACGCTGATCGGAAAAGTGAATGCCGGAAAATCGTCCCTGTGCAATCGCCTGCTGAAGAAGAAGTTGGCGGATGTATCTCCAGTTGCAGGCTGGACAAAGGAGGTCAAGAAATACCCTCTCGGGAACGACGTATTCATCGCCGATACACCTGGACTTGAAGACGTCGAGGCGGCTGTCGCGGCGAAGACCTTTGACTTCCTCGGCGAAAGCGACGTCTTCGTACACATCGTAAATGCAAACGAAGGATTGACTAAGTCCGTTGCTGGCTGCCACGAGCAGTTGGCGGCGACGACGCGGCCCGTGATTCTGGTCTGCAACAAGGTTGACGCGGATCGTGAATCGGCGCGCCAGGTTTTCGGTCAACTGCGCGGATCGCTCAAGTCAGCGCACAGCATCGAAACCAGTACGAGGACCGGGGAAGGCTTGGATCTACTTTCGAACTTGCTGGTCAATTTGACCGTGCGGAATGGAGATGACCTCCGTCTCGCCAGATTCCTTGCGGAGCGCACTCCGGAGATCACTGCGCGAATGGATACGGAGGCCAATTCCATCGTACGATGGGCCACGGGTCGCGCTGCGGCGATTGCCGTGGTGCCTGTTCCGCTTGCGGACATATACCCGTTGATCGCGAACGAAATCTATATGGTGAAGCAACTCGGATCGAACTACGGACTTGAACTGACGGACTCGATGGTCAGGGGTTTCATTGCCTCGATTGGCGCGTCGTTCGCCGGTCTGGTGCTCGCTTCGTTCATTCCGGGGGCGAAGATCGCCATCGCTTCCTCGATCACCTTTGCGGTCGGCAAGGCGGCGAAGGCTTGGTGCCGGAGCGACATGAAGATGAACGTCGATGAACTCAAGAAAGAGTACACGCAGGCGCGGAATGAACAGCCGCTGAAATCCACGAACTGAGGGGTAACGTGGCCTCGACGTGCATGACTATCAGGAACGACACCGGCACTCCTATCCTGGCCCGTTTGCGATGGGCAGGGATCAAGATCGCCGAGGATCAAGTGGAACCCGGAGCTATCGGCTACCTGCCCTGCGAGTACGTCTGGTACGACCTACGCGCATTCACATTGCACGGCAGAGAGCTCGCGGAGTATCCGAAGACAGCTTACGGGAGTAGCACGTTCGTCTTTTTCCAAGCGAAGGGGCAGCACCACCACTTCCGGAAAGTGAGGTTCCTGGAGGACCAAGTCGCCCCCGTTCTAGATCAGGGGAAGCTGGCCCTGCGAGAAGTGGTTGCCGATAGCGGACAAGTGCTCGGAAGGGTGGTGGCGGAAGGCGGCCAAGCACTGGAGAAGGTCGTCGACACGGGCGGGAAGACCGCCTTGAGAGTCATCGTCTGGACCGGAGTGATGCTCGTCCTTTCCGGCGGCACTCTCATCGGTCTCTGGAGGTTCCTGGACTGATGACGAGCTCAATTCTGGTGTCGGCAGCTCTTGGGAATGCGTGTGGATCTTGAAGACGAGGAGTGGAAAGTGGCGAGGAAGGATGATCGCACATGGGAAGCAGCCAAAGCGGCGGGGGCCACCGGGGTCGGGGCAGCTGCTGGCTACGGCGCAATCGCGGCGACCGGCATGACCGCTGCCGGCATGGTCGGTGCGGGAACCGGAGTCGGAGCGGCCGCGGGCCCGATCGGCGCAGCTGTGGGTGCACTCGCCGGGCTAGCGGGCTACGGCATCTATCGCTTGTTCAATGGCAAGTAGCACAATTTCGCCGAGCACAGCGTCCCGGTTCTCATTTGGAGAAGTTGGAATGATTCGCATCAGGTTCGACAATCACTTGACCCTGGCGAAAGAGTCGTCCCCGACTGGCTCCCGAATCGCTTCGTTTCTGGGAATGGACGTCCACGCCAAGGTGGACAAGAAGGTTGCAGAGCAAGTCTCATCCACCCTCGCATCGCGCGGAGTCCGCGCGACCGTGCGCATCGCCTCGCGTGGCGTGATCGAGGTCCACAACGTGGACGCTTCGGGCGTTGGTGGAGTCAAAGGCTTCTTCGCCACGATCTTGCCGGGGGAGGCGGAACAGGCGGTCGCAGACCAGGTGAAACAAGGTCTGCGAGCCGCCGGGGTTCGCGGTTCGGTCATTGTTCTCCGCTAGCTGGCGATCAGTTGACGAACACGGTCCAAGGGGGAACCTGTAGGCAACCGCCCCCAGGCGTCTTCGCTCGAGGTGAACTACTCCCGCTACCCAACCTCCTCAACCTTCATGTTTCCCGAGCTCCCGGGGTACGCGAAGAAGAGCGCGGCCCGCGAATCGGACACGGTGCCCGTGGAGGCCCAGGAGTTTCCGTACAGGGAACCCATGGCACGCAGGAGTCGGGTGAAGAACGGCGCCAGTTCCTGGGCGTCACGCTTCCAGTATCGACCGTACTCGCAGACCTGAGCCACGGCTTCTGCACGTTTGGAAGCGCTGCTCTTGGCTTCGATGATGCCGATCTGGCCGGTTCTCGCGTTGACCGCGATGACATCGCTCTTCTTGCCGACGCCATCGCCTCGCTGGAACCGCCATTCCTGGTTCAGGAACACCCAGTCGCCGCCCGACCGGGGCAGTCCGGACAAGACCAGTTCGTTCTGCAAGGCTCGTCTGAGCCAAGGGATGACCGCCTGTTCTTCGACCGAACTGCCTCCCACCGTCTGAAGCCACACCTGGAACGCCTGGTAGCGGTCGCGCAAATGCTGTTCGTCCAAGGCACCCGCCCTTCCCGGCGTCAGCAGGTATCCGCTGTCCTTGCGCGACGTCCGGAAGCCCACGTACCCCGGCGCACGTCCGTCCAGCACGATCACCACGACACCCTTGTCGGTCGGCCGGAAATAGACGCCTCCGAATCCGATGACGCGATCGTGCAATCGCTTCACCTCGGCGAATTCGGGCGACGCCAGCCACTCCAAGGTCTTGACGTGCCCGGGACGGAGGGCGAAGGACGGAGCAATCGGCGCGACCAGGACCGGTTGGGCCGCCTTGGACTTCGCCGCAACGACCGGCTCTTTCGATCTCGAAACGGTGGCGCGCCTGGGCGGTGACGAGGCTTCCACCTCATCCCCGGCGTCGTCCACCGCGGATGGGTATGGAAAGTATCGCTCGTTCATGGTCCGCGCCCATGAGGCAAGTTCTGGGTTCCGGCCCAAGTCGGTGACCCAGCGCCTGGCGTCTAGAACCATGAACTTCTTGGGTTGCCTGAGGACGCCCGTCCAACCCGCCTGAAGCCGGTCGGACCCTGCGATGGGGTGCAGGAATCCCTGGATCGCTTCGTTGTCATCGTGCAACAGGGTCGCAAAGTCGGCGCGGTCGATCCCGCTGGCGGGATCGGCTTCGATGGCTCGCGCCAAGACCTGGTTGCGCATCAACTGGTACCCCCCATGCCGGAACGGACAGGCCCGCGACTTGAGGAGTTCCGTTTCCTTGAACACGTCCAATTCGAACATGAGCCTCCAGTAGAGTCGGTTGTGCGGGGGAGCCGAGAGAGGGCAGAGTGTGCCCCGGCTTCGGACGATCGCGGCCCCGTCACAATTGCAGGGCCCTCCGCGTACCGCGCCCTTCCGGCACTCTCCGAACCCGCGTTCCGTGAACTTCACCTCGATCAGGGTCAGGTGGGTCCCTCCGTTCTTCATCCGGATCCAGATGCCGAGGTCTGCGCTGGTCCGCATCGAACCTCGGCCGCCGGGCTCGTTCAGGTAGTTGCAGTCGCCGATGACCTCGGCCTCGACCCGGATCACGCCATCCAGGGCCGCGTCGCCAATTACGGGCGTCAACAACTCCGGGCGGCGGAAGAATGGTGCCGCGAGGTTCAACGCGAAGACCTGCGACGACATGACGTGGTGGGCGAAATCGTGCCGTTGGATTCCGTGCTTCGCCAGGTGCGCCAGCACGTCCGGGCGGTAGGTCGGCAGGAGGTTCTCTTCCCAGCGATCCGGCGGGAACAGGTAACTCCGGGGCTCCCCGTTGTGGCTGCCGCGATCCTTGACTCCCGCAACCACTTCCTTCCAGCGAACCTGGTGGGCGAACTGCTTGCGGTAGAGAGGTGAGGCGTTGGGGCGGGCCTCGGTCTGACGCTCGACGGCCTTCGACCGCGTTCCGCGCTTCCCACTGTTCTCGGCAGGGAGCGCTGGCATCTTCATCGGTGCCATCGCGATGTTCTCTGGCACAGGCGCGCCTGTTGCACGCGGGGTCTCCCGGGCCGCCTTCAAGATCGCCTTCACGACCTTGTACGCGTGCCGTTCTACGCCGTATGGATTGATGACCTTCAGGTGGGCTGCTCGAGTGACTTCGCCTTCCAGCCATGACACGCGAATGAACCAGTTGGGCGGGAGTGGCTTCCTGCTGCCTGCCACCGACCAGGCGACCGCGACGAACAAGCCGATCAAACACCCGACCGGCCCGCCCATGTACAGGCCGGCCGAAGCGAGGATGCCTGCTTTCAGCACGGACACAATGCAACCGTGCCCTTGTCTATGCTCCTTCGACACGGGCTTCGAGTATGCCTCGACCCCGTTTACCGCCTGCAGCGAGATCCGGGCCAGCACCCGCCTGTTCGCGGGTCCCTTTCCGAGGACCAGATGCCCGTCGAACAGGAACGGGGCGCAGGTCTGTTGACTGGCCATGCCCGGAAAGCCGCGATCGTGGATTGCCACCCCGAGAGAAGCGACGCTGGATGGAATTACCGTCGATGACATCGAGGGATAGTAGAGCATCAGTGCGATTTGCGTGGATGAAAGGTGTCCACGACGTCTCCTCAAACCGGCATCACGTCCACCCGCGTGCCCCAGGGCACCTTGTGCTTCCACGCCCGTAGCGGCACCACCCAGATGCAGGGCCACGGCGGGGCGCGGTCGGGAAACCACGATTCCAGGTCCGTCAAACCCACGAACACGTCCGGCTCCAACCCTTCGCGCGCCAGCCATTCAAACACCGGGCGGTGGTCGGTGCTGCCGCCGCCCTTCGCGTAGCCGGCGGCCAGCCACTTGAGGATGTCGGCGGAGCCGCGGACGATTTCCTGGATCGCGGCGTCGTGGACCACCAGGATCGCTTCCTCGGCCAGTTTCAGCAGGGGGCGGATCTCTCGGCCGACCGCGGCCAGATCGGATAGCCGCATGCTGGCCGAGGTGTCCAGGGCGATGATCACGTCGCCGGGACGGTCGGATCGCAGCGAGGGCATCACGAGGTCGTAGGCCATCCACCGGCGGTTGGGGCGGGCCCGGGAAAAGTCGTCCCGCTGGATCGAGCGGCCCAGGTGCTCGCGCAGCAGTTCCCACCAGGGGACTTCCTCGTTGCCTTTCGGCTGCAAGGCCCGCCGCACGTCGCCCGGCACGTCGCCGGCCTGGTCCAGGGAGGTCGCGTGCTCGGCGGCACGACGCACCCGTTCCTTCGCCCGATCCCCGATATCGTCGCCGTCCGCGGGTTCCAGCGCCTCCGGCGGTACGTGCAGGTCCAGGCGACCGACGTCCTCGGACACCCGCACCAGGCGCCCCATCCGCCGATCGGGCGCCGGGGGCTGTGGCAGGCCCAGGCTGCCGTCCTCGCCGTATTCCAGGTCGAGTTCGCCACGGGGCCAGTCGGCGATGTCGTCCTCGCCCAGGGACTCGAAGATGGTTTCCGCCGTCATGTCGTCGTAGCGATCGTGCAGGGGCGGCCGCAGGTCCCCAAGGCCCGGGATGTGCCGCCGCGGAATCTGGTACATGGGCCGCATGCTACGCCCCGGTTCCAGGATCGACGCCACCATCCGGTTGATCGCGTAGTCGGTCGCCAGGTTCCAGCGCCCGTGCTCCCGGTCGCGGCGGCGCGCCAGGCTTTCCATCACCACGTGGCCAATCTCGTGCAGCAGCACGAACCCCAGTTCGCGGTACGGCAGGTACCGGGTATAGCGGGGGTTGTACCAGATGCGCCGAACGCCGTCGGTGGCCGCCAGGGTCGGGAGGTCGGGCGAGGGCCGAAACTCGGCATCCAGCAGCAGGTAGCCCCAGAAGGGGTGGTGCTGCAGCAGTTGCATCCGGACCGTCGCGATGCGCCGGTGCTCGCGTTCAAAGTCCTTCCGTTCGTCCCGGACGCGCTTCATGCGACCCCCGCGCCTTCCAGGCCCACGTGCACGGCGCAGATCGCGGCCGCCATTTCGCGGAACTCCGGCAACGCCCGCAGGCGCACCAGCAGGTTCCCCCGCCCCTTCAGGCGCCGCAGGAACAGGAACGCGAACTCGACGTCCAGGCCCGGCGAGCGCAAGAAGCGCACCACGTTCGGCAGGAAGGCGTCGTCCAGTTCGCCGCCCCGGGCGACCCACGACGCCACCGTATGCACACAGGCCTGCGCGAAGGACGGATCCGTCGCACCCTCCAACGTGAAGTCCATCGGATCGCCGCGCTCGACGATGCCCCGCGGATCGACCCGCTCGTACAGCATCAGGAACGCGAAGAAGCGCTCGGCCGCCTTCGTCCCCACGCACGCCGCCACCACGCGCCGCCGGTCCTCGGGCCGGGCCGTCGCCAGCGCCCGACTGGTCATTTCCCACGACCGCGGAGTCGGGAAGGGCCCGTCCCCCGGCGCCTCGTACAACGCCGATTCCCCCTCCCGGGCAATGAAGGCAACCACCGCCTCGTGCACGCCGGCCTTGTTCGCCCACCGCACCCATGCGTCGGCGTCGGCCCGCAACGACAGGTGCGCGAAGCGGTTCAACAGGGCCGACGACATCGGCGACACGATGGCGTGGTCCTCCTCCAGGTTGCCCGCGGCCATGACGAC